>NZ_JACHLZ010000001.1:2749778-3099557 GCF_014204755.1 Brachybacterium aquaticum
TCGCGCAGCCACGCGAAGAGGGTCTGCACGCTGGTGCCGGCGAGCACCCCGGCGCTGACGGGCGTGGTGAGGAAGGTGTCGCCGCGGCGCACGAGCAGCGTGGAGGTCGGGCCCTCGAGCGCATACCCGTCGCTGGACACGAACAGCACGTCGGCGGCGCCACGGCGCTTCGCCTCGCGCACCGCGGCCATGTTCACGGCGTAGCTGAGGGTCTTCGCGCCGGCGAGCAGCCAGGGACTCGTGGCAGGGGCGCTGGTGGGAAGTCCGCGATCGAGCGCGGCGACCTTCATCCCGGCGCGGTAGGGGCTCCAGTCGTCGGAGACGCGGGCGTGGATCCAGCAGGTCGGCTCGCCGGCGCCCTCGATCCCGCGGGTGTACATCACGCGCACGCTCAGCTCGGCGACAGGCTCGTGCGCGGCGATCACGGCGTCGACCGCGTCGGCGAGGACTCCCAGGTCGGGGGCGGGCAGGTCGACCATCTCGGCGCTGCGGGCGAGGCGCGCCAGGTGGGGGCCGACGTTCACGGGCGTGCCGTCGAAGGCGCCGATGGTCTCGAAGATCCCGTCGCCGCGGGTGGCGACGAGGTCGGTGACCGAGAGCTGGGGGACGGTCGCGTCGGCCACGTGGAAGGCCGCGCCGCCGTCGGCCGGGGCGCCGGTGACCCCGGGGACGAGGACGAGCACCGGGGCGGGGGCGGAAGGACTGGTCGCGCTCATGGCAATGCTCCTGGTCGGGGCCTCGCGGGCGACGAGGCACTCCGACCAGGGTAGACCCGGGCCGGGCGGCCCGCGCGAGCGGGCGTCAGCGGCCGGGGGTACCGCCGTCCCCGAAGCCGATGCCCTCCGCCGCGGAGGCCGCGCCGAGGCCGGTCGAGGCGGAGAGCGCGGAGCCCACCGCGGCGCCGGTCGCGGACCCTCCCGTGATGCCGCTCACCAGTTCGCCGAGGTTGGCGAGCAGTCGCTCGAACAGGGTGGTCGGCGCGTCGAGCGCGGCGGGGGCGATCCGGCTGCCGCCAACGCTGCCGGGCGACATCGCGGGGCCCTCCACGCCCTGGGGACCGAGCGGTCTGCCCGGCTGCACCGCGTCGTCGGCGCTCTCGCCGGCCCCAGTCGCCGCGGCGTCCCCGGCACCGCCCGCAGCACCGCTTCCGGCGCCACCACCGGCACCGCCAGCGGCACCACCAGCACCGCCACCCGCACCGCTGCCGGATCCGCCGCTGCCGGAGGCACCGGACTCGGACCCACCGGACTCCACCCCACCAGAGCCTGCGCCCTCCCCGGCGCCGCCGCTCTGTCCAGCCCCGTCGGCCGCACCGGAGCCCGACCCGTCGGCCGCACCCCCGGCGGCCCCGTCGGCCGACCCGTCGCCGAGCACGCCCTCGGCGCCCGCGCCGATCCCGGAGCCAAGCGCCGAGCCGATCCCGGAGCCGAGCGCCGAGCCGGTCCCGGAGCCGAGCGCGCCCAGCGCGCCGCCTGCGAGGCCCTCCGCGCCCAGGCGGCCGCTCTCGCCGATCAGGTTGCCGAGGCCGGCGGTGAGGCCGAGGCCTGTGAGCAGCTGGTCCAGCGCCATGCCGAGCCCGAGCGCCTGCGCGACCATGTCGGCGAGCGCCCCGCCGAGCACGCTGCTGAGGAACGAGCCGAGGAATGCCGCCCGACCCTCGGGGGTGGCCAGCAGCTCGCCCAGCAGCGCCTCCACGGCCGCGTCGGTGCCCGCGGGGAACATCCCGCCCTGCAGGGCCGCGGTGAGCGCATCGCCGAGCGGACCGCCGGCGAGCGCCTGGCCGAGCTCCGGGCCGAACAGGCCGCTGAGCAGCTCGCCGACCGCGCCCTCCGCACCGGTCGCCACGCCGCCCGCGGCGCCGAGCAGCTCGCCCGCTCCCGGGTGGCCCGCTCCCGGCTCGCCCGAGCCTGCACCGGGCGCGCCGCCATAGCCGGAGCTGTACGCTCCCCCGCTCCCGGAACCGCCGGCCCCGCCCCCACGGGACCCGCCGCTGCCAGGCCCGCCGCTGCCAGGCCCGCCACCGCTGCCACCGCCGCCGATGCCTCCCCCGCCGCCGCCGATGCTGTCGGGGCTCGACGCGCCCTCCTGCTCCTCGGCGTGGGCGCGCAGGCGACGCGCGCGCTGGCGCAGCTCGACGGCGCCGTCCAGCAGCCCGGGGCGGACGATGCCGGACCACTCGGCACGGAAGTGCTCGGCGTCCTCACCGGTCCATTCGGTGGCGTCGATGGTCGCGGCGAGGCGGCCGGCCAGCTCCTCGAGCGCCTCCGCGCGACGCGAGCAGACGGCGCCCATGGTGCGCAGCGCGTCGGTGTCCGCACCCCAGATCCCGTTCATCCCCTGCGGTTCCCCTGTCCCGTGCCGCGGTGGTCCGCGGACGCCGCTTCCCCGTGTCGTGCCCACCGTATTGCGCGTCCCCGCCCACGACCATGGGGAGGACTACCCATGCCCGGACCTGCCCCGATGCCGTCTCCGTGCCCCTCGGCGCGGCTGACGGGGCCGGGTACCGACGGGCCTGGCGGCCGGGTGCCGACGGCGCGGCCGACGTGGCCTTCCGGCCGGGGTCAGTCCGTGTGGACGCTCAGCACGAGACCGGCGGAGCTCCAGGCCAGGCGCACGTCCAGCGGGTCGCCGTCGACCTCGACCTCCATGGCGTCGGTGCGGGTGCCGGGCTCGGCATCGCGCAGGTCGGCGACGGCGAGCGCGCCGTCGGGGACGCCGGCCGGGGTGTCGGCGCCGGGGGCGGTGAAGGGCGCCTCGGGCACGTCGTCGGCCTCGACCATGCCGAGGATCGCGGCGAAGAGGTGGGCGTCCATGAGCTGCTCGGCGGCGTCTGTGCGGTCGGCGTCGGTGTCGTCGGCCGCGGGGCCGCGAGCGGCGAGGTCGGTGAGGGTCGCCTCGAGAGCGTCGGCGAACAGCCCGAGGTAGGTGGGCAGGTCGCGGGCGGCGAGCTGCAGGGCGAGGTCCTCGCCGATGCCGTACACGGCGCCGGGGTTGCCGTCCTCGTCCAGGGTGAGGATCACGGCCGCGTCCGGGGTCTCGTACAGCGGGTAGTAGGCGGTGGTGTCGCCGAGCAGGGTGTACGGGCCCACGTCGGTGCGGTTCTCGACCAGCAGGTCCAGCACGGGAAGGCCGCACACGGTGATCCCGCCGAGCTCGTCGGTGAGCTGCTCGAGGGCGGGCGGCGGGTCCCCGGCCACGTCCTCCTCGGCGACGGCCAGGCCGGGCACCAGCGCGGCGTCGTCCGCGTGGGTGGTGACAAGGGAGGAGAGGCGGTCCAGGACTGGGCGGACCGTGGCGATCGGCAGCACCTCGGCGCCGGTGGGCCAGGGCAGGGAGTTGTTCATCGGCGTGCTCACCGCTCCAGTCTGTCACGCGCTCCGCCGCGCACACGGCCGCCGCACGCCGTCCCAGGGGCGCCCTGCGCGGTGGCCGCTGCCGCTCCGCGCATCCCCTGGCCCGTCCCGCTCACTCCATGCGGCGTCGGCGCTCACCCCACGCGCCGGGCGGCGCCTCCGGGGCGGGTGACGGCGGTGGTGGCGTGCTCCCGTCCGGGGTGCTCCTCGCGGTAGGCGGCGAGCCAGCGGGCGGCGAAGTCCTCGGCGCTCTCGCGCGGCACGAGCGCCCAGACGCTGCCGCCGAACCCTGCCCCGAAGGCGCTCGCGGCCGCGGCGCCGAGGCGGCGGGCCAGGCGCTGCAGTGCGACGGTCTCGGGGACCTGGTTGCGCAGGCCCTGCTCGGCGCCGGCCTGGGACTCGTCGACCAGTCGGCCGAACTCGGCCAGGTCCCCCTCCTCGAGGGCGAGCGCCGCGGCGGGGACGAGGCGCTCTGACTCGGCGAGGAATTGCTCGAGCCGCCCACGCAGGTACCCGTCGGACCCTGCACCGGCCGCCCCCTCCCCCACCACCAGCTCCCGCAGCCGCGAGGTCGCGGTGGGGCCGGAGGCGACGGCGTCGGCGAGGGTCGCGTCCTCGCGGCCGGTGTCCTCGCGCCAGCGGCGCAGGATCTCGGTGACGGCGAGGGAGACGCGGTTGTAGTCGTCGCGGGCGGCGCCGGTCTTCGCCGCCTCCACGCCGCTGACCGCGACGACCAGGGCGAGGTCGTCCGGGAAGGCCACGACGCGCTCGCGGCGCACGGGGCAGAAGGCGTACTGGACCAGGGCGTCCGCCTCGCCGCACAGCATGGCGGTGTGATCCTCGCTGCCGCCGAAGGTGCCCACCCCGCGCTCGCCGCGCAGGCTCCCGAAGCTCTGACCGTTCTCGACGGTGCCGAGGTACTCCCCGAGTTGCTCGGGGGTGGTGATCTCGGCGGTGAAGGCGGGATCCGCGGCGAGACCGGCGAGGTCGATCAGCGCGAGGGCGAGGCCGACGACGAGCGCGGAGGAGCTGGACATCCCGGCCGCGAGCGGGAGGGTGGAGGTGATCTCCACGTCCGCGCCGCGGAGGCGTCCGGGGAAGTTCGCCGCGAGCCTGGCGGCGACGGTCCGGACGTAGCCGCCCCAGTGCCCGGCCGGGAGGTCGGCCGGCGCGCCGGAGGGGTCGAGGGTCGAGGAGGGGTCGTCGAGGTCGAGGACGACCTCCCCGTCGGCCGTCTGGGAGCGGACCCGCAGCGTGCGGTCCTCACGGGCGCGGGCGGTGACGGTGTGGCCGGCGTCGACCGCGGCGAGCAGCGAGCGTCCGCCGGCGTAGTCGGTGTGCTTGCCGAGCACCTCGATGCGGCCGGGCACGAACCAGCTCACGCCGGCCGGGCGCTCCCCGGCGCGGGCGGCGAGCTGGGCGAGCACGTCGCCCGTCGGGCGCTCCCCGTCGGCCGACGGGCTCCCGACCGACGAGCCCCCGACCGACGCCCCCGCGCCCGCAGTGCTCACAGCCGCAGCTCGATGCCGGCGAGCGCCTCCTGCACAGCGGCGATGTCACCGCGGGAGGACATGTCCAGCACGCCCGCGGCGGCGGGCACGACGGTGAACGCCTCCCCCTCGGAGACCATCAGGCGCACGGCGTCGACGATCTCGAGCTCGCCCCGGGCCGACGGGGAGATCCGCGCGCAGGCGTCGAAGATCGCCGGGGTGAACAGCCACGCGTTCATGGAGACGGGCGCGTCCTCGCCGTAGGCGGCGAGGGTCTGCTCGTCGGGCTTCTCGACGATGTCGGCGAGGTGCCCGTCATCGTCCGCGGCGATGAGCGCGAAGGCGCGGATCCGGTCAGCGGGGATGTTCGAGCCGGCGACCAGCGCGGCGCGGTCGAAGCCGACCAGGGCGGCGCCGGGGGCGGCGGCGAGCGCCGCGAGGGCGGCCGACGGGTAGTAGTTGTCGGAGTTCAGCACGATCACACGCTCGTCCCCGGCGAAGTCGCGGGCGGCGGAGACGGCGTCGGCCGTGCCGCGGGGCTCGGCCTGCACGGCGGTGGTGACGGTGAGGCGCCCGCCCGTGGTGCGCTCGGCGTACTCGCGCAGCACGTCGTGCTCGGGCCCGATGACCAGGCACACCTCCTCGACGCCCACGTCCGCGAGGACGCTGAGGACGTAGTCGAGGAAGGGACGGCCCACGTCGATCAGCGCCTTGACGCCGCTGTCGGCGACGGCGGCCTGGGAGGCGTCCAGGCGGGCGGAGTCGTCGGCCCGGCGCATCCGGGTGCCGAGGCCGCGGGCGAGGATCACGGCCCGGCGCACGGCGGGGCTGCTCGCGGCGCCGTGCTCGGAGCGGTTCTCGGGGCTGCTCGCGGTGGTGTTCTGCGTCGTCGCTGGCACGGCCGGAAGTCTACGGGGCCGGACCGGCCAGGCTCACCCGCCGGGGGATCTCACCCGCCGGGGACGATCTCACCCGCCCGGGACGATCCGTGCCTCCAGGTCCTCGCGGTCGATGCCGTCCTCCTGCGAGTCGGCGATGAGCTGGCGGGCGGAGGGGACGGAGTCCCACGTGTTCCACAGCAGCACGCCCTCGACCGCGCCGTCGTCGAGGTAGTGCACGACCGCGGCGGTGCGGTCCTCGTTCCACACCTCCACCGTCTCCAGCGAGGTGTCCAGGTTCCCCACGGCCTCGTAGCCGTCGTCGAAGAGGTCCGAGAAGAACAGCGGCGTGTGGTCGTACACCTCCCGCTCCTCCTCGGGGCGGGTCATGTTGCGCCCGGCCACGGCGCCGGAGGCCTCGGCGTGATCGACGTGCTCGACGTGCCGCCGCCCCAGCAGCGCGTCGTCGTACAGGGCGATGTCCCCGGCGGCGAAGACGTGCGGGGAGCTGGTGCGCAGGTGCGGGTCCACCACCACGGCGTCGCGGTCGGTGTAGATCTTCGCGGCGCGGGCGAGGGAGGTGTTCAGCTCGGCGCCGAGGCCCAGCACGACCGCGTCGGCGGTGAGGGTCTCGCCGTTGTGGGCGTGGAGGGTCAGGGTCGCGCCGGACGCGATCGAGCCCAGCCGGAACCCGCCCACGAGCTGGACGCCCCTGTCGGTGAACACCTCCTCGAGGTGCCCGGTCAGGGAGTCCGGGAGCATGTGCTCGAGGACCCGGGTGCCGCCGTGGGCGAGGGTCACCTCGGCGCCGGTGCGGGTGAGCGCCGCGGCGACCTCGGTGCCGATGTAGCCGCCGCCGACGACGACCACGCGGGCCCCGTCGGCCGCGAGGCTGCGCAGGTGGCGGTAGTCGCCGACGGTGCGCAGGCTCATCACGCGCTGGTCGTCCACCCCCGACAGGCGCCGGGCCGAGGCGCCGGTGGCGAGCAGCGCCGTGCCGTAGTGGACGCGGTGGCCGCGGGCGGTGACGACCGTGCGGGAGGCGGGCAGCAGGGAGGTGACGAGGGTGGAGGTGAACAGATCCGCGCCGGTCGCCTCGGCGGTGCCGAGGTCCTGGCTGTCGGGGTCGGGGTCGTCCCCGGTCCACAGGGTCTTGGACAGGGCCGGGCGGTAGACGGGGCCGTGGGGGTCGGCGGAGAGGATCGCGATGGTCGCGTCCTCGTCCTCCTCGCGGATCGCGCGGGCGGCGGCGTCCGCGGCGATCCCTCCGCCGATGATCACGTGGTCGTAGCGTTCCTGCAGGTCCGTCATCGGAGCCTCCTTCGGCGAGCGCGGACCTCCACGCTATGCCCGCGCCGACCGGGCGGCAATGGTCCGGCCTCCCCGCCGCGTCCCCGCACGTGCTTTCATGAGCGGGCACACCCGCACCGACCGGAGGTCACCATGGGACGCGAGATCGGCTCGACCGAGTACACCCGATCCCAGCGCACGCGCTACCGCCAGGAGCTGGCCCGCAACCTCGACCTGTTCGAGTCGTTCCTGGACACCGCCGAGTTCGTGGACGAGGGCACCGTCGGGGTGGAGCTGGAGATGAACCTCGCCGAGGAGCCCTCAATGGCCCCGGCGCTCATCTCCGACCTGCTGCTGGAGGACATGGACGACGAGGACTACGTCCACGAGATCGGCCGCTACAACCTCGAGGTGAACCTCCCCGTCTCCCACCCCATCGGGTCCGGGCTGCGCGACCTCGAGAACGCCCTGACCGCCGCGATCGACAAGGCCGACGCCGCCGCCCGCGCCCGCGGCGCCCGCATCATCCCCATCGGCCACCTGCCCACCATCACCGAAGAGCTCTTCGACGGCGACACATGGCGCGCCCCCGGCGCCCGCTACGAGGCCCTCGAGGGCACGGTCCTCCAGGCCCGCGGCGAGGAGATCGCGCTGCGGATCTCCGGGGAGGGCAAGGGGCTGGACACCACCTTCGACTCGATCGCCCCCGAGAGCGCCTGCACCTCCATGCAGCTGCACCTGCAGGTCCCGCCCGAGCAGTTCGCCGCCGCCTGGAACGCGGCCCAGGCGATCGCCGGGCCGCAGGTCGCGCTCGCCGCGAACTCCCCCTACCTGCTCGGCAAGCGGCTGTGGCACGAGACCCGCGTGCCCACCTTCGTGCAGGCGCTGGACACCCGCCCGCCCGAGTACGCCGCGCAGGGCGTGCGCCCGCGGGTGTGGTTCGGGGAGCGGTGGATCACCTCGATGTTCGACCTGTTCGAGGAGAACGTGCGCCTGTTCCCGGCGCTGATCCCCGAGTCCCGCGAGATGGCTGAGGAGCCGCTGCTCACCGAGGGGCACTCCCCCCGTCTGCACGAGCTGATGCTCCACAACGGCACCGTGTGGCGCTGGAACCGGCCGATCTACGATCCCGGCACCGACGTGCCCCACCTGCGCCTGGAGAACCGCCTGCTGCCGGCCGGACCCACCCCGGCGGACATGGCCGCGAACGCCGCGTTCTTCTACGGCATCCTCTCCTCGCTCGTGCACGAGCGGCGCCCGCTGTGGTCGCGGATGAGCTTCGAGCAGGCCGACGAGGCCTTCCAGCAGTGCGCGCGCTGGGGCCTGGAGGCGCGGGTGCGCTGGCCCAAGGTGGGTCCGATCCGCGTCGCGGACCTGCTGCAGCAGCAGCTGATCCCGCAGGCCATGGAGGGTCTGCGGGTGCTGGGGGCCGACGAGGACGTGATCTCCCGCTACCAGGAGATCCTCACCGAGCGCGCCCGCACCGGCCGCAACGGCGCCCGCTGGCAGATCGACACCGTCACCTCGCTCGAGCTGCGCGGCGGCACCCGGGAGCAGGCGCTCGCGGAGATGACCCGCCGCTACCGCGCGAACGTCGACTCCGGCGAGCCCGTGCACGCCTGGCAGGTGCCCGCCCGCCAGAAGCCCTGACGCCGCGGCGCGCCGGCCAGGCCCGTCGGCCGCCGTCGCACGACACTCGCTGACACCTGTCTCACCAAGCGTCCACATCATGGGATGCCGTCTCATTCGGCAGTACAGTGCGGGCCATGAGCACCCAGTCCCCCACTCCCGCGCCGGGAACCGACACGGTCCCCGCCGTCGACGCCGCCCGCGCCTCCGAGGACCGCTCCGCGCGCATCGCGGTGACGGTCTTCCCCGCCCTGATCCTCCTCGCCGCCGCGGTGGGCTTCTTCGCCCCCGGCTTCGGCCAGACCCTCGCGCCGTACACCAGCATCTACCTGGGCGTGATCATGTTCGCGATGGGCCTGACCCTCACGATCCCGGACTTCGCCCTGGTCGTGAAGCGCCCGCTGCCGGTGCTGATCGGCGTGGTCGCCCAGTACGTGATCATGCCGCTGATCGGCCTGCTGGTCACCATCGTGCTGCAGCTGCCCCCCGAGCTCGCCGTCGGCGTGATCCTCGTGGGCTGCGCCCCCGGCGGCACCAGCTCCAACGTCATCTGCTACCTCGCCAAGGCGGACACCGCCCTGTCGGTGACGATGACCTCGATCTCCACCCTCCTCGCCCCGCTCATGACCCCGCTGCTGACCCTGTGGCTGGCGGGCTCCTACCTGCCGGTCGACGCCGGCGCGATGGCGCTGTCCATCGTGAAGATGGTGCTGATCCCCGTGGTGGGCGGCCTCGTGGTGCGCCTGATCGCCGGGAAGCTCGTGGACCGGATCCTCCCGGCCCTGCCCTGGATCTCCGTCGCCGGCATCTCGCTGGTGGTCATCTCCGTCGTCTCCGGCTCCACCGAGGCGATCGTCGCCGCCGGCGGCATCGTGCTGCTGGCCGTGATCCTGCACAACGGCCTGGGCTACCTGATCGGCTACTGGACCGCCCGGCTGCTGCGCCAGGGCGAGCGCGCCGCCCGCACCACCTCCATCGAGGTGGGCATGCAGAACTCCGGCCTGGCCGCGACGCTCGCCGCGAGCGCGTTCAGCCCCGCCGCCGCGCTGCCCGCCGCAATCTTCTCGATCTGGCACAACCTCTCCGGCGCGGTGCTGGCGATGTACTACCGCCGCAGCGCGGACCGGCACCAGGCCGATCCGGTGCGCGCCGTCAGCGTCTGATCCCCGCCCCCGGGGCCGACCAAGGGCCGACCAGGACCTGACCCGACGAGGGCCGACGACCGCACCAGCGGTCGTCGGCCCTCTCTCCGTCCGGGTCGGGCAGGTCGGACCTCAGCGCGACTCGTCGCGCCCGTGCTCCGGGAGCGGGGCACGCGCGCTGCCGGTGCGGGCCGGCAGGGTACCGCTCGTCGGCGTCTCGTCCCCGGGACCGTCCGGGTCCTCGTAGAGGTCGCTCATCACCGGCACGCCCGTGGTGCTCGTGGGCTCGACGACGTAGTCCTCGGTGTCGAACTCGTCGTCCTCCTCGCGGCGCTCGTACTCCTCCGGGGGCAGCACCTGCGCCCACTCGCGGGTGCGGATCTGCGGCAGCTCGCCCGCGTCCTCCCGCAGCGCGCGCAGCAGCGCATACATCTGGAACCAGCCCATGACGAAGAAGGGCAGGCCCACGAGGATGATCGTGGACTGCAGGGCGGTCAGCCCGTCCTCGCCGGAGAACACCAGCAGGGTCGCGGTGACCAGGCCGATCGCGAGGCCCCAGAAGATCCGCTGGCCCAGCGGGTTGTAGTCCTCGTGGCCGTTGGCCATCGAGTCGGTCACCAGCGCCGCGGAGTCCACGGAGGTCACGAAGAAGATGACCACCAGCACGATCGCGATCACCGAGACGAGGAACGACGCCGGATAGTGATCGAGGAAGGCGAACAGCGCACCTGGGATGTCCCCGTCGGTGACCACCCGGTCCACCAGGCCGCCCTCGCCGCGCAGCTCGATGTCGAAGCTGGCGTAGCCGAAGATGCCGAACCACAGCACGGAGAACGCGGACGGCACGGCGAGCACGCCGGAGACGAACTGGCGGATGGTGCGGCCCTTGGAGATGCGGGCGATGAAGATGCCCACGAAGGGCGACCAGGTGATGGTCCACGCCCAGTAGAAGACCGTCCAGGTGTTCTGCCAGCCCGTGTTCGCGAAGGTGTCGTTCCACAGCGCGAGCTCGGGGAGGTTCACGAGATAGCTGCCGAAGCTCTCCAGCGTCCCCTTCAGGACGAACAGGGTGGAGCCACCGGCGACAAGCACGAAGATCAGCAGCAGCACGGCCACGACGATGTTGAGGTTGGAGAGTACCTTGATGCCCTTCTTCAGGCCGAGCGAGACGGAGATCAGGGCCAGGCCGCTGACCACGCCGATGATGATCAGGTTCCAGCCGGCGCTCTCGGGGACCCCGAACAGCTGGTTCAGGCCGCCGTTGATCTGCAGGGTCCCCAGGCCCACCGAGACGGCGACACCGAAGATGGTGCCGACGATCGCGACGATGTCGATGGCCTTGCCGATCGGACCGTGGATGCGCTCGCCCAGCAGCGGCTGGAAGATCGAGGACACCCGCGGGGGCAGGTTGCGCTTGTGGATGAAGTAGGCGAAGCACAGGGCGGGCAGGGTGAAGATCGCCCAGGTGTGCAGCGTGAAGTGGTAGTAGGTGAAGTTCATGGCGTCCTTGGCCGCGGCCCGGGTGCCGGCCTCGATGCCGAGGTCGGCCCCGCGCGGCGGGTCGCCGAAGTGGCTGATCGGCTCGGCCACGCCCCAGAACATGAGGATCGAGCCGATGCCGGCGGCGAAGAGCATCCCGAACCAGGCGGGCCCGGAGTGCTCGGGCGGTTCGTCGTCGGGGCCGAGCTTCACCCGGCCGAAGCGCCCCACCGCGATGACGACGAGGAACACCAGGAACGTGGTGACGCCGAGGATGTAGAACCAGCCGAGGTTGGTCAGCAGCCAGTCCGAGGCGCCGGAGACGGCGGCGTTCAGGGGGTCGGTGAACAGGATGGTCCCCAGCACGAAGGCGAGGATGATCGCCGCCGAACCGAAGAAGATCACCGGCGAGGTGCGCAGGTGGAGGAGGTCGTGGAGTCTCGTCAGCATGAAGGTCATCTCTCGTGCGACGGCGCCGACGACTGCGAGGAGTGCTCCCAGGCCGGCCCGCCGGGGGTGGGCAGGTCTTCCGGACGCGCCCCAGTATGTCGAAGTTTCTGTCCGCGTGTCCGACAATGCGGTGTGAGGAGGTGCATGGGGAGTCCTCCCCATGGCCGGGCCGGCGCGGCGCCGTTAGCGTGGCGATGAGCGGCCGATCGGGGCCGACGGCGAGGCCGCGGAGGGCGGCGGCGAGGCGGGGATACCCATGAGCACTCCTTACGGCGCACCGTCCGGCGGGTACGGGCAGAGCGGCAACGGCCAGGGCGGCTACCCGTCCCCGCCGCCCGCGCCTCCTCGGAAGAACCGGGCCCCGCTTTTCATAGCCCTGTCGTGCGGCTGCGCGCTGCTGGTCGCGATCGTGGTGCTCGTCGCGGGTGCCGGCCTGTTCGTCATCGGGCAGGACGCGGAGGAGCCCACCCGAGCCCCGATCACGACCTCGTCGGAGGACCCCGCGTCGGAGGACCCCGCGACTGAGGACCGCGCGACTGAGGCCCCGACCACGGGCATCCCCACCTCCGAGCCGCCGAGCACGGACCTGGACACCGATCGCCCGGCCGAGAATCCCACCGAGCCCCCAGAGTCGGACGCCGTCTCCGACGGCGCCTCGTCGATCTCCGTCCAGATCGGCCCGACGTCGGAGGACACCACGCTCGAGACGCACGACGACGTGCTGGAGAGCCAGAACGGGAAGTTCGTGGGCGTGGAGGTCACGATCACGAACAACGGCACGAGCGACATCGGCCTGTCCGGGGAGAACTTCCTCTTCTACGACGAGGACGGGCAGTCCTACACGCTGCGCTACGGGGCGTTCTCCACCTCAGGGCCGCAGATCGCGCCCGGCGAGGAGGCGGTCGCGGAGCTGTACGCGGACGTTCCCGGGGACGCGACGCTGGACCGCGTCAGCTACACCGACGAGGTCGGCACCGGTGGCCAGGAGGTCAGCTTCCCTGTCGGCTGACCGACCGGTCGACCCGCGCGGTACGATCCTCTGCCGCGGTCCCGCTCCCGCGCTCCCCCGCCGCGCGCACCACGCTCACGGCGAGGATCGCGACGATCACCGCGACCCCGGCGGCGGTGCCGAGCGCGACCACCGGCTCGGAGGCGAGCAGACGCGCGATCAGCCGCGCCGGCACCAGGGCCGCGAAGGCGAAGGCGGCGAGGGTGCCCAGGTAGGAGCCGATCATGAAGCCGCGGTGAACCTTGACGTCGCCGGTGCGGATGCCCAGCAGCGCCGCGACCATGCAGACCAGGGTCCAGATCGACAGGCCGTGCAGCCAGGAGAAGCCGTCGGGCGCGATCCAGAAGCTGGTCACGCAGGTCACCACGATCCCGGCGACCCAGGTGGCGCCGAGGACGCGGTGGGCGAGGTCGCGGCGGCGGCGCAGGATCTGCACCGGGCCGAGGAGGAGCACGTACAGCGCGGCGAGGGCGTGGAGGGTGATCACGGGCGTGAAGGCGTCCATGGCTCGACCCTAGGAAGGCCGCCGCACCCCCTCCCATCACATCTGTCATGGATCCGGATGACGCCCCGTCACGCCCCCGACTCCCCCGGTTCAGCAAATCGCCAGCCTCGGCACAGTGCTTTTCCTGGGAGGGGGGTTTAACTTGTCCCAACGCGTCACCGGAGGACCTGCTGACTGAGGAGGAGGCAGGATCCATCTGATCCGGGACGCGGGGGAAAGGGATGGCCCCGGCTCGTGGGGACGAGCCGGGGCACTTTCCTGTTCGGGGGTCCTTCGCAGCTCAGCGCCGCCGGTCAGCGCCGCAGGTCGATCCCGAACACGCGCCGGATCTGGGCGACCGCGTGGCGGGTGAAGCGCCGGTCCGAGGGGGTCGAGGCGAAGGGCAGCACCAGTCCGGGGTGATCGGGGTGGGTGACGCGGCCGTGGGTCGCGCCGGGGGTGATCACGAACCCGGCGTCCTCCATCCTGCGCATCAGCTCCCGGCGCGTGGTGGGGTGGCGCGTCCCCTGCCCGCCGCGGGTGCTGTGCCCGGCGGCGTCGTCCGCGATGTCGAGCGCGGGCTGGTACTTCTCGGGCCGCACCGACAGGGCGTAGCGGGTGGAGAACAGGCCGATTACGGCGTTGTCCGCGCGGCGCACCTGCACCACGAGCCCGCCGCGCTGGAAGTGGTCGCTGGTGCCGGCGTCGGCGGTCCAGGCGTCCTCGGGGTCGGCGACGGCCTGCACGATCTCCTCGGAGCGGACGTCGGCGATGCCGACCGCGCGGATGTCCTCGTCGCGGATCCGCAGGGGGCGCGGCAGCGGACGAGGGTCGGAGGCGTCCAGGGTGTGCACGGCGTCCGCGGGGGCGGGCGCGGCGGGGCGCGGGAGCTGGACGGTGCGAGCACGACGGCGGGGCAGGCGGGCCGAGGGCTGGGAGCCCGGCGCCTGGGGGTCGTCGTGCTCGGGGTCGGCCGACGGCCCCGCGGCGTCGGCGCCCCTCGCGTCGCTCTCCGCTCGGCGCCGGGGCACGGCCGTGTAGTCCACCGGCGTGACGGCGCGGGCGGGGTCGGTGCGGCCGGCGAGCGCCCGGGGTGTGGGGCGCGGTCGAGGCGACCGGGGACTCTCTGACATCGCTCCCCCTCCAGTGCTCTCGCGTGCTCCCCGTCGGTCTCCGCGCGGGGCTCCTCCCCTGATGGTGCCACGGCGGAGCCGCTCCGCTACGGTGACGCCTGTCGTCGCCCGCCCGTCGTGAGGTCCCCCATGAGAGTCGCCACCGCCCGTCGTCCGTCCCGCGCCCGCGCGGTCCTCGGCACGGTCGCCTCGATGCTCGCCGTCGCCGCGCTCGCGGCAGGCTGCACCGGCGGCTCCTCTTCTCCGGAGGAGTCCTCCCCCGCCGCCTCGGAGTCGGCTGCGTCGGAGGCCACCGCCTCGGACTCCGGGGGCACGGCCGCCGGGGGCTCGGAGGGTGCGGCCGACGGGGGCGCCGGTGCGTCCGACGGGGGCGGGGCGACCGCCGTGGCCGTCCCGCAGGACCCCTACCCCGTCACCCCGGCCCCGGAGGGCTTCGTGCCGCCGGAGCCGTGCACCGGCGAGGGCGCCTACTTCACCGAGGTCGGCACCTCCGCGACCCCGGACCTGCCCGAGCGCGCCGGGGAGAGCCTGACCGTGGACCTCGTGAGCATCGAGGGCGATCAGGCGCAGCTGCGCGCCACCATCGGCGACAGCCCCGCCCGGGACATCGAGCCGATGACCCTCGGGGAGATCGTGACGCTGGATCTGTGGACTCTGTCGGTGACCAGCGTGTGCGAGGGGACCCAGCAGGTCGAGTTCGACCTCATCGACTGACCCTCGCAGCGACTGTCCCTGCAGCCCCGAACGGACGACGGCGCGGCGGCCCCTGTGAGGAGGGACCGCTGCGCCGTGCGTCAGCGGGGCGAGTGCAGCAGCGCTGCGCTCAGGTCGCGGGCGGGGTCAGTTCCCGTTCGCGCCCTTGCCCTTCTGGCCGGCCCATTCGGGGGCCTTGCCGCTGTTCTGCCCCGGAGCGCTGCCGCTGTTCGAGTCGGGGCCGTTGCCGTTGGCGAGACCCTGGCCCTTGCCCTGGTTGCCCTTGCCCTCCGGACCCTTCCACTCCGGACCCTTGCCCTCGGGGCCGGCCCAGTCAGGACGGTTGTTGCCGCTCGGCGCGGGCTCCTCCTCGTCGTCGTCCTCGTCACCGCCCGGGACGGCCGGGGCGGCGTCGCAGTTCTCGTCGATCAGGCCGATGCCGCGCAGGGCGTGGCCGTCGGTGTCGGCGTCGTCGGAGAACCAGGCCTGGCGCACGCCGTCCTCGCAGACGTCGGTGGGCTCGAGGGCGATACCCTCGTTGGCGAAGTTCGCGGGCATGCCGTCGGGGCGCTCGAAGACGACTGGGGCCGCGGCCGGGTCGGCGGCGGAGAGGTCGTAGAGGACCGAGCGGCCCTCGAGCGCCTCGTCGGCGAAGGCCCACAGGGTGTTCGAGGCGGTGTCGTAGTCCAGCGCCATCAGGCCCGGTAGCGGGGAGGCGAGGGTCGCGACGAGGGTCGCCTCGCCGCCGGACTGCAGGGCGACGGCGTAGACGTCGCCGGTGGTCTCCAGGACCACGAAGGCGTATGCCTCGGCGGCGGGGACGTCGGCGCCGAGCTCCGCGAAGGCGCTGGCGGGGACGATCTCCACGGCCTCCATGCCGCCGTTGGCGCCGGTGGCGGGCAGCAGGGAGGTCAGGTTCCACTCGGCGACGACGGTGAGGGTGTCGCCCTCAGCGGCCGGGTCGAAGGCGAGGACCGTGTTGCGGGAGACGCCGGAGTTGTCGTTGTCGCGCTCGGCGGAGACGTAGACGCGGCCGTCGAGGCCGAAGGAGAT
Source organism: Brachybacterium aquaticum (assembly GCF_014204755.1). Lineage (NCBI taxonomy): Bacteria > Bacillati > Actinomycetota > Actinomycetes > Micrococcales > Dermabacteraceae > Brachybacterium > Brachybacterium aquaticum. Next base: position 2,765,862 of record NZ_JACHLZ010000001.1, read on the forward strand.
GCCCTCGCCGTCGGGGGTGCCGGTGCCGTCGGCGAAGCGGGTGTGCTTGCCGCCGGTGGGCCAGCCCTCGGACTGCTGCCAGATGCCGGTCTCGTCCTGGACGAGGCGGGAGATCTGGCCGGCGTCGTTGTTCACGCCCCACAGCACCTGGGTGCCGTCCTCGAGGATCTGCAGGTCGAGACCGGAGAGGTCCTCGCCCCACTCGTCGGCCTCGTCGTTGACGGTGAGGTTCCCGTCGGTCGGCAGCTGCTGGCCGACGATCTCCTCGGGCTCGCCGCAGTCGTTCTCGGCGCCCGGGGTGGCGGCACCGGAGGGGAGGTAGCCGTCGGCGCACAGGGCGAAGGATCGGGTGACGTGCGCTGTCCAGGAGAGCTGGCCGAGCAGGGCGCCGCTGGGATCCTGCAGGCGGACCATGCCCTCGTCGCCGAGGCCGTAGCCGAGCTGGTCGCCGGTGATCAGCAGCAGGGCGCCGGGCGCGATCACGGTGCCGCCGGGGATGACGTAGACGTGGTCGTCCTCGGCGTCCAGGACGCGGTAGCCGGAGACGTCCACCGGGGCGTCGCCGAGGTTCTTCAGCTCGACGAAGTCGTCACCTGAGGAGTTGGTCTCGTTGATAGGCACGTCGCCGAGGGCGTTGGGGGCGCCGGGGGTGGCGACGCGGCTCATGGAGAAGGTGCCGTCGGTGCCGCGCTGCCAGGAGGGGGTGGCATGCTCGCCGGCGGGCCAGGTGGTGCCGTCGGCCAGAACCCCGTCGGGGGTGAAGATGCGGGCGGAGTCGCCGCGGCCGAGGCCGTAGGGCATGCCGGTGAAGACGTAGCTCTCGCCGGGGGCGAGGACGGTGCCGTCGGGCACGTAGGCGGGGACCTCGTTGGGGATGTCCTTCTCGTCCAGCAGGTACCAGCCGGAGAGGTCGACCTCGCGATCGGAGACGTTGGTGACCTCGACCCAGTCGTCGCCGTCGGAGAAGACCTCGGTGACGTCGATGGCGTCGGCATCGGGGTGATCGCCCGGGACCTCGGGGGCGACGTAGGGGCCGGAGTTCGGGGCGCCCTTGGTCGGCTCGGCGGAGGCGACGATCTGCCCGTCGACGACGATGTAGGTGGCGGGCGCGTGCTCGGTCCAGGCCAGCTCGTCGATGAGGGTGGTGCCGTCCGCGGCGTACAGGCGCACGGTGTCCGCACCGACCAGGCCGACGTCGAAACCGCCGTCGACGGTGTTCTCGTGGTCCAGCACGAGCAGCGCACCGGGCTCGATGACGGTGCTGGCCAGCGGCAGGGCGAGGGCAAGGGTGCCGGTGACCGCGGCGGCGCGGCCGACGGCGGCTCGACAGGCGGGGAGGTGGAGGGGGCTGGGGCGCACGCGAGCTCCTGGGGATCGCGAGGGGGTCCGGACGATCCCATCAGCGCCGGATGAACCGGTGGGGTGGAGAAGGTGGCGGGGTGGTGGACGGGTGTCGACGGCGCGGGGCACGGCCGACGGGGACCAGCCGGGCCGGTCGCGCGGGGCTCGACCCGCGGCGCGGCATCATGGAGGGATGGCTCCCTCCCCCGCGTCCGCCGCTGCGCCGAGCCCTGCGCCGCATCGCTTCGACCTCGACGCCGTGGGGGCCGGTCTGCCCGTCGCCGACGCACGGGAGGAGCTGGAGCAGGCTGCGCGCAGCGGGGCGATGGTGGTCACCGCCCCGCCCGGCACCGGCAAGACCACCCTGGTCCCTCCGCTGGTCGCGAACGTCACGGGCGGCCTGACCCTGGTCACGCAGCCGCGCCGGGTCGCGGTGCGCGCCGCCGCGCGGCGCCTCGCCTCGCTCGACGGCAGCGCGCTCGGCGGGCCGGTCGGGTTCACGGTGCGGGGGCAGCGCGAGGTGGGCCCGCAGACGGCGGTCGAGATGCTCACCCCGGGTGTGCTGCTGCGACGCCTGCTGGCCGATCCGTCGCTGCCGGGGGTCGCCGCGGTCGTGCTCGACGAGGTGCACGAGCGGTCGCTGGAGACGGATCTGCTGCTGGGGATGCTCGCCGAGGCCGGGCAGCTGCGCGAGGACCTGCTGGTCGGGGCGATGTCCGCGACGCTCGACGCTGCGGCGGTCGCCGAGGTGCTGGACGGTGCGGCGATCGTCGAGGTCCCGAGCGCCCTGCACCCCCTCACGATCGAGCACGCCCCCTCCCCCGCGCCGCGCCTGGACGCCCGCGGCGTCACCCGCGAGTACCTCGACCATCTCGCCCGCACGGCCGCCCGGGCCCAGCGCGAGCAGGGCACCGACGCGCTCGTGTTCCTGCCCGGGGCGCGGGAGGCGGACGAGGTGGTGAATCGTCTGCAGGGACTGGTCAGCGCGGGGAGCGACGAGGTGGAGGTGCTGGCACTGCACGGCCGGCTCCCCGCCGCGCAGCAGGACCGCGCGACCAGCGGGCGCCGCCCCGGCGAGCCGCCCCGGATCGTGGTCTCCACGGCGCTCGCGGAGTCCTCCCTCACCGTCCCCGGCGTGCACCTGGTGATCGATGCGGGACTGTCCCGCGAGGTGCGGCGCGACCGCGGCCGGGACATGTCGGGCCTTGTCACCGTCAGCGCCTCCCGCGCCGCGATCGAGCAGCGCGCGGGCCGTGCCGCCCGTCAGGGCCCGGGCCGGGCGGTGCGGGTGTTCTCCGAGGCGGAGCTCGCGGGCATGCCGGCGCAGTCCCCGCCGGAGATCACGGCCGCGGACCTCACCGATGCGGCGCTGTGGTTGGCCTGCTGGGGCACGCCCCGCGGCGAGGGTCTGCCGCTGCTGACCCCGCCGCCTGCCGCGGAGATCCGCGCCGCCGAGCAGACCCTCCAGGCCCTGGATCTCGTGGACGACGAGGGCCGCCCCACCCCGGCCGGGACCCGGGTCGCGCGCCTGCCGATCGGGGTGCGCGAGGCGCGGGCCCTGCTCGAGGGCGCCCGCCGCCTGCCACAGAACAGCACCGCAGCTCGGCCTGCGGAGATCGCCGCGGAGGTGGTCGCCGCGGTCTCGGACGACCACCGCCCGGCAGGCGCCGACCTTCCGAGACTGCTCACCGACCTGCGGTCGGGCCGCGTCCCGGGAGCGGAGCGGTGGCGGCGCGAGCGGGACCGTCTCACCCGCCTCGCGTCGGGAGGGACGTCGAGGAGCGGGGCGCCCGAGGAGCCCGGGATCTCCGCGACCGACCCGGCCGAGCAGGCCGGGGCCGTACTCGCCCTCGCCCGGCCCGAGCGGATCGCGCGCCGGGTCGGCGAGGGGTCGCGCTCCTACCTGCTCGCTTCCGGCACGCGTGCCGCGCTGCCCGAGGGCAGCGGCCTGCTCGGCGTCGAGTGGCTCGCGGTGTGGGAGGTGCAGCGCGCGGAGGGGCGGGCGGCCGACGGGACCGGCGCGGTGGTGCGCGCCGCCGCCCCGCTCGCGGAGGCCGACGCCCTCGCTCTCGGTGCCGGGCTGCTAGTCGACGGGCGCACCGCCGTGCTCGAGAACGGCACGGTCAGGGCTCGGCGCCGCCGGGCGCTGGGCGCGATCGAGCTGGCCTCCACCCCGGTCGCCGCGACCGCGGAGGACACCGTCCCCGCGGTCCTCGCCGCGGTGCGCCGCGACGCGCTCAGCGCGCTGAGCTGGAGCGAGGCGGCAACCTCACTGCGGGCACGGCTTGCACTCGTGCATCGCGAACTCGGGGCACCGTGGCCGGCGATGGACGAGGCGGCACTGCTGGACGGGCTCGAGACGTGGCTCGCCCCGCAGCTCTCGGCACGCACCACGCGCCTGGAGCGGATCGACCTGGTCGCGGGGCTGCGCTCGCTGCTGCCATGGCCGGAGGCGGCGGAGCTGGACTCGCTCGTGCCTGAGCGGCTCGCGGTCCCCTCGGGGTCCACCGCCCGGATCGACTACCCCGATCCGGAGGACCCGTCGGCCCGGCCGGTGGTGGCGGTGAAGCTGCAGGAGCTGTTCGGGCTCGCCGAGACGCCGCGGCTCGTGCGCGGGCGAGTGCCGGTGCTGTTCCACCTGCTCTCCCCGGCCCGTCGGCCGCTCGCGGTCACCGACGACCTGCGCTCCTTCTGGGACGGTCCCTACCAGGAGGTGCGCAAGGAGATGCGCGGGCGGTACCCGAAGCATCCTTGGCCGGAGGATCCGTGGACGGCCCCGGCGACCGCCCGCACCACCCGCGCGCCGCAGCGCCGCTGAGAGGAGGGGCTCCGGGACGGGTCGGGGAGCAGCTCAGCTGGCGGCCATGATGGTCGTGGTGGTCGTGGTGGCGGCGAGCACCGCGGTCATGTCGTCCATGATCCGGCGCACCGCGGCGGCGGCCGGGTGGTCGATGCGCAGCGCCTCGATACGCTGATCGAGCTCGCGGCGCGGGAGGCCGGGCAGGTCGTCCTTCAGGATGCGGTGGGCGATGCGCATGGCCCGCAGGGTCTCCAGCAGGATCCCGTCCTGCAGGCTGGCGCGGCGCGGGTCCTGCAGGGCGGCGGCGAGGCGGGCGCGCAGCGCGCGCTCCGCGGTGTCGTCGTGGGTGGGCCAGGAGGTGGTGAACCAGCCGTCCTTGCGCTGCACGACCCCGGCGGCGGCGAGGCTCTGCCCGATGACCTCGGTGAGGTTCATGGTGCGGTGGCCGATGACGTGCTGGAGGTTCTTGCCGTTCAGCTCGGTGAGCGCGCCGAGGGCCTGGTCGAGCACGGGCAGGTCGGTGGGCTGGGTGGACAGCACCTGCACCTTCGGGCGGCGCTCGTCCGTGAGCGCGATGCGCTCGCGCAGGGCGAGCTCGGCGATCGCGGCGGCGGCGAGGGCCTGCTGGCGGTAGGCGGTCGAGTCCTGCTTGCCGGCGTCGGTGGTCAGCAGCAGGAACAGCTCTCCGGGGATCGTGTGCGTCGTCATGTCCTCACCCTTCCAGAGGAGCCGCAGGGGGCGTATCCCCCTGAAGTCGACCGCCCGCCCCTACCTCGGCGGGTGCTCAGTCCCGTCTGACACCATGCTCCCGTCGCCCCTGCCGGCGACACGAGACCGCGAGCCCGAGAAGAGACCATGCGCCTGTTCCAGACCCCGTCCCGCCTCTACCGCCTACTGGCCTTCGCCGAGATGGTCACCTGGACCCTGCTGCTGGCGGGGATGTTCCTGAAGTATGTGGTGGGCTCCACCGAGGCGCTGGTGCGCATCGGCGGTTCGGCGCATGGCTTCGTGTTTCTCTCCTACGTGGTGGCGACGGTGCTGGTCGCGGTCGACCAGCGCTGGAGCCTCGGGCGCCTGGCGCTGGGCCTAGGCTCCGCCTTCGTCCCCTATCTCACCGTGCCCTTCGAGCGGTGGGCGCACCGCAAGGGCCTGCTCGGCGATGTGTGGCGGCTGCGCGAGGAGCCGGGCCGCACCGCACCGGAGAAGCTGGTGGCCTGGGCGCTGCGCCATCCGGTGCTCGCCGTGGTGATCGCCCTGGTCGCGGTCGCGGTGGTGTTCACCGTGCTGCTGCAGCTGGGCCCGCCTACGCAGTGGTTCTCCTGACCTGACCAACCCGGGGCGTCACCGGTTCCCGGCCAGCGGGTCGATCCGCACCACCTCCCCGCCGCGCAGGTGGAGCCGGTCCAGGTCCGCCACGGGCACCGCCCGGGACAGGCGCGGGGTCTGTGGCTGATCAGGCTCAGGCGGCAGCGCCTCCCCGAAGCACACCCCGCAGCCCTGCACGGCGAGGGCCTGGGAGCGGCGCGCCTCCCACTCGATCTGCGCGGCCTGCGAGGCGCGGATCCACGGCCCGCCGACGGGTCGGCACGGATCCTCGCAGTCCTCGCCCTGCAGCGGGCAGTGGATCGGCCGGGCCGTGACCAGCACCGGCAGACCCTCCAGAAGCGGCACCCGCGGATCCGTGCCGGTGGGAATCACGTCCAGGCCCCGCGGACCGATACGCACCGCCGCCGGCTGACCGAACTCGCGCGCGACGGCCAGGGCGCTCTCGAGGGCCTGGTCGGGATGCGCGGCGAGCAGGTCCTCGCGCACGGCGACGGCCGGCTCGAACCAGTCCCGGCGGGTGCCCACCAGGGCGCCCCGCCCCACCATCCCGCCGCGAGCGCGCAGGGCGGCGGCGACGGCGGGGAGCCGGAACCAGCCGCGGCGCGGGGACAGCGGCGGGCGCCGGCCGCCCTCTCCCGGCGCGCCGACCTGCAGACCCTCCCGGCTCGGGCGCACGGCGGGCTCCTCGGCGGGGGTCCGCGGCGCCATCGGGGAGCGACGTCCGGAGAGATCCCCGACCGGCGTCCCCTCCAGCGCGGTGGAGGGCAGGACCGGGCCGAGCGCGGGGACGACGAGCCAGGTGTGCTCGAGCTCGAGGGGCGGACGATCCCGCAGGGTGCGGCGCACGCGCTCAGGCTGCGGCGGGGAGGTCGGCGGCCGACGGCGGAAGGCGTCCTCGTCCCACCCGTCCTCGTCCATCCCGTCGAAGTCCATCCCGTCGTCGTCCCACGGGCCGTCGTCCACCCCGTCGGCCGGATCCGGCCAGTCTGCCGCATCCCCGGCGCTGCCGGGATCGACGAGCAGCAGCGGGTCCGCGCTCGCGGTGATCATGCCGAGGCCGGGCAGGGACAGCTCGATCAGCTGGTCGCGCCAGGTCGCGGCGTGCTCGTCCTCGGCCCCGGCGCGGCCGTCGGCGGAACTGCGACCGAGCCGCCCGGAGGGGGCGGCCATGTCACCGGGACCGAGCGGGCCGCAATGCTCGTCGTGCTGGGGGTGGCGGTTCTGATCGTGCATGTCTCTGGCCTTCCGAGAAGGGCCGCGCGGGCCGTCTGACCGGATGGGCGGTCGCCCTCCGGCCGGGTCTTCCTCGACGGGCACCGGGGACGGTTCCGGTTGCCGCGCGGCCTCTGCCGAGGAAGTCCGGCCGCGTCTCGTGACCCGTCTGCGACGGTACCCACGGGGTCCGACAGACGAACCGGTCGCCCTGCGCCCGCGCTCCTCTGCCCGCCCTACCCCCGCCCCGCACCGGCGGGGCGCCTCGTAGACTCCTCGGGTGCGCTGCCCCCATTTCGACTCCGGTGCGTGCAGGTCCTGCACGCTGCTGGACCTGCCGCGTCCACGGCAGCTGCGCGAGGGCACCGGCCGCGTCGAGGCGCTGCTCGCCCCGCACCTGGCCCCCGGGGTGTCCTGGGACGCGCCGATCCTCGGCCCGGAGGCGGGCTTCCGCGCTCGCGGCAAGATGGCCGTCGGCGGCACCGCCCAGGACCCGGTCCTCACCCTGCCCGGCCAGAGCGCCGGCACCGACCTGTGCGACTGCCCGCTCTACCCGGACGGGGTCGAGGAGGTCCTGGACGGGGTGAAGGCCCTGATCCGTCGCGCCCAGGTCCCGCCCTATGACGTGGCCCGCCGCCGTGGCGAGATCAAGAACGTGCTGGTCACCGCCTCACCGGACGGGGAGCACCTGCTCCGCCTCGTGCTGCGCAGCGAGAAGGCCCTGCCCCGGCTCCGCGAGCACCTGCCGCGGCTGCTCGAGGCGCATCCCTCGATCGTGTCCGTCAGCGCGAACATCCACCCCGAGCACACCACCCGCGTCGAGGGCGACACCGAGATCGCCCTCGCCGGCACCAGACGCCTCGCCGTGCGCACCGGGGACGTCACGCTGTTCTCCCGCCCGCAGTCGTTCCTGCAGACCAACACCGAGGTCGCCGCGCAGCTGTACCGGCAGGGGGCGACCTGGGCGACGGAGCTGCTCACCCCGAGCAGCGAGGAGCAGGCGCCGCGCGTCTGGGACCTGTACTGCGGCCTGGGAGGCTTCGCCCTCCACCTCGCCCGCGCACTGCCCGCCGCGCACGTGACCGGCGTGGAGGTCTCCGCCCAGGCGATCGACGGGGCCCGCGAGGGCGCCGCGCACCTGAGTCTTGCGAACACGACCTTCCTCGCGGACGACGCGACCGCCTGGGCCGCGCGCGAGGCGGAGCGCTCCGGCGCCCCGGAACTGGTGGTCGTGAACCCGCCGCGTCGCGGACTGGGCGCGGAGCTGGCAGGCTGGCTCGAGCGCTCCGGGGTCCGCGACGTCCTCTACTCCTCCTGCAACCCCACCACCCTGGCGACCGATCTCGCCGCGATGCCGTCGCTGCGCATCACGGCCGGTCGCTACGTCGACATGTTCCCGCACACCGAGCACGCCGAGGTGATCGTGCGCCTGCGTCGTCAGGACGCCGCGCCCCACCGAGGCGAGGAAGGCACTCCATGACCACCGCCCCCACCCAGCAGCTGACCGCCGTCACCCGCACCGTCGCCCCCGCCAAGCGCGGCAACGACGTGATCCTCTCCCAGACCTTCGACGTCGCCCCCGAGGCGCTGTGGGAGGCGCTGACCACCGCCGAGCGCCTGGCCCGCTGGTTCGGCCGCGCGAGCGGCGACGTGGTCCCCGGTGGCCGCTACGAGCTGCCCGACATGGAGACCCACGGGACTCTGAAGGAGGTCGACCCGCCCCGTCGGGCGCTGCTGACCTGGGAGTTCGGCAAGAGCTCGAGCGACCTCGAGCTGCGCGTCGAGCCCGCGACCGAGGAGACCGACGCAGAGGAGATCGGCGCAGAGGAGACCGACGCCGAGGAGACCGACGCCTTCCCGGCGACCCGCAGCACCCTCACCCTGCGCCACAACGTCCCGGCCGACGCCCACTGGGCGACCTTCGGCCCCGCCGCGACCGGCTGCTCCTGGGATGCGGCGCTGTACGGCTTGACTCTGCACCTCGAGGACGCGGGCGCGGACCTGCTGCCGCGGCTGAGCCGGTTCGCCGGCTCCTCCGAGGGCGCCGAGTTCACGCGCGCCACGGCGGATGCCTGGTACGAGGCGCACGTCGCCGCGGGCGCCGACCGCAAGCCGGCCCGCAAGGCATCGGTGCGCACCGCCGCCTTCTACCTCGGCGAGGAGATCGACCTGCCGTGACCGCGACCGTGGCGGTGCTGTCCCTCGGCGGCACCATCTTCATGTCCCAGGACGGCGAGGGCGACAACGCCCGACCCGACGACGGCGCCGCCGCCCGGCTGCTGGCGACCCTCGCGGGCGATGTGCAGCTGCTGCCCGAGACGCTCGCGAACACGTCCTCCTCCGACGTGCGCCCCCACCACCTCGCCGCGGTCCTGGACCGGGCGCGCGCCGTGGTGGACGCCGGGGCCGACGGGGTGGTCCTCACCCACGGCACCGACACCCTGGAGGAGTCCGCGTTCCTGCTCGAGCGGTACTGGGACCGCGAGGCGCCGCTCGTGGTCACCGGGGCGATGCGCCCGGCCAGCGATGTGGGGGCCGACGGGCCGGCGAACCTGCGCGACGCGGTGCGGACGGTCACCGCGCCGTCGGCCCGGGGCCTCGGTGTGCTCGTGGTGTTCGACGGGCATGCGCATCGGGCCGACGAGGTCACCAAGTCCTCGTCCCGCTCCGTCTCGGCCTTCTCCTCCGCGCCGACGGGGCCGCTCGGGATCGTCGAGGCGCACGACCTGCACCTGCTGCAGGCCCCGCGACCCCGCGTCGCGCAGATCGGCGGGACGCTCCCGGACCGCTTCCCGCCGGTGCCGCTGCTGATCGCGGGCCTGGACGAGGACCTGGAGCTGCTGGACCACGTCCCCTCCGCGCAGCTCGCGGGTCTCCTGATCGCCGGGGTGGGGATGGGGCACGTCTCCCCCGCCGCGATGCCGCGGCTGCGCGCCCTGCTGGAGGCGGGCACGCCCGTGGTGGTCGCGACCCGCATCCCCTCGGGCGGCACCTCCACCCACCACTACGCCTACCCGGGCTCGGAGGTGGACCTGCTGGAGGCCGGGGCGACCATGGCCGGGCTGCTGCCCCCGCAGAAGGCGCGGCTCCTGCTCCAGACGCACCTCGGCGCCGCCCGGGAGAGCGGCGCCGAGGTCACGACCGAGGGCGTGCGGGAGCTGTTCGCCCCCTTCGCCAGCTGACGCTGCAGCAGGTGCTGCTGAGCGAAGAGCCTGGTCAGACGGCCTGCGTGAAGCAGAACGGGTGGCCGGCGGGGTCGACGTAGACCCGGAAGCTGCCCGACGCCGAGGGCTGGTGGTCGTGCACGGTGGCGCCGAGGGCCAGGGCCCGCGGCTCGGCGGCGTCGATGTCGGTGACGGAGAGGTCCAGGTGGAACTGCTGGGGGTGCGACCCGGTGGGCCAGGTGGGGCGCTGGAAGTCGTCGATGCGCTGGAAGGCGAGGGAGGGCTGGCCGCCCGGCTCGTCGGCGCTGACGCGGCCGCCGGGCGGGAGCAGCTCCGCCCAGTCGGCGTCGCTGCCCTCCTCGACCCGCCAGCCCAGCAGCTTTGCGTAGAAGGTGGCCAGCTGGAGGGCGTCGGGGCAGTCGAGGACGGTGAGATCGAGGGCGGGGACGACGGGCTCGGTGTCGAGGTTCTCCATCATGGCCCCACGGTAGGAGGCCCCGGGCCCCACGGGAAGCACATCCGGCAGGACACGCGCGTGTCCGCATGCCGTCGGCCGCGCCCGCCCCACCGCGCCTGCCCCACTTCCCGGCCCCGCCCGCCCCGTCGGCCGCCCGTGTCCGCCCAGGGCGGAGCGCCCGGACCACCACCGCACGCGCGTCGGTGACAGACTGGGGCAGTGCCGTCTGCCATCGACCCTCGAAAGGTGAAGTGATGACCGTCCCCGCCGATCCCACCCCTGCCCTGCAGGAGTACGCCCACCCCGAGAAGCTCGTGACCACGCAGTGGCTCGCCGACCGCCTCGCCTCCGGGGACACCGACGGCCTGGTCGTCGTCGAGTCCGACGAGGACGTGCTGCTCTACGAGACCGGCCACATCCCCGGCGCGGTGAAGATCGACTGGCACCTGGACCTCAACGACCCCGTCACCCGCGACTACGTGGACGGCGAGGGCTTCGCCCGCCTCATGGACGCCTCCGGCATCACCCCCGAGACGACCGTGGTGATCTACGGCGACAAGTCCAACTGGTGGGCCGCCTACGCCCTGTGGGTGTTCGAGCTGTTCGGCCATGCCGACGTGCGCCTGCTGGACGGCGGCCGCACGGCCTGGGAGGCCGAGGGCCGCGAGATGACCACGTCCGACGAGGGCCGCCCCGCCGCGACCTCCGGCTACCCGGTCCTGGAGCGCAAGGACGCCCGGATCCGCGCCTTCCGCGACGACGTGCTGGGCTTCCTCGGCGGTCCGCTGATCGACGTGCGCTCCCCGCAGGAGTACTCCGGCGAGCGCACCCACATGCCCGACTACCCGCAGGAGGGCACCGTGCGCGGCGGGCACATCCCCACCGCGCGCTCGGTGCCGTGGGCCCGCGCCGCCGCGGAGGACGGCCGCTTCAAGCCCCGCGCGGAGCTGGAGGCGATCTACCAGGAGGAGCTTGGCTTCGAGGCCGCCGAGCCCACCATCGTGTACTGCCGCATCGGCGAGCGCTCCTCGCACACCTGGTTCGTGCTGACCTACCTCCTCGGCTTCGAGTCGGTGCGCAACTACGACGGCTCGTGGACCGAGTGGGGCAACGCCGTGCGCGTCCCGGTCGTCCAGGGCACCGAGCCCGGCGAGGTCCCCGCCCGATGACCGCGACCGGCACGGACTCCGCGGCCGCACTGCCGGAGGGCTTCGCCGAGATCGCCGAGGACTTCCACGCCCTCGGCGGTCGGGACCGCCTGCAGCTGCTGCTGGAGTTCTCCAACTCCCTGCCCGAGCTGCCCGAGCGCTACGCGGAGCACCCCGAGCTGCTCGAGCCGGTGCCCGAGTGCCAGTCCCCGATCTTCCTGATCACCGAGGTGGAGGGGCAGGGCCGGGACGCGACCGCGCACCTGTTCTTCTCCGCCCCGAAGGAGGCGCCGACCACCCGCGGCTTCGCGTCGATCCTCGCCGAGGCGCTGGATGGCCGGTCGGTGGGCGAGGTGCTGGACACCCCGGAGACGGTGACGAACTCGCTGGGCCTGGCCGAGGTGGTCAGCCCCCTGCGGCTGAACGGCATGGCCGGGATGCTCGCGCGCATCAAGCGCCAGCTGTCCGAGAAGGCCGGGCTCTGACCCGTCCCTGACCGTCCGCACGTATTCCCGCACGGGCCCGCGCAGCGCTGAATCTCTCAGCGCCGGGCGGGCCCTTGCGTTCGCGATACGTTGCGATATATCGTGATAGCACGTCAATAGAAAGGGGGTCGCACATGCGACGCCACCATCACCATCATCATCACCGCCCCCAGCAGGGCGGACGCGGCTTCTCGCAGGACGGGCGCGGCACCGAGCCGGGCTTCGAGCGCGGCGGCCGACGCCACCACGATCCCGCGGGGCACCACTTCGAGGACTTCGAGAGCCGGGGCGGCGGGCGCGGCCGACGGGGCGGTCCCGACCGTCGCGACGGCGATCGTCGCGGAGGCCCTGATCGCCGCGGCGGCCGACGAGGCCCGCACCGCGCCCCGCGCGGGGACGTGCGCACCGCGGTGCTGCTGCTCCTCGCCGAGGAGCCGATGCACGGCTACCAGCTGATGCAGACCATCGCCGAGCGGACCGGGGACCGCTGGCGCCCGAGCCCGGGCGCGGTCTACCCGACCCTCAGCCAGCTCGAGGACGAGGGGCTCGTCTCCTCCACCCCCGAGGGCGGGCGCAAGCTCGTCAGCCTCACCGAGGCGGGCCGCAGCCACGTGGAGGAGAACTCCGCGTCCTGGCCCGATCCGTTCCCGCCGGCCGCTCAGGACGGCGAGGACCAGGCCATCGACCTGCGCGAGCTGGGCCACGGCCTGCTCGGCGCGGTCCGCGAGGTCGCCCGCACGGGCACCGACGAGCAGGTGCGCGAGGTCGCGCAGCTGCTCGAGGAGGACCGGCGACGGATCTACCGGATCCTCGCCGGAGAGAAGTGAGCCGGACCGCCGCCCGTCAGGACGACGGCGGCGACTGCGGGGCGGGGGGCGCATGCTCCCCGCCCTTCGTGCTGTCCGGGGCGGGATCGTCCGGCCACTCTGCACCGCGGCTCTCAGCACCGCGACTTTCTGCACCGCGACTCTCTGCACCGCGACTGTCAGCCCCGCGGCTCTCCGCCCCGCGCCCGTAGCGCTCGAAGGCGCGTCCGGCCCCGCTGCGCAGCACGCCGAGCGCTGCCTTCCCGGCCTCCGCCTGGGCGCGGTCCATCGCCGCGCGCGCCTGCGCGGACAGCCGCCCGCGTCCGCCGGAGCCGTCTGCCCCGTCGGCCGCTCCCCCGGCCCTGCCGCCCCCGCCGCCGCCCCAGCCGCTCGCGCCGGACCTGACGGCGCCGCCGGCAGCCCCCGTCGGCCGAACATCGTCAGGCTCGGGCCGCAGCCCGCTCTCGATCCGGTTGTGCCGGTCGCGGGCCACCTTCAGCTCGAGCGGCACGCGGACCGTGCGCACGAGCGCCTCGCGCACGTCCTGGCGGATCTGCGCCTCGTGCCGGGCGAGGTAGGCGTCCAGATCGTGCTCGTCCTCCCGCAGCGTGAACGCCAGTCCCAGCAGGTAGGAGGCGAGATCCGAGGCGGCCTCCGGGGAGAGGCCATAGGCGTCGGCCGAGGTGCGCGAGTCCCGCAGCGCGACCGCGTCGTCGGCCTCGAGCGGGCTCGGGCCGATGTCGATGCCGCTGAGCACGTCCTCCACGACGGCGTGGAAGCGGGCGTCGCCCGCGACGTCGGCCTCGCGCAGCGCGGCGCGGGTGGTGCCCCGCGGCACCGGGATGCGGGTGATGCCCTCGCGGGCGAAGTCGTCCTGCGCGGCACGGCGCACTAGGCGACGGGCGGCGCGCTCGAGGTGGCCGGCGTCCGCGTCCCGCGGGATCTCCGGCATCACGGCGCGGGCGTCCGCGAGCACGAGCGACCGGGCGGTCCCGGCCTCGGCGCGGCGGCGGACCTCCGCCAGGCGGTCCCGCAGCTCGTCGACGGGCTTCATACGCGCACCTCCAGGGGTCGGCTCCAGGGTCGGCGACGGACGCGCCCATCGTACGGCGCGAGGCCGGATAGGCCCTGGGGCTCACGCAGGTCCCGGAGCCCGCTCAGCGCCCGGGGGTCGCTCAGGGCCCGGGGCTCACGCGGGTCCCGTCGGCCGCATGTCCCACGGTGACGTCGAAGTCCGCGCGCACCCGCACCGCCGAGTACGGTGAGAGACCCCGACCCCGAGGAGGTTCCCGCCATGCCGATCGCCGACCCCACCGCCGACGAACTCGCCCTGCTGCAGGACGAGGCGGTGACCTTCACCCAGGAGCTCATCCGGATCGACACCACGAACTTCGGCGGCGATGACCCCGAGACCTGGGGGAAGGGCGAGGCCGAGGCCGCCGAGTACGTGGTCGCGAAGCTGCGCGAGGTCGGGCTCGAGCCCGAGGTGTACGAGTCCGCGCCCGGGCGGCCGACGGTGCTCGTCACGGTCCCCGGCGAGGACCGCGAGCGCGGCGGGCTGATCCTGCACGGCCACCTCGACGTGGTCCCGGCGAAGGCCGAGGACTGGTCGGTGGACCCCTTCGGCGGCGAGATCCGCGACGGGATGATCTACGGCCGCGGCGCCGTGGACATGAAGGACATGGTCGGGATGATGCTCGCCGTGGTCCGCCACCTCGCCCGCGCCGGCGCCACCCCGCCGCGCGACCTGCGCCTGATCTTCTTCGCCGACGAGGAGAACGGCAGCGTCTGGGGCGCGAAGTGGCTGGTCAAGGAGCATCCCGAGCTGTTCGAGGGGTACACCGAGGCGATCAGCGAGGTGGGCGGCTACTCCATCACCCTGCCGCGCAAGGACGACGGCGGCGACGTGCGCGCCTATCTCATCCAGACCGCGGAGAAGGGCTACGCCTGGGGGCGCCTGCGCGCCACCGGCCGCGCCGGCCACGGCTCCGTCCCCAACGACGAGAACGCCATCGTGCGCCTCGCCCGCGCGATCACCGCGATCGACGACCACGAGTTCCCGATCGAGTACGTCGCCAGCGTCCGCGCCCTCTTCGACGGGGTCACCGAGATCACCGGTGTGGGCTGGGACGAGGGCGACATCGAGTCCTTCCTGCCGCTGCTGGGCGGGGCGCGCCAGTTCGTCACCGGCACCCTGCGCGACTCCGCGAACCTCACCCAGCTCGACGCCGGCTACAAGGTCAACGTCATCCCGCAGACCGCCGAGGCCGGCTTCGACGTGCGCTACCTGCCTGGCCACCTCGACGACGTGCTGGACCTCCTGCGCGAACTCATCGGCCCCGACGTCGAGCTGATCGTCGACAACCTCGGCATCGACGCCGACGCCCCGCGCGAGGGGGATCTGTACGACGCGATGAGCCGCGCCCTGCAGGCGGAGGACCCCGGCTCCGAGGTACTCCCCTACTGCCTCAGCGCCGGCACCGACAACAAGCCGCTCAGCACCCTCGGCATCGCCGGGTACGGGTTCACGCCGCTGCAGCTCCCCGCCGACCTCGACTTCGCCCCGCTATTCCACGGGATCGACGAGCGGGTGCCGGTGGACGCGGTCCGCTTCGGCGCACGGGTGCTGCTGCGCCTGCTCGGCGACTGCTGAGGGGCGCGGCCGACGGGGCCGGGCGGCCCCGGCAGGCGGGGGCGCGGGCGCGCGGGGCGCGCGGCCGACGGGGCTCAGGCGCCGGCCGGCTCGTCCTGGCCGTAGGTGCGGCACTCGGCCATCCAGCGCTCGGCAGGGACCGGATCCTCGAGGCCGAGGCCCGTGTACCAGGACGGGGCGAAGCGCAGGATCGTCTCGAGCAGGCCGGTCGCATCCGGGGCGACGCCCGCGCGCCACTGGGCGTCGGTGTCCACCAGCCATCGCGCGCACTGGGCGAGGGCGGCCCCGGCGATCGCCCGGCAGCTCTCCTCGGACTTCAGCACCGCGGGCACGTCCTCGCCGACGTACGCCATCGCCGCGACGTGCAGCTCGGTCACGGTCTCGACCAGGATCATGTAGGTGCGGTGGGTGAACTTCCAGTCCAGGGCACCGCGCAGGAAGGCATGGTGCCGCTCCACGTAGGCGACGAGCATCGCGAAGCCGTGCTGGACGTGCTCGTCCATGGTGCGGCCCGCGGCACCGGCGAGGCGGCCGCGCTGCCAGGCGGCGTCGAACATGTCCTGGAGCATCGCGCCCATGAGGTCGTCCAGGCCTGTGAAGTGGCTGTAGAAGGCGGCGCGGCTGACTCCGGCGCGCTTGGCGAGGGCGTTGACGGTGACCTCACCGTCGTCGGCGCCGAGGTCTCGGGCAGCGGCGAAGATCGCCGCTCGGGTGCGTGCGGGGCGGGGATCGGGAGCGCGCTCGCTGAGATTCGGCATTGACTCATGGTAGACCAGCGATTTCGCTGCCCAGCGAAGGAGGCGGGACCGTTCGGTGAAGATGCGGGGAAGGGGACGAGGAGGGTGAAGACCCTCCCCGCGCACCCACCGGACCACCCCCGGTCCGGCCCTCCGGCACCCCCTGGCCCGACACCCCTGACGGCCCGGGTCACCGTATCCGCGCCCGCGCCCGGGGGACGAGAAGTTCCAGCCGATTGTCCGAAACCTCTCCGACTCGGCATCTCTCTCGGGAACGGGAGGTGAACGCGAGGTGACGCGGACCCCTCGGGACGAACCGCGGCCGCTGGCCGCACGGACCTCCGGACGGCGATACCCTGGAGCCCTCCACGTCGAGAAAGGCGCACGCGATGCCAGCACGCACCGTGAAGGTCGCGAGCTCGAGCGGCCTCCATGCCCGCCCGGCCGCGATCTTCTCCCAGGCCGCCAGTGAGCAGCCGGCCCCCGTCACCATCGAGACGACCGACGGCACGCCGGTCCGGGCCTCCAGCATCCTCATGCTGCTGACCCTGAACGTCGGCCACGGGGACGAGGTCACGCTCCGCGCCGAGGGCGAGGGCGCCGAGGAGTCGCTGACGACCCTCGCCGACCTGCTCGAGACGAACCTGGACGAGGCGTTCCAGGATCAGTGAGGCCGTAGGGACGGCGTCCGCACATGCACGAAGGCCCCCGCCGGGATCGGCGGGGGCCTTCGTCGACCGGGGAGAAACCCCAGGTCAGGAGCGGTAGCGGCGGGATTTGAACCCGCGGTACGGGGTTACCGTACACATCATTTCGAGTGATGCACCTTCGGCCGCTCGGACACGCTACCGTCGACCAGGGTAACCGCCCGGCCACCGTGCGTTCAAACCGGAGCGGCCAGGACGCGAGTCACATCACTCGCAGACGCGCCCTCGCGGGCACTCACTCGCGGGAGCCCCCGTCGGCCGCCGCGCCCGTCCCCTCGCTCTCCGACGCCGCACCCCCGGCCGGGCCGCGCCGCACCACGATCACGTTCCCCGTCGCGTGCAGCACGGTCGCGTGGGCGGTGGAGCCGAACTGGCCGCGGCTCTGCCCGCGGTGACCGAGCACCAGCATCCGCGCCCCGGCGGCCGCGCTCAGCAGGCCCTCCGCGACGGTGCGATCCTCGAGGGTCCGGGACTGGACGGTGAGCTCCGGATGGCGTGCCCGCGCCCTGTCCACGCCCTCGTCGAGTGTCCCGCGGGAGCGGTGGCCGGCGCTCCACGCCTCGCCGCCGTTCTCGTAGGGGGCGTGGCCTGTAGCACGCACGTGCACCACGCGCAGCGTCGCACCCCAGGCTGCGGCGAGGTCGGCGGCGACGTCGACCGCCTCCCCCGCGACGCCTGAGCCGTCGTAGGCGACGAGCACCGGACCGGCGCGGTGCTGGTCGGAGCGGATGATCGCCACCGGGCAGCCCGCGTCGTGGAGCAGGCCGCGGCTGACCGAGCCGAGCAGGGTGCCCATCACCGCGCCGAGGCCGCGCGTGCCGACCACCAGCATCTCGCCGCGTCCGGAGGCCTCCTCGAGCACCTCGCGCGGCATGCCGGCCACGAGCTCGGCGCTCACGGGGACCTCGGGGAAGGTGCCGGTGATGCGGTCGACCGCATCGTCCAGCAGGCGCCGTGCCTGGTTGCGGGGGCCGGTCGGGTCGAGCACGGGGAGTCCGGAGACGCCCTGCCCCAGCAGCGGCCAGGTCCAGGCGTGGACCAGCTGCACCTCGGCCCTCGTGTCGCGGGCGAGCTCCGCCGCCCAGCGCACCGCCGCCATCGAGGCGGTGGTGTCGTCGTAGCCCACCAGGATCGTCCGGCCCGTCTCGCCCATCGTCCGCACCTCCTCGTGCAGCGCTCCTCGGTGCGTCGATTCTACGTCGGGACCGTGTCTGCGACCAGGGCGGTCACTCCTCCGCCTGGTCTTCGTCCGGCCCCCAGGCCCAGCGCAGCCCGAAAGTGCCCGGGTCGAACCGGGACTCGCTGAGCTGGAGCCGGCCCCGATGGTCCAGCCGCACCGGGGACACCGATTCGCCGGCCTCCGTGCGGCGGTAGCGCTCGCACTCCAGCGGCCGCCTCCGACCGCGGAACTCGACCTCGAGCACGACGTCGTTGGCAGTGCGGGGGATGGAGTACTTCGCGCTGGTGACCTGGGTGGCCTCGAGGTGGAGGTCGACCTCATCGCTCAGAACCGCGACCTGCCCGGCGTCGAGCCGTCCGTCGACCAGCAGCTCCACACCGTAGGTGCGCCGGACCGACCAGCACAGCGTCGGCCCCACGGAGCTGCCCTCCAGCACCGTCACCTGCGGAGCACGATCGGGCTCATCGGCATCGAGCACGTGCACGACCGGGACCCGGCACACTCCGGACTGCAGCGCACGCACCGTGGCGCGGTGCGCGAAGCGCTGCACGGAGCGGCCCGAATCGATGACGCCGACCTCCTGGGCGAGATCCAGCAGCGCCTCGAGCGCGGTAAGCACGCCCAGGGAGTGCTCGCCGCTGGGCAGGCTGCGCCCCGATCGCCAGTTGCTGAGGGTCGCGATGCTGATGGGGCGGCCCCGTGCGCGCAGACGGTGGGAGATCGCGGTGAGCGACAGGTCGCTGCCGGCGATCGGGGAGCACAGGGCCCGCGCGAAGGCGTCCTTCTCGACCATCCCGCGGGCTCCAGTCCTCGTTCGCCGTCGGACCGTTCAGCACTTCGCCCGTACCCGTGAACGAGGTGGCGTAGCCTCCGTCGCGCCCGGTCCGGCGCGGTGCCCCGCTTCCCAGGCCCTCGGCGGAACGCCCTGGAGGTGTGGTTCGCGCCGTTGTCGGTCACCAGACGAGAGATCCTCGTGATGCCGTGCGCGGCGAAGAACTCCCGAGCCTGATGGAAGAACCCGATGGTCGTCACTGCTTTCCCATCCTCGAGCACTTCGGTGTAGGCCAGGCGGAAGAACCCTTCCTCCATCGAGTGGAGGTAGGTGTAGCCGACCCGGCGACCCTCCCCCCTTCGATGCTCGCCCGAGCTCGCTGTCGCGGCCGTGTGCCCACCAGCCGCCGCCGTCAGGGATCCTCCCGACCTTCTTCACGTCCATGTGGACCATGTGCCCGGGATAGCGGGCGATGATCTTCCCTGGTGAGCGGAGGTTCTCGCTGGGGAGATGCCGCGGATCCGGTTCAATCCCAGGCGGTCCAACCTGCGCATCACCATCCGCACGAAGCAGAGGACGTCGTGCCCGTCGGCGAGTCCGCGGACGATCCGACGAGCCGACCACTTCCGTCTCCGGCACCAGTGCTCGATGAGCTCGACCACCCAGGCCGGTAGGCGCGTGGGCCGGTGCGCGGGAGCGCTGGAGCGGTCCTCGAGACCGGCCTCGCCGTGGTCGCGGTAGCGGGAGACCCACTTCGAGAGGGTCGAGCGGGCGATGTGGAACTCCGCAGCGACGTGCGCGATCGGACGACCCCGCTCGATCACCTGCGCGACGGCTCGCTGCCTTCCGATCACGGTCAGCGGGGCATTACGGTGAGTCATGGAACGGGTCTCCTCCCAGCAGATGAATGGCTTCAGCACCACCCATCGTGCCGATCAGGGACCCGTTCCTTCATCCCCACCCCGGTGAACACAACGTCATGACCCGCAACAGTTAGTCTCGGTCCATGACCAGCGCGACCCCCGCAGACCCCGCCCCGTCGGCCCAGCCCCCGACGGCCGACATCCCCCCGGCCCCCGCCCCCGAGCACCGCCCCACCGAGCGGACCTTCCACGGCGACACCGTGGTCGATCCTTACGAGTGGCTGCGGGACAAGGAGGACCCCGAGGTCATCGCGCACCTCGAGGCCGAGAACGCCTACGCCGACGCGCGCACCGCGCACCTCGCCGATCTCCGTGACACCCTGGTGAAGGAGTTCGTGGGCCACACCCAGGAGACCGACCTGTCCGTGCCCGTGCGACGCGGGGACTGGTGGTACATCACCCGCACCACCGCCGGGGAGGACTACCCGAAGTTCACGCGCGTGGCCGATGCCGGCGCGCTGCCCGAGGTGGAGCCCGGGGTGCTGCTCGAGGGCGAGCAGCTGCTGCTGGACGCCCAAGCTGAGGCCGCCGGGGAGGAGTTCTACTCCCTCGGCGGACTGCTGCCCTCCCCCGACCACCGCCTGCTCGCCGTCGCCGTGGACACCGCGGGCGACGAGCGCTTCACCCTGCGGATCCTCGATCTGGACTCCGGCTCCGTGCTGGACGAGTCCGTGACCGGCGCCGGCTACGGCCTCGCCTTCTCCACCGATCAGCAGTGGCTGTTCTACGCCCGGGTCGACGACGCCTGGCGCCAGCACCAGATCTGGCGGCACCGCATCGGCGGCGATCCTGCCGAGGACCAGCTGGTCATCGAGGAGCCGGACGAGCGCTTCATGATCGGCCACGACCGCTCCCGCGACGGCTCCACCCTGATCATCCAGGCCAGCTCCACCACCACCTCCGAGGCGTGGCTGCTCGACCTCGCCGACCCCACCTCCGCGCCCGTCCCCGCCGGTGGTCGCCGCGACGGCGTGGACTACACGATCGAGCACGCCGGGGACCGTCTGCTGGTGGTCCACAACGACGGGCACACCGGCTTCGCCCTCGCCCAGGCGCCGCTGGAGGACCCCGCCGCCTGGGAGGTGCTGCTGGTCGCGGGCGAGGGCGAGCGGCTGCTCGGCGTCGAGGCGTTCGCGGGCTTCGTCGCCCTCGAGCTGCGCAGCGCCGGTCTCGCCTCGGTGCGGATCGTCCCCCGCGCGGCCGACGGGTCCCTGCGGCTCGAGGAGGCCTTCGACCTCAGCCACGGCGGGGAGCTGGACACCGTGGAGCTGGACGCCAACCCGAACTGGGACCAGACCACGGTGCGCTACCAGCTGACCAGCCTGCTCACCCCCGCCACCGTCGCCGAACGCGACCTCGCCACCGGCGACACCGCGATCCTCAAGGTCACCGCGGTGCCCGGCTACGACCCCTCGCTGTACGTGGAGCGGCGCGAGTGGGCGCGGGCCGAGGACGGCACCGCGGTGCCGCTCAGCGTCGTCGCCCGGAAGGACACCCCGGCCGACGGCACCGCCCCCGGCTACCTCTACGGCTACGGCTCCTACGAGGTCTCCATCGACCCCTCGTTCGTGCCCACCCGGCTCTCGCTCCTGGACCGCGGGCTGGTCGTCGCGATCGCCCACGTGCGCGGCGGCGGCGAGCTGGGCCGCGACTGGTACGAGCACGGGAAGCTGCTCGAGAAGAAGAACTCCTTCAGCGACTTCGTCGCCGCGGCCGCGCACCTGACCGACTCCGGTCTCGTGGACCCGGCGCGACTGTCGGCCGAGGGCCGCAGCGCGGGCGGCCTGCTCATGGGCGGCATCGCGAACCTCGCCCCGGAGCGGTTCCGGGCGGTCATCGCGGGGGTGCCCTTCGTGGACGCGCTGACCACGATCCTGGACCCGTCGCTGCCGCTGACCGTCGGCGAGTGGGAGGAGTGGGGCGACCCGCTGCACGATCCCGAGGTGTACGCCTACATGAAGGAGTACACCCCCTACGAGAACATCCGGGCCGTGGAGTACCCGGCGATCTTCGCCTCGACCTCCCTGAACGACACCCGCGTGTTCTTCGTCGAGCCCGCGAAGTGGGTGGCGCGCCTGCGCGAGACCGTCACCTCCGACCAGGCCGAGCGCCCGATCGTGTTCCGCTGCGAGATGGTGGCCGGGCACGGCGGCCGCTCGGGCCGCTACCGCAAGTGGGAGCAGCGCGCCGACGAGCTCGCCTGGCTGCTCGACCAGCTGGGTGCCACGGAGCTCGTGGGCTGAGTCGGCTCACGGGCTGAACCGCTCGACATGACGACGGGGCCGCACCGGGCAGTGATGCCGGGTGCGGCCCCGTCGGCCGTCAGGAGCGCGACACTCCGAAGGAGGCTCAGAAGGCGGGGATGACCGCGCCGTCGTAGGTGTCCTCGATGAACTGGCGCACCTCGTCGGAGTGGAGCAGCTCGTTGAGCTTCACGAGCGCCTCGTTCTCGGCGTCGGCGGTGCGGACCACGAGCATGTTGGCGTAGGGGTTGTCGTCGCCGGACTCGAGGGCGAGGGCATCCTCGGCGGGGCTGAGGTCGGCCTCGAGGGCGTAGTTGCCGTTGATGACGGCGATCGCGAAGTCGCCCAGGGTGCGGGGCAGGAGCGCCGCGTCGATCTCCTGGAAGTCGAGGTTCTTGGGGTTCTCGGCGACGTCGTCCGGGGTGGCCTCGGTGGGCTCGATGCCCTCGTTCAGGGTCAGCAGGCCCTCGGCGGCCAGCAGCGCGAGGGCGCGGCCGCGGTTGGTGGGATCGTTCGGGATGCCCACGGCCGCACCGTCCTCGACCTCGTCGATGCTGGTGAGGGAGTCGGAGAAGATGCCCAGCGGCTCGATGTGCACGCCCTGGAAGGGGGTGAGCTCGTAGCCGTTCTCGGCGATCTCGGTCTCAAGGTAGGGCAGGTGCTGGAAGAAGTTCGCGTCCACCTCTCCCTCGTTGAGCAGACGGTTCGGGATCGGGTACTCGGTCTGCTCCTGCAGGTCGAGCTCGAGGCCCGCGTCGGCGGCGAGGTTCTCGCTGACGAAGGTCAGGATCTCCATGTGGGGCAGCGGGGTCGCGGCGACGCGCAGAGTGGTGACGCCGCCCTCCTCGACCGGGCCGCCCTCGGCGGAGGTGTCGTTCCCGCCGCAGGCGGCGAGGGTCAGCGCGGCCAGGCCGGCGCCGGAGGCGAACAGGGTGCGACGCGAGACGGTGCTCATGGGGTTCCTCCAGAGGGGATGGGGATCGGGATGGGTCAGGCGGTGCGGGCGCGGTGGTCGACCGCGCGCGCGAGTCGGGAGCCGATCAGCTGCACGAGGATCACGATCGCGACCAGCAGGATCACGGTGGCGACGATGATCTCGGTCTGATAGCCGGTGTAGCCGCGGTTGTAGGCCAGCTGGCCGAGGCCGCCGGAGTTCACCGAGCCGGCCATGGCGGTGTAGCCGATGACGGCGATCGTGGTGGTGGTGATCGAGCCGATGATGCCGGGCAGCGCCTCGGGGATGAGGACCTGGCGGATCACCTGCCAGCGGGTCGCGCCCATCATGCGCACGGCCTCGATCTTCCCGGCGGGGATCTCGCGCAGGTTCAGCTCGAACAGGCGCGCGGCGAAGGGCACCGCGGCGATGGTCAGGGCCAGCATCGCCGCGTTCGGTCCGGTGGAGCGGCCGGTCAGCGCGCTGGTCACGGGGATCAGCGCGATGATCAGGATGAAGAACGGGAAGGAGCGCAGCACGTTGACCACGAAGCCGACGACCTGGTTCAGCACGCGCACCACCGGGGAGCGGGAGCCGTCGGTCTCGTACAGCGCCACGCCGAGCGGGAGCCCGAGCAGCACGGTCAGCAGCATGGTCACGGCGGTCATGTAGAGGGTCACCACGGTGCCCTGCCAGACGCCGCCGTCCCAGCGGTGGAAGAGGGGGTTGGAGAGCCACTCCTGCAGCGTCTCGATCATGCGGTCTCCTCCTTCGCGACGACGCCGGCCGCATCGAGCTCGGCGAGGTAGGAGGCGAGGCTCTCGGCGCTGATCGCGGCGCCGGAGGCGTTGCGCAGCGCGAGCTGCACCCGCCCCACCTGGCGCCCGCCGATGGTCTCGATGGTGCCGGCGACCAGGGTCGCCTCGGCGCCGTGGGCCTCGGCCGCGCGGATCAGGTCCTCGCTGGTGCGGAAGCGGGTGGAGTCGCCGTAGTCGCAGTTCACGATCACGGCGTCGATGCCGGTGGGGGCGGGCGGCAGGGAGATCAGCTCGGAGCTCAGCGGGCCGTGGGGGTCCGCGGCGACGTCGACGAGCTCACCGGTCTGGGCGATCTTGCCGTCCTTGAGCAGGGTGACGGTGTCGCAGACCTCGCGGACCACGGCCATCTCGTGGGTGATGATCACGACGGTGATCCCGAGCCGTTCGCGCAGGTCGCTGATCAGGCGCAGGATCTGGCGGGTGGTGGAGCCGTCGAGCGCACTGGTGGGCTCGTCGCACAGCAGCACCTTGGGCTCCGCGGCGAGGCCGCGGGCGATGCCGACGCGCTGGATCTGCCCGCCGGAGAGCTGGGCGGGGTGGTTGTGCTCGCGGCCGGAGAGGCCCACGAGCTCGACCAGCTCGGCGACGCGGCGCTCCCGCTCGGCGCGGGGCACCCCGGCGATCTCGAGGGGGTGGGCGATGTTGCGGGCGGCGGTGCGGGAGTCCAGCAGGTTCGCGTGCTGGAAGACCATGCCGATGTTCCGCCGCGCGGCGCGCAGCGCATCGCCCTCGAGGGCGGCGATGTCGGTGCCGTCCACCTCGACGCGCCCGGAGGTGGGCTTCTCCAGCCCGGTCAGGCAGCGGATGAGGGTGGACTTGCCGGCGCCGGAGCGGCCGACGATGCCGTGCACCCGCCCGGGCTCGAGGTGGAGGTCGATCCCGTCGAGCGCGACGACAGGGTCTCCCCCACCGGGGGCGGGGAAGACCTTCGTGAGGCCATCGAGAGTGATCACCAGGGAAGTGAAACACCCAAACGGGGTCCTGGGGAGCACTTGTTCACGAGGCGCAACAAACCTCACAGACCAGTGAGTTCACGGGCGGACGGGTGTGGAGGGGGTCACGGCCGCGCCTCAGAGCCGCTCCAGCTCAGGGATCAGGCGGCTGCCGGCGACCTCCGCACGGATCCGAGACCCGAGCGCCGCGGCAGAGCTCCGGTAGGTCGGATCGCCGAGGACCTCCTGCACCGCCGCCGCGATCCGCTCTGGGGACGAGCGGCGGGAGATCGAGACCCCGGCCCCGTGCAGGCGCACGCGCACGGCGTTGTCGGGCTGGTCGCGGAGTGGGGCATGACCACCAGAGGCAGATCGGTGGCGAGCGCCTTCATCACGGTGCCGTGCCCGCGGTGGGTGAGCACGAGAGGGGCGCGGGCCATCACCGGGCCGTGCGGAGCCGAGCGCACCACCTCGATCCCCGAGGCGGCCCGCAGCTCCCCCGGGTCCACGCCCTTGGCGGTGGTGACCAGAGCGCGGACGGGCAGGGTCGCGAAGGCGTCGATGCTCCGCTGGAGGCAGTCGCGCTGGTCCTGGAAAGTGGAGGGCAGGGCGACCAGGACGAGCGGGAGCCCGTCGGCGGAGGACCCGCCGGCCGACGGACCGTCGGCCCGGGCCTCGTCGGCCGACGGGTCGACGGCCCGATCTCCTCCCGCTCCCCCGACCGCCCAGCTCGGGTCCTCCAGCATCGGGCCGACATACCGCACGCCGGGGCGCAGCCCGCGCGGCAGGTCGAAGGCGCGGGCGGTGAGGACGTACTCGCGCCGGGCGGCATGGACCTGGTCCCACAGCACCCGCATCGAGCGCAGGCCGAGGTCCGGGCGGTCCTCGCTCAGCAGTGGGAGCAGCTCCCCGGCGAGCGATCGGGCGGGACGGTGCCGCCGCCGTCGGTGAGGCCGAAGAGGTAGTGGCGCTGGATCCGGGAGCCCATGGGCACCTCCGTCGTCAGCCCCGGCAGCCCGGGGTCCCAGGATCGCCCCGTCGGTTGCGCGGGGCAACGGCGCGGGGACGTCGATCGCTGGGCCGGCTGCATGCTGCCGGACGACGAACGGCGCCGACCGAGCCCAGGAGGGATCGGTCGGCCCCGCTCGGGTGCCATGGACCGGGCGTCGCCGCTCCGGTGCCGCCGCTCAGGCGCCCGCGTTCTCCGCGAAGCTCGCGTCGACGATCCCGGCCACGTCCAGCGGCTCGGTGTAGGTGATCTGCCCGGCCTCGATCCACACGGCCTGCATCGCCTCGAGCTGATCCGGCTGCGGGGCCAGATCGGGCAGGTAGGTGTACATCGGGGAGGCCTTCAGCACGTCGATCTCCTGGCCGAGGGTGTCGGCGAGGATCTGGTAGACCTCGTCGGACTGGGTGCCGTCGGCCGAGAGCTCCTGCGCACCCTGGGCGAGGGCGGTGAAGAAGGACTGGGCGAGGTCCGAGGAGACGAAGGACTCCGAGTAGATGACGCCGGTGCCGGTGGTGCCCTGGGCGGGCACCGCGAGCGGCGAGGCGATCCCGGCCTCCTCGATCGAGGTGGAGAAGGGGGCCGACGGGGTCGCGGCGTCGACCGCGCCGTTGGCGAGCGCGGCCTCCTGGTCCGGGGTGGCGAGGTTGGAGACCTCGACGTCGTTGAGTGTCAGGCCGCCCTCCTCGAGCATCGCCGCGAGCAGGTAGCCGCCGGTCGCGCCCGGGCCGCCGGCCACGCCGATGGTGCGGCCCTTGAGGTCGGCGACGGAGGAGACGCTGCCGTCGTCCAGGAGCTCCTGGCGCACCTCGAGGGCGGTGGGCGAGTTCTCGATGTCGCCGGGCGAGATGCCCATGGAGCCGACGACCTTGAACGCGAGGCCCTGCTGGAGGGCGTTGAACATGCCGGCGCTGAACCCGGCGACCATGACGTCCAGCTGGTCGTTGGACAGCATCGGCACGCCGTCCTGGCCGGACTTCAGCGGGGTGAGCTCGAGGGTGATGCCGGCGTCGGCGAAGTAGCCCATCGAGTCCGCGACGTACAACGGCGCGAACAGGGAGGAGGGCAGGTGGCCGACGCGGACGGTGCCGCCCGCGGTCGCGCCGCCGGCGTCGGACGAACCACCGGCGCCGGAGCCGGTGTCCTCCCCGGTGACGGCGGGGCCGCAGGCGGCGAGGGCACCGGTGACGGCTCCGGCGGAGGCGAGGGACAGCAGTGTGCGGCGACGCATGGGATGCTCCTTTGCAGTGACCCGGCAGGGCCGGGGATTCGGGGGTGGCCAGGAGGCCGGTGTGGGGAGTTCAGGGTGGGGCGGGGCGCGAGCGTCAGCGCTCGCGCCGCCAGGGCAGCAGCAGCTTCTCCGAGCGGGAGAGGATCGCGGTGATCAGCGCACCGATCACGCCGATGACCACGAGGCCCACGTACATCTTCTCGGGGATGAACAGCTGCCAGGAGTTCCAGATCAAATAGCCGAGGCCGGTCGTGGTCGCGCCGGTGAACTCCACCGCCGTGACCACCACGACGGCGGAGCCGGTGGCGGTCTTCAGTCCGGAGAACACGAAGGGCATGGCGCCGGGCAGGACCACGAAGCGGAATCGGTCGAAGCCGCGGGCGCCGTAGGCGGCACCGGCCTCGAGGAGCTTCTTGTCGATCGCCCATACGCCGGCGACCGTGTTGATCTGCATGATGAAGAAGGCGGTGATGAACACCGAGATGACCTTGGGCAGCTCGGTGGGGCCGAAGATCATCAGCAGGATCGGGAAGATCGCGATCTTGGGCAGCGGGTACAGCGCCGAGAACAGCGGGCCGAGTGCCGCGTTCAGCGCGCGGGAGGATCCCATCAGCAGGCCGACGCCGATGCCGGCGAGCGCCCCGAGCCCGCCGCCGACCAGCAGACGCATGAGGGTGGGGCCGGTGTGGGCCCACAGCTCGCCGGTGCGGAGCATGTCGACGCCGGCGGCGACGATGCGGGTGGGCGGCGGGAAGAAGCGCGGGTCGATGATCAGGGCGCGCGAGCACACCTCCCACAGCACGATCAGAAGGATCGGGGTGGAGATCGACAGGATCAGGTCGCGGGTGCTGAGGCGCCGGTCGCGGGCGCGCTGCGCGCGAGCGGCGACGAGGGTGCGCTCGTCGCGGCTGGTGGCGGACGTGTCGGTGCGGGGCTGGGTGCTCATGCGGACTCCTCGGCGGTGCGCGCGTCCTCGCGCAGCAGGTCCCAGATCCGGGCCCGCAGGGCGGAGAACTCGGGGCTGCGCTCGATGTCGAAGGACCGCGGGCGCTCGAAGGGGACGGTGATGTCCTCGCGCAGGGTGCCGGGGCGGCCGGACATGACGATGACGCGGTCCGAGAGGATGATCGCCTCGTCGATGTCGTGGGTGACCATGAGGACGGTCTTGCGCTCGGACTCCCACAGGGAGATGAGCTCCTCCTGCATGAGCATGCGGGTCTGGGCGTCGAGCGCGCCGAGCGGCTCGTCCATCAGCAGCACCGGGGAGCCGGTGGCGAAGGCGCGGGCGATGGCGACCCTCTGGCGCATGCCGCCGGAGAGCTGGTGGGGGTAGGAGTCGGCGAACTCGGTCAGCCGCACCCGGTCGAGCCAGTCGCGGGCGATGCGGGTGCGCTCGGCGGCGCCGGTCCCGCTCATGCGCAGCCCGAAGGCGATGTTGTCCAGCACCGTCATCCAGGGGAAGACGCCGTGCTCCTGGAACACGAAGGCGGCGGGGATCTTCCGGCCCTCGTCGGGCATGGAGACCGTGCCGACGGTGCGCTCCTCGAGCCCGCCGAGGATCCGCAGGAACGTGGACTTGCCGCAGCCGGAGGGGCCGACGATGCAGGTGAACGAGCCGGGCTCGAGGGTGAGGGAGAAGTCCTCCAGCGCCCAGACGGGGTCGCCGCCGGAGAAGAAGACCTTGGAGACGTCCTCGGCGACCACGGCGCCCGGTGGGGCGGGGGCCTGGGAGGCGGGGTGCGTGTTCATCGGTGCTCCTCATCCCGGACGGAGCGGCGACGACGGCGGTCCGACGGGGTGATGCGGGTTTCGGGCAGTGCCTGGGCGGAGGGGGTGGGGTGCGTGCGCGGGCGCGCGATGCGCCTTCACTGTAGCGGGCGTCTCGCAGTCCGAAACCATGGTCTCACGGTTCGGTCGGGGCCGAACCTCTTGACGATCCACTCGCCGCCACCCATCATGTAAGCAGTTACTTACACAAGGAGGTGGAGTCGTGCCCCCTGCGGAGGACCCGCTGTCCCGCGTCTTCCACGCCCTGGCCGATCCGACCCGGCGCGCGATCATCGAGCGCCTGGCCGAGGGGCCGGTGCCGGCGGGCCAGCTCGCGGAGCCCTTCGCCATCTCCCGTCCCGCGATCAGCCAGCACCTGAAGGTGCTGGAGGAGGCGGGGCTGATCACCCGGACCGCCCAGGCGCGCTGGCGCCTGTGCACCCTCACCCCCGAGCCGCTCGAGGCGGCGACGGACTGGGTGGAGCGCCATCGCGCAGTGTGGTCCGACCGCTTCGACGCCCTGGACGACGTGCTGCGCAGCGCGCGCGGCGAGCAGACCGGAGAGAACCCATGACCCCGAACCCTGACGCTTCCCCCACCACCGACACCACGACCCCCACGAGCTTCACCCTCGTCCGCTCCCTCGAGGCCCCGCGCCCCCTGGTGTGGCGGGCCTGGACCGATCCGACCCTCGCCGCCCGCTGGTGGCACCCCGAGGGGGTCGAGGTCCAGGAGGGGTCGGTGTCGATCGATCTGCGCGAGGGCGGGCGCTACACGTACACGATGACCGTGGACGGCGAGCGCTGGCCGACGGCCGGCACCTATCTCGAGGTGCGGGAGCCGGAGTTGCTCCGCTTCACCTGGGCCGGGCCGGAGGACGCCGACGAGATCTCGCCGCTGATCACGGTCGCCCTCGCGGAGGACGGCGCCGAGCGCACCACCATGACCTTCACCCTGGAGCGACGCGAGCCCGCCCCCGAGGGCGAGCACGACGACGTCCAGCAGGGCTGGACCTCGAGCCTCGACGACGTACTGCCCGGCCTGCTCACGGAGCTCACCGGGCAGTGATACGACGCCAGGGCTGAGTGCTCAGGGACCACTTTCCCAGGCGTCCAGCTCCGAGTCCGGAAGCGGCTCGAAGAAGGAGCCGGGGATCTGCGCCTCCACGAAGCCCGTCGGCCGGCGCTCGTCGCCTTCCCCGCCCGCGAGCTCGGCCTTGCGCCGCTTGCGGCGGGCGCGGAAGAAGCCGCGCAGCAGGTCGCCGCATTCCTGTGCGCGCACGCCGGTGGTGAGCTCGACGCGATGGTTCAGCCGCGGCTCGCGCACCAGGTCGTAGAGGGAGCCGGCGGCACCGGCCTTCGGATCCATCGCCCCGACCACCACCCGCTGCACGCGGGAGAGCACGATCGCGCCGGCGCACATCGTGCACGGCTCGAGGGTGACGACGAGGGTGGTGCCGGTGAGGTTCCAGCGCCCGGTGACCCGGGCCGCCTCCCGCAGGGCGAGGATCTCGGCGTGGGCGGTGGGATCCTCGTCGGCCTCCCGACGATTGCCGGCGACGGCGAGCACCTGCCCGTCGGCCCCGACGACGACCGCGCCGATCGGCACGTCGGCCGGCTCCCGGTCCGCAGCGGTGCGGGCCGCGCCGATCGCGAGGCCCATCAGCTCGTCGTCGTTCGGGGCTGCGCCGTTCAGGGGTCCGTCTGTCATGGCCCCATTGTCGCGGGATGCGCTCACTCCAGCGGGCCGAGCACCCGGTAGCGGGCCTCGAGCAGGGCCCCGTTGGTGCCGTGCTCGAGCAGCTCGAGGGCGAAGCGGCCGCCGAGCAGCGGCTTCCCGGCCCCGAGGGTGACCGGGGCGAACGAGACGAACAGCTCGTCCAGCATCCCGGCGCGGGCGAAGTCCGCCGCGAGGTCACCGCCGCCGACGATCCACACGTCCTTCCCGCCCGCAGCCTCCTCGAGCGCGGCGCGATGCTGCGCGGGGTCGCCATGGACGGCGCGGACGTCACCGCGGGGCGCCTCCACCTCCCGGTGGGTGAACAGGAAGGTGGGCTGGGTGAAGACCCAGGCGCCCTCGACGCTGTCGTCGTGCTCGAGCACCCAGTCGTAGGTGCTGCGACCGGCGACGATCGCGCCGACGTCCTCCATGAACCTCTCCATCGGCAGGATGCTGTCGTCCCCGGTGGGCTGGCTGAGGAGCCAGTCGAGGCTGTCATGCTCATCGGCGAGGAAGCCGTCCAGCGTGGTGGCGGTGTAGAAGCGGTAGCGGGTCATGGCTGGTCTCCTGTGCGTCGGCGGTGCCAGAGGATCGGGTCGGGGTCGAGGGCGGGCGGGGTCAGGTCGGCGCCCGCGTCGGCGAGCATCCAGCGCAGGACCTGGCGGCGGTGAGCGGAGAAGGTCAGCTCGTGGGCGAGGATCTGGCTGAGCAGGAAGCTCTCGGGCGGGTCGCACAGCGCATCGATCACCCGATCGGCCCAGGCGTCGCGTCGCTGCACCTCACGGACCATCGCGAGCCAGCGCGCCGCGGTGCGACGGTTCCGCTCGCGGAGATCGCGGACCTGGGACGAGTCCGACGGGACGGCATCCGGCGGGACATCGGACGGAAGGGGCACACCCGCGATGGAGGCGAGCCAGGGCTCTCGGCTGAGGACGAGGTGGAGGACGCTCTGGGCGATCGTCTCCTCCGCGCCGTCGAAGTCCCGCGGGCGATGCCCCGGCATCCGCACCCGGACCAGCTCCTGCTCCGGCAGCGTCGCCGTGACCTCGAGCAGCAGGTCGATGTCCTCGACGTCGTGCTCGACCATCAGGGCGACCACGCCCCCGGAGGAGCTCCCGCGCGCCTGCCCCGACTCGACGTACAGCGCGACCGGTGAATGGAAGTGCAGACCGTTGGGCGAGGGCAGCCAGTGCCCGCGCTCCGAGGCGGGCGGCAGCTGGGACGGCGCGCAGCCGTAGGCGCGGCGGAAGGCGCGGGAGAACCGTCGACCGAGTCGTATTCGGCGTCGAAAGCCGCCTCGGTCACCGAGGTCCCGCGCTGGAGGCGCCAGGCCGCGCGCTCGAGCAGCACCCGACGGCGCAGCGCGCTGGGGCTCTCCCCCGTCCGCGCGCTCACCGTGCGCTGGAAGTGGAAGGGAGAGAGGTGGGCGCCGCCGGCCATGCCCGCGAGGGAGCCGTCGCCGTCCTCGACGACGACGTCCAGCAGGCGCCGGAGCGGATCGGTCTCGGGCATGGAACCAGTATCCGCACCGGGTGCGAGCCCGCGCCCGACCGAACTTGCGCACCTCGCGGCCTGACCGCCCCGGCGCCCCCACCGCCGCCGGCCCCGGACCGTCCGCCACCCGGACCAGTTGCGCCGGGGCCGCGGTGTCGGAGGTGTGCCGCGCTCCGGTAGATTCAGGGCCATGCGCGTTCTCGAGATCGACCACCCCCTCGTCGCCCACAAGCTGACGGTGCTGCGCAATCGCGACACCCATTCGTCGGTGTTCCGCCAGCTGGCGGACGAGCTGGTGACCCTGCTCGCCTACGAGGCGACCCGCAACGTCGCCGTGGCCCCGGCGGAGATCCAGACCCCCGTCTCCCCGATGACCGGCCACCGGCTCACGAACCCCAAGCCCATGGTGGTGCCGATCCTGCGCGCGGGCCTGGGCATGCTGGACGGGCTGACCCGTCTGCTGCCCACCGCCGAGGTCGGCTTCCTCGGCATGGTCCGCAATGACGAGACCCTCGAGGTCACCACCTACGCGAACCGTCTGCCCGACGACCTCTCGGGCCGCCAGTGCTTCGTGCTGGACCCCATGCTCGCCACCGGCCACACCCTCATCGCGGCGGTGGAGTATCTCCACGAGCGCGGCGCCCGCGACATCACCTGCGTGACGCTGCTGTGCGCTCCGGAGGGCCTGAAGACGATGGAGGAGCAGATCGATCCCTCGATCGACCTCACCATCGTCACCGCCGCGATCGATGAGAAGCTCAACGAGAAGGGCTACATCGTCCCGGGCCTCGGCGACGCGGGCGACCGCCTGTTCGGTGTCGTCGACTAGGAATCGCGACGCCCGACGGGCCGCGCCCGGAACACCTGCGAACGCCCTCGACCTTTCCGGTCGGGGGCGTTCCTGCATACCTCTCCACACGCGCACCCCGTCTGACCAGCGGCGTTTCAGAATATGAACGCACCCTTGCCCTGCCTCCGGGCCTGGTGCAGGATTCCCCCATGACCTCGAACGCCGCGTTCCGCGAGACCACCCGCCGGGTGGTCCGCTCCGCGATGCGCTCGATGATGATGTTCATGATGATGATGCCGATGATGCATCGTCAGCCGAGCCTCTGAGCGCTCACGACCTCTCCGAGATCGGCTGACAGGAGCCGGCCGGAAGGCGCGGGCTCCGGGTGCCACCGGGAGCACACCCCTTCCTGATCCGCCAGCAGGCGTCGATCGCAGGGATCCCGGGCCCACCAGCCGCCGCGCAGACGCGCCGCCCCTCGGAGAACTCGCATCATGACCATCGCCCTGGATCGCCCCACGACCACCACCTCCTTCGACGCCCGCCCCGCCACCCGGTCGCTGTACCGCGTGGGAGGCACCGCCCCGCGCCCCCGCCCCGCCGAGGACGCCGTCACCATCACCGTCTCGGTCACCCTGCCCGCCGGCACCGGTGACGTCGAGGCCGCGGTGATCGCCGACGAGCTGCGCACCCGGGCGCAGCGCCTGGTCGCCGCCCGCGACGGCCGCACCACCGTCTCGGTCAGCAGCCCGCAGACCTTCGCGACCGCCGGTCGCTCCACCTCCCGCCCGCTGCCGCCGCGCGCCCAGGGTGCCGCGCCGGTCAGCCCGCTGCGTCCGCGCCGCGCCGGGGTCGTCTCCCCCAACTCCCCCGCCCGCCGCGATGCGGAGGCCGCCCGTCGCCGTCAGCTGCAGGCCACGGCCGTCAGCCCCTCGAGCCCCTCGGTCGCGCCGGAGGACAGCCTGGTGATCGATCTGTTCGGCCGACGGGTCCGCATCGACGGTCAGGACGTGGACTTCACCTACAAGGAGTTCGAGCTGCTGGCCCAGCTGGCCCGCGACGCGCGCCGCACGATCTCCCGCACCGAGCTCATGGAGACGGTCTGGGCGGGCTCGCCCGAGGACACCGGTGAGCGCACCGTGGACGTGCACGTGCGTCGTGTGCGGACCAAGCTGGGCCGCTACCGCCGCCTGATCTCGACCGTGCGCGGTGCGGGCTACCGCCTGGACCCGGGCAGCGACGTCGCGATCCTCTCCTGAGGACCGTGGAGCCGCACACGAGAGCTCCGGGCCCCGCCCCGGAATCCGCGGACCGTCCCGGAATGGACTGTCCCGGAATGGACTGTCCCGGAATGGGACGAGCGGCCCGGAGCTCTCAGCCGACAGTGTCGGGGGCTCACGGACCGCTCGTCAGGCCTGTCGTCCGTCAGGGGTGGGTGCGGGCGAACAGGCTGGACGGGCTGCCATAGGTGGGGGAACCTGGCGTAGTTGCCCGTCCGGCCGCTCCCCATGAGGGGGGTCTTGGAGAACGGCACATCTCTTAAGTTTTCAACGTCTTCCGACAGACCGGAACACTACCAGTCGCATCCGTGAAGTCCCCGCCCACAGACCCTCCGTCTTCGTTCTTCGCGTCACGTTCCGGAGAACGCCCCTGACAGCGAGTGGCGACGACGTCGTGCTCCCGAGTCTAGGCCCCCGATCGATGCCTGTAAATGCGACACGGCATGTCGTTCTCGCAGGTGACGTGCAGGAACTTCCGGACAGCCGCTCAGCTCGGTGCGGAGCGCGACGGGGCCCTCCCCCGCCGCACCTTCGGTGGAGAATGGCGTTTCTCCACCGCATCCGCGAGAACCGTCATCCCTCCCGACCGCTCGTACGGCCCTCCTCCGGACCTGTCGAACGGTCCTGCGCTCCACGGCGCAGCGGTGAGGGGGCACTCCCTTCCCCGACTCCTCACAGGTGAAGTGTGAGGACGCTCGCATCGTCGTGGCGCTTCCGCGGTGCGCGCTCGTCCGCGAGCGCGTCCTCCGCCCCGCGGATCTGTGCGATCACCGCCCCCGGATCGTCGTCGAGGGCACGGGCGAGCGAGGCGTCGTCGTGCAGCCCGAGCAGCTCCACGGCCCGGGTGACCCCGTCGGAGACGAGGTGGACGGAGAAGAGTTCGGCCAGCGGGGTGCTCCCCACTCGTGCCTGTGCCGCGGCCTCCGGCTCGTGGCGGGCGACCCAGAATCCGCCCGGGGCGTTGCGCTGCGCCTCGATCCGCTCGGCCCCGCCGCCGCGCGCGACGACCTCCTCGACCCGTCGGTCGGTGACGCGCTCGACGCCCCCGTCGCGACGGGTGAGCAGGAGGGACGAGTCGCACAGCACGAGGTGCTCGAGGTGCGGGGGCGTGCGCCGCACCAGCACCACGGTCGCGGAGGGGCCGCCCTCCTCGAGCGCGCACTCGTCGGCGTGGAGCCCGGCGATCTGCGCGATCCCGGCGCGGAGCACCTCGGTGAGAGACACGGACGTGTCCTGTGCCCGCGCGAGCAGGAGGGCGGCGAGGGTGTGGGAGTACCAGGCGACGCTGTGGCGGCAGCCGGCGCGGAACCGTGCAGGCACCCCGGCGCCGTCCAGCAGCACGGCCACGTCCCCGAGCACCCCGGCGGCATCCTCGTCCGCTCCGGGGACCGAGGGATCGGTGAGCAGGGTGGTGTGCACGGTGCCACTCTAGGCAGGACGGGGCGGGGCGGGAGAGCGCGGCGACCGTAGAGTGGTGCCGGACCATGCCGTCGGATCCCGATCCTCGCGGCGCTCGGATGCTGAAGGGAAGCACAGATGATCGCGCAGGCGAGGATCACCTCGGACACCACCGCCACGGTGCACCTGGCGGACCGGTCCGTCGAGGTCGTCGGCGCCGACCTGCCCGAGATCCGCGACCGGATCAAGGACGTCTTCATCTCCTCCGCGAAGGAGCAGGACCGGGACATCGACGTGGTGATCGTCGAGCCCGACGTGCGCCACCACCTGCAGGTCGAGCCGACCGGCCGGATCTCCGCCCGGGACGCGGACGACCGCCCGATGTACGGCCCCGATGACGATGAGCCCCTGCTCCCCGCTGTGACCGACCCT
The DNA here is from genome assembly GCF_014204755.1 of Brachybacterium aquaticum. Classification (NCBI taxonomy): domain Bacteria; kingdom Bacillati; phylum Actinomycetota; class Actinomycetes; order Micrococcales; family Dermabacteraceae; genus Brachybacterium; species Brachybacterium aquaticum. The sequence continues at coordinate 2,801,617 of NZ_JACHLZ010000001.1, forward strand.
GACTCTGCCGCCTCCGAGGCCTGTGCGGTCTCTGCAGCCTCTGCGGTCTCTGCGACCTCTGCAGCCTCCGCATCTGCCGAGTCGACCGGTGAGCTCGCCGCCGTCCGCCCCCACGGCGGGCGTCGTCGTCGCGCCGCCGCGCCGGTCGCGGACTCCGCCGCGTCCTCGGGGTCCGCTGTCTCTGCGCCCTCCGCCGCTCCGGCCCCGTCGGCCGACGCCGCTCCGTCCTCCGACGCCGCCGCGCAGCCGGCGCCCGCCCCGGAGTCGCGGCCCCTCACCCCGCGCACCGCGCCGCCCGCCGACGACCGGCCCCGCCTCCAGGACCTGCAGACCCAGACGGCGAAGCTCACCCGGGTCCGTGCCACCCGCGGGTTCCCCGGGTTCGTCACCCGCCTGACCGGCGGCCGGATCGCCCCCGCCCCGGGGCGGGCCGAGCAGGCGGACATCGCCCGGCTCGAGCGGATCCAGCGCCCGCTGGAGGGTCCGCGGAACATCGCGGTCGTGAACCTCAAGGGCGGCGCGCACAAGACCACCGCCTCCCTGATGATCGCGGCGACGCTCGGCGTCTCCCGCGGCGGCAGCGTGCTGGCCTGGGACAACAACGAGACCCGGGGCACGCTGGGCTGGCGCGGTCTGCCCACCGACCACCACCGCACCGCCGTGGACCTTCTGCACGGCATCGACGGCCTGCGCGCCCCCGGCGCCTCGACCACGGACCTGGACCCGTACGTGCGCCCGCAGGGCGAGATGCGCTTCGACATCCTCGCCTCCGACGAGGACCCGGGCTCGGCCGCGCTGATCGACGACACCGCCTTCGCCGACCTCGACGAGGTGCTCTCGCGCTTCTACCGACTCAAGGTCATCGACACCGGCAACAACGTGCGCGCCTCGAACTGGCTGGCCTCCGTGCGCAGCGCCGACCAGCTGGTGATCGTCTCGACCGTCCGCGAGGACACCTTCAACGCCGCGGCGTGGATGATCGACGAGCTGCGGGCGACGGGCCTCGGCGAGCAGGTGGATCACGCGGTGACGATCCTGTCCCACGGCTCCAAGGGCAAGTTCGACGCGACCCTGCGCAAGCGCCTGCTCGCCCACTTCGGCGCGCACACCCGCGCCGTCACCGAGGTGCCGTACGAGAAGCAGTTCGCCGACGGCACCCACCTGGACTGGACCCGCGTCTCCAAGCCCACCAAGGAGGCGTGGCTGGACGCGACCGCGCTGATCGTCGACGGGCTCTGAGCCCCCGTCGTCCGCAGCACGCGTCGTCCACAGCACGGCGTCCGCTCCGGCGGGCGTCGGCCCCGGGGCCTAGGCTGATCCCCATGCCCGACCGCCGCCTCCACCTCGTCGTCGACGACGACCTGGGTCCGGCGCTATGGGTGCGCGAGCAGACCGGCCCCGGTCGCTCCCGCGCGCTCGAGGACCTCGCCGGACTGCGCGCCGATGCCCCGCCCGGGGTCGCCGATGCCCTCGCCGAGGCGCCCGACCACCTGCGCCACCGGGTGCGGATCCCGGGCCGGGACGGCGATCGCCGCGTCCCCGCCCTACCGCTCACCGGTTCCGCGCTCACAGGCCTCGTCGGTGCGGTGACGGACCTGCTCGAGGCCCGCTTCGGGGACGACCTCCCCGATCGCCTCGCCGAACTCATCTCCACCCGCACCGCCGCACGGCTGGACGAGCACCTGATCGCGCAGCCGGACCTGATCGCCGCGACCGTGCTGGACCTGCGCGCCCAGGACCTCGTGGAGCGACGCCACCTGCACGCACGCGCCGCCGAGCGGTACGGCCGCGCCGTGATGGAATGGCGAGCCCCGGACAAGGACGCCCCTCCCCTGCTGCACGCCCTCGTGGACGGGCACGCCCGCACCGCCTTCGCCGCCCACCTGCGGGGCGCGACCCCGCCGGAGCGGGACCGGATGGGGGTGCTGTGGGCACTGGCCGACGAAGGCGAGCTGCACGCGGACCTCCCCTCCCAGCGCCGCCTGACCAGCGCCTTCGACGCCTTCGTCGACTCCGGCCGGCCCGGCGTGCAGCTCGGCTCCTCCGGCAGCGAGCTGGTGGTGCGCCTGTTCCAGCCGCCGATCGGCACGGCCTGGCCGCTGCAGACCTGCCTGCGCGAGCCCGACGGGACCGTCCACCCCGTCGCCGACCTGCGCGCGGTCGGGGACCTCACCGCCGCCGGCGCCGCCGAGGCCAGTGCTGCGGTGCGGCGCCTGGCCCCTACGGTGCAGGGCGCGGCGATGGACGACACCGGCGTGGACTGGCTCCTGACCACCGCCGAGGCCTCCGCCTTCCTCGCCTTGGACACCCCCGCCCTCGAGGAGGCCGGGGTGACGGTGCTGCTGCCGCGCGACTGGACCGCCAAGCGCACCACGCTGCGTCCGCAGGAGGTCGAGGAGGAGCCCGGCGAGCGCAAGGGCTCCGGGGTGGGTCTGCAGGCCATGGCCTCTTTCCGGTGGCGGGTCGCGGTGGGCGACACCGAGCTCACCGAGGAGGAGATGGACCAGATCCGTGAGGCGCAGACGGAGCTGGTGCACCTGCGCGGCCAGTGGGTGCGCCTGGACCCCACCACCCTCCGCGCCGCCGAGCGGTTCCTCGACGCCTTCCAGGCCAGGACCCGCGGCACCCGCCTGCGGACCGGGGACGACGGGCAGGTCCGCGAGGGGGACGCGCCGGAGGGGACCGGGCGCGGGGGTCGGGGCGCCGAGGTGCGCGGGCCCGCGGGCCCGGCGGGATCCCGTCGGCCGACGGGCCCTGCGCCGACTGGCCCTGCCGCGCCGCCTGCCCTGCCGCCGCCCGTGCCGGTGCCGGCCGAGGTCGAGGGCCGCACGCCCTGGATCGAGATGTTCTCGATGATCCTCTCCCCCGAGATGGCCGACGTCGACTTCGGCCTGGCCGCGATCTACTCCGGCGGCGAACGGGGGCTCGCGCGGCTGATGCCCGGCGCGGAGGGTGCCTACCCCTATGAGCAGCCCGAGACGCTGCAGGCGACCCTGCGCCCCTACCAGCTGGACGGCCTGAACTGGCTGTGGGCGCTGGACGAGCAGGGCCTCGGCGGGATCCTCGCCGACGACATGGGCCTCGGCAAGACGATGCAGGTCCTCGCGCTGCTGTGCCGGGAGCGGGAGGGGCTGCGCGCCCACGGGCGCGCCGGCGATCCCGTCACCGGCCGGGAGGCGGTGCCGCCGCAGCGCGTGGGGCCGACGCTGCTGGTGTGCCCGATGTCGGTGGTCGGCGCGTGGCAGCGCGAGGCCGCGAAGTTCGCCCCGCACCTGCGCGTGCACGTCCACCACGGCGGCGACCGGGTGAGGGACGAGTCCTTCGTGGAGGGCGCGGAGGACATGGACCTCGTCATCACCACCTACGCCCTGCTCGCCCGCGACCTGCCTCTGCTGCAGGCGGTGTCCTGGCACCGGCTCGTGCTCGACGAGGCGCAGCACGTGAAGACCCCCGGCACCCAGGTCACCCGCGCCGCGAGGGCGCTGACCGCCCCGCATCGCCTGGCCATGACCGGCACCCCGGTCGAGAACCGGCTCGCCGACCTGCACTCCCTCATGGAGGCGGTGAACCCCGGCCTCCTGGGGCCGGCGAAGACCTTCCAGGACCGCATCGCCACCCCCATCGAGGAGGAGGGCCACGGCGGGGCGATCAGCCGACTGCGCCTGGTCACCTCCCCGTTCGTCCTGCGCCGCGTGAAGACCGACCGCGCGATCATCTCCGACCTGCCCGAGAAGATCGAGCTGGAGCGGGTGGTGAACCTGACCCCCGAGCAGGCCGGGCTCTACGAGGCGATCGTCAACGAGCTGATGGTCCAGCTGGACGGGGCCGAGGCCGCCGCCCGCCGCACCCTTGTCGTCTCCGCCATCACCCGGTTGAAGCAGGTGTGCAACCACCCCGCCCACTACCTCGGGGACGGCTCCGCGCTGGTGCGCGACGGCCAGCACCGCTCCGGCAAGCTCGAGCTGGTCGACGACCTGCTCACCGCCGCCTTCGAGAAGGGGGAGAAGGCGCTGCTGTTCACCCAGTTCACGACCTTCGGGCACCTGCTCGTGCCCTACTGGCAGGAGCGCTTCGCGGAGCTGGGGATCACCTCGGTGCCCTTCCTGCACGGCGGGGTCTCCAAGCGCGACCGCGACGAGATGGTCGCCGTCTTCCAGCAGCAGCGCGACCGGCCCGGGATGATGCTGCTGAGCCTGCGCGCGGGCGGCACCGGGCTCACCCTCACTGCCGCCAACCACGTCGTCCACCTGGACCGGTGGTGGAACCCGGCGGTGGAGAACCAGGCCACCGACCGCGCCTTCCGCATCGGCCAGCGCCGCGACGTCACCGTGAACACGCTGCTGAGCGCCGGGACCGTGGAGGAGAAGATCGGACGGGTCCTCGAGGACAAGCAGGCTCTCGCGGACCTCACCATCGGCAGCGGCGAGGACTGGCTCTCCCAGCTCTCCGACGACCGCCTGTTCGAGCTGCTCGCCCTGGACGAGGACGAGGACGGGGAGGACCGATGAACGGAGAGGCGATGAACGGGGACATGCGATGAGCATCCAGCTGGTCTCCCGCCGTGGCCCGATCGGGAAGGGCTGGCACGCGGTGGCGCTGCGCGAGGCGGCCGAGCGCCTGCTGGGTGCGGGCCGTGCGAGCCGCGGCCGGGCCGACGCGCGCGCCGGACGGGTGCAGTGGTTCGAGGTCGAGGCGGGCGCGGCCCGCGCGGAGGTCGAGGACCCCGACGGCTCGCTCCATCAGGCGCGCTTCGAGCTGCCCGCCTACCGCGAGGGCGACCGGGCGGACTTCCTGCGCGTCGCCCGCGCGCACCCCGAGCTGCCGACACTGCTCGCCGGCGGCGAGTACCCCCAGCGGATCGAGGCGGAGCTCGCCCCCTCGGAGGTGTCCCTGCTGCCCCGCAGCGCCTCGGAGCTGTCCCACGACTGCTCCTGCCTGGACTGGCCCGGCCCCTGCCGGCACGTCTCGGCGCTGGTGTACGTGCTGGTCGAAGCGGTGGACACCCATCCGGTGCACCTGCTGACGATGCGCGGGCTGACGCTCGAGGACCTGGTGGCCCCGCCCGCTCCCCCGTCGGCCGCCGTCGGCGACGTGTCCGGCGCGGGATCGACCGACGGGACCTCTCCGGGCGACGGGCCGGGCGGCCCCGACGGAGGGTCGGCCGACGGGGACGCCTCCGCCGATGAGTCGTCGGACGGGGAGTCCCCGACGGAGGGCGCCGCCCCGTCGGGCGCCCCGGGCCCCGCGCCCTACGACCCCCGCCACACGGATCCTGCGCGCCTCGCGGACGCGGTCGGCGAGGACATCGCACGGATCATCGCGGACTTCTACCACCAGGGCCGCAGCTGACCCTCAGCCCTGCGCACCCTCCTCGCGCGTCGCGCCGAGCAGGTGCCGCTCCTGCACCCAGGGCCGCTCGATGCCGGTGACCTCGTAGGCCTCGGCCTCGTCGAGGGTCTCCTTCTCCATGAGCGCCCGCACGATGGCCACGTGCTTGTCGTGGTGGTCGCGGGGGCTGCCCTCCTGCGGATAGACCTGCACGGGGCCGACCTTCTCGGACATGCCTCACCGGCCCACCATCTGGCGGGCGATGTTCGTGGCGCTCTGCAGATCGGACTCGGCACCGGTGGTGGTCACGCCGTAGATCTCCTGCTCCGCGGCCATGCCGCCGAGGGCCCCGACGAGGCGGCCGCGCAGGTAGTCGTACTCGTAGCCGTACTTGTCCGTCTCCGGGGTGGAGAGGGTGACGCCGAGGGCGCGGCCGCGCGGGATGATCGAGATCTTGCGGACCGGGTCCGCGCCGGGGCGGAGCATCCCGGCCAGGGCGTGCCCGGCCTCGTGGTACGCGGTGCGCTCCTTCTCCTCGTCCGGCATGACCACCGCGCGCTCGGAGCCGAGCTGCACCTTCTCGAGCGCATCGGCGAAGTCCTTGCCCGTCACCGCGGTCTGCTCGCGCTTGGCGGCCAGCAGCGCCGCCTCGTTGGCGAGGTTCGCGAGGTCCGCGCCGGTCATCCCGGGCGTGGTCAGCGCGATCTGCTGCAGGTCGACGTCGGCGGCGAGCGGCTTGTCGCGGGTGTGGACCTTCAGGATCTGCTCGCGCCCGACGGCATCCGGTGCGGAGACGGTGATCTTGCGGTCGAAGCGGCCGGGGCGGGTCAGGGCATCGTCCCGCACGTCCGAACGGTTGGTCGCGGCGATCACGACGATCCCCTCGGTGCGCCAGGGGAACGCGGGATCGTCGCCGTGGCCAGTGCCCGGGACGCCGGCGCCTCCAGCCCCAGAGGTGCCGCCGCCTGCGGGTCCGCGGCCGCTCGCGGCGGTCGGTCTGCCCGCGTCGGTCGGCGGCGGCCTCCCGACGGGGATCGGAGGTGGGGTCGGTCATCGGCGGGACTCCGTTCTGCGGTGGGCTCCGACAGCGACGGCCGCGTCGCCGAGGCGCTGATGGAGATGATGCGCTGGGCCAATCGCATGGACGTGCGCCGCGAGGTGTGGGTGCTCGAGGGCACGAAGCTCTCCCCCACCGAGCTCGGCCTCCTGGTCGCCCTCGAGGAGCACGGCCCCGTGCGCCTGACCGACCTCGCCGCCGGGCAGGGCGTGGACCGCTCCACTCTCAGCCCCCAGGTGCGCCGGCTCGAGAAGCTCGAGCTCGTCGCCCGCACCACCGATCCGCACGACGCCCGCTCCACCCCGCTCGAGCTCACCGCGACCGGCCTCGCCGCCGTCGCCGAGCTGCGCGCCTCCGCGACCGCGCTGATCACCGAGCGCCTGACCGGCTGGACCGGCGCGGAGCGCACCGAGGCCGCGGTGATCCTCGAGCGCCTGGTCGCCTCGCTCGAGAACGAGGACCCCGGGCCGACCCCGTCGGCCGCCTGAGCCGCCCGCGGCCACCCGAGTCGTCCCCGGCTACCTGGGTCGTCCATGGCGGTCCGTCCACAACCGGCCGGCCCTGCGCCGGGCGACCCGCCCGCGCCGTCTACAGTGGCGGGCATGCCGAACGTCCCCCTGACCTCCGCCCCCGCCGTTCCCGCCGAGGCGGTCGCCGCCATCGCGGCCCTCGCCGAGAACGCCGTCGCCGAGCACCGCACGGCCGGGGTGACCTGGGCGATCATCGGCGGCCACGCGCACTCCGAGGCGATCCTCGCCCACGGCTCCGCCGGACACCGCGAGCTCGACGCCGGCCGTCCCGCTGCCGGCTCCTCCCCCATGGACCGCGGGACCATCTCCCGGATCGCGTCGATGACCAAGTCCTTCACCGCCGCGACCGTGCTCGCGCTGCGCGACGAAGGCCGGCTGAGCCTGGACGACCCGGTCTCCCGCCACGTCCCCGAGGCGGCGGGCGCCTTCACGCTCGAGGCCGACGACCGCGAGCCCACACTGCGCCGTCTGCTGACGATGGACGCGGGCCTGGTCACCGACAATCCCTGGGGCGACCGGCAGGAGGCGATGACCCGCGAGGAGTTCGCGGCGACGCTGCGCGACGGGCTCGGCCGGGTGCACCGCCCGGGCGCGGGCTTCGAGTACTCCAACACCGGCTTCGCGCTGCTGGGCCGGGTGATCGACGAGGTCACCGGGAGCAGCTTCATGGACGAGATCCGCCGCCGCTTCCTCGCGCCGCTCGGGATGGACAGCACCGGCTGGTCGGCGGGCGAGATCGACACGTCGCGCCTGGCGACCGGGCACCGCGTCGCGGACCGCGAGGACTCGACCCGGTTCGAGCCGGTGCCGCTGGACTCCCCCGGCGTGTACGGGGCGATGGCCGGGCTGTTCTCGACGGTCGACGACCTCGCCGCCTGGGTGCGGTTCCTCGCCGCGGCCTACGCGCCGGAAGCGGCGGACCGTCCCGCAGGACCGCTCGCCACCGCGTCCCGGCGCGAGATGCAGCAGCTGCACCGCCACCAGGCCCTCGCCCCGCTGCCGGTCGATCCCGCGACCGGTCTCTCCCCCGGCTTCGACCGCATCCGCGGCTACGGCTACGGCTTGGTGATCGAGCAGTTCCCCGACCTCGGCGAGGTCGTCTCCCACTCCGGCGGCTACCCCGGCTACGGCTCGTTCATGGTGTGGCACCGCGACTCGGGCGTGGGCGTGGTGGCGCTGGCGAACTCGAAGTACGCCCCCGCCACCGTCCTGTCGATGCAGGCGCTGCGGATCCTGCGTGCGAAGGCGCCCGGGCTGCTGGCGCGCAGGCCGCTGCGGCCCGCGCCCCGCACTCTCGAGGCGGCCGGTGCCGCCCTGGAGTGGCTGCGCGGCGGGGACGACGCCGTGGCCGACGCCTGGTTCGCCGACAACATGGACCTGGACATCTCGCGCGAGGAGCGGCGACGCCGCCTCACCTCCGCGCTCGCCACGGCGGGCCTGGACGGGGGCCAGCTGGAGTCGCTGCGCGTGGCGGACGCCTATGTGCTCAGCGGTGCGCGGCTGCGCTGGACGCTGCCGGGGAAGGCCGGGGCTGCGGAGCATGCGGCCGCGGAGGGTTCTGCCTCGCCGTCGGTGCATGTGGAGCTGCTGATGGATCCTCGGCGGCAGGCGCTGATCCAGGCCCTGGACGTCGTCGCCCGCTGAGCGGGCGGGCGGGGTTCAGGAGGCGGGCGCGGGCCCGTCGGCCGATCAGATGGCGGCGGGCCCGTCGGCCGACGGGATCTCGCCCGTGGGAGCGATGTCCCCCGTCGGCGCGATGTCGCCGAGCGCGAAGGAATCGTGCGCGGAGGAGTCGAGCGCGCCGAGCGCGGAGGTGTCGCCGTTGAAGACCATGAGCAGCACCACCGCGACGATCACGCCGAGCACGAGGGCCGCGCCGACGCCGAGACCGACCGCGATCATCGTGCTGCGGTCGGTGCCACGCTGCTGACCGGTGGCGGTGGCGGTGCCCGTCGCGGTGAAGGTCTGCGGGGTGGTGTGCGCGCTGGTGCGCTGTCCCTGCGGGCCCCCGCCGCCGTGCTGACCGGGCGGGACCGGTCCGCCGTGGGCCCACCGCTGGCCGGTCTGCGGGGACGGGGCCACGGTCGGGGACCCGGCGGTGAAGCCCTGCTGCACCTGCCCGGCGCGGATCGCCTCGAGCGAGGACGGCGCGACCAGGGGCGCGGGGCGCTCGGGCCGCTTCACGCCCGGGGCGTTCGGAGGCAGGGGGTCCAGGGTGTCCTGGAAGTCGAGCGGGGAGCCGTCGGCGAAGGTAAGCGGGTAGCCCTGCGGGACGCGGGGCAGGTCGCGGCGCACCGTGTCGGCGTCCTGGTAGCGGTCCTCCGGCTGGGCGGCGACGAGGCGGCGGATCACGGCGGAGAGCTTCGGCGTCACCCCGCGCAGGTGCTGGCTGAGCTCGTCGGGACGGAATGCGCCGTCGTGCAGCTTGATCGGCCCGTTCAGCGCCACGAGCGCCACCACCCCGGCGGCGTAGAGGTCGTGGGAGGGGGTGGGCTCGGCCATGGCGAACAGCTCCGGGGCCATGTAGCCGGGGGTGCCGTTGACCATGCCGACGTGGGTGAAGCGCACGTCCGTCTCGTGCACGGCGATACCGAAATCAGCCAGGCGGGAGACCGGATGAGCGCGCCCGCGCGGCTCGAACATGATGTTCGCGGGCTTCACGTCGCGGTGGATCCAGCCCTCCGAGTGCACGTGCGAGAGCCCGTCCAGCAGCTGGTCGAGGATGACCACGACCGCAGGCTCGGAGAGCTTGCCCCTCTTCTTCACCGCCGACTCGAGGGTGCCGCCGGAGACCAGCGGCATCGCGATCACGACGTGCTCGTCCTCGGCGCCCCAGCCGTAGGGGGTGAGCAGATGCGGATGGTCGAAGCTGACGCCCTTCTCGCGCACGAAGCGCATGAGGTCGGCCGAGTCGCGCTGGCGCAGGACCTTCGCCGCGCAGAGCTCCTTGGTCTTGGAGTCCCAGGCGCGCCAGACGGAGCCCGAACCGCCCTTTGCGATCAGGTCGATGAGCGCGAAGCGCCCGACAATAACGTCAGCCATGATTTCTCAGCATATCGTCAGGCCCGCGCACGGCGGCATGGCACGTCGGCATGGCACCGCGTGATGGCACGGCGGCATGGCACCGCGTGATCGCGCGCCGCTATGCTGACGGGGATCCCTGCCCCGCGGTGCTTGTCCCGGGGCCCGTGCGACGCGACCTGAGGGGGGCTCATGGGCGATCGCCTCACCGCAGACGTGCTGCGCGCCGATTCTCTGCTCGCCGATTCTCTGCTCGCCGCACCTCCGTTCGCCGGCACCGCCCCGTTCGAGGGCGACGGTTTCTGGGATCCCGTCCCCGCGAGCTGGCCCCTCATGGCGATCCTGCTGGCCGTGTGCCTGCTGCTGACCATCGCGTTCGTGGTGTGGCTCGTGCTCCAGCCCGAGGAGCCCGACGTGGACACCACCCCGCTGGTCGACAAGGCCACCCGGCACGACCGCGAGGACGCCGCTCTGGTGCGCCGCCGCATGGACGCGGATGCGGGCCGGGCCGATCTCTCGGACCCGCAGCTGCGCTGACCGCCCCGCCGGTCCTCCCGCACCTCTGCCCCGCACCCCGTCTGTTCACCTCACGGTGGCCGGACGCTCACCCCGCCCACGCACCCCGTCCAGCCGCACTCCCTACGGTGCGGGGACCGAAGCCGTGTCCGAGGAGGGGGTGCCATGAGACCGGGTCGCACGCTGCTGCTCGCCGTCGACGGGCTGGACGAGCACGACGCCCGCACGTTCCTGCACGAGGACGGCGCCCGGTCCCATCCGCTGCTCTCCCGCGCTGCGATCGACGGTGCCATTCCCCTGCGGATCGGCTCGGGCGGTCCCTCCGAGCCGGCGCCGGCACTGGCGAGCCTGGTCACCGGCGCGTCCGTCGCCCACACCGGCGTCGCCACCGAGGCACCGTTCGTGCCCGAGCGTCCCGAGAGCCGCTCCACCTGGTACGCCCGCTCGATCACGACCTCGACCCTGTTCGACGAGGTCCGCGACGCCGGCGGCGTCACCGCCGCGCTGCAGTGGCCGGCCACCGCCGGGGCGGACATCGCGCTGTGCCTGCCGCTGGTCGAGGACCTGCGCCACTACCGCAACCGCTGGGACATGGCCGAGCGCACCAGCTCCCCGCGCATGGTCGCCGAACATCTGGCGCCGCGCCGCGACCTGGGGGTGCAGCTCAGCCAGGTCCCGCCGGACGACCTGGTCGCCGAGGTGGCGTGCGAGGCCCTGACCCGGGGCCGGGTCGATCTGCTGGCCGTGCGGCTGACGGGCCTGGGCCTGGTGCGCCGCACCGCAGGACTCGGCACCACCGCTGCGGAGCATGCACTGTTCGACGTCGCCGAGGCGATGCAGCAGATCCTCACCGCCTTCGCCCCGACGGACCGCGACCGGGTGGTGCTGGTCCCGGGGCGTCCGCTCGTGCCCGCCGCGCTGCTCGTGCACCCCAACGCCACCCTCGCCGCCGCGGGTCTCGTGCACACCGAGGGCACGAGGACCACTGATTTCCGGGCCCTCGTGTGGCCGGACGGTCCCCGAGGGGTGGCGCACGTGGGCCGCACGGAGCCGGAGTCGCTGCGCCAGGAAGTCCTCGGCGCCCTCGCCGAGATCGCGGCGCACACCCGGCTGCGCCTGCGCCCGGTGGACGACGGGGTCGGGGCCACCGACGCGACCGACGTGATCGCGGTGCTCGAGGGCACCCCGGGCACGGTGTTCGGGCTGTCGGCGACGCATCGCCCGCTGGTGGACGGCGAGGATCCGTACTACGCGGGTCCGCGCGCGGTGAGCGATCCGTCGGCGCCCTCGACCGCGCTCGCCCGGGGGCCGGGCCTGCCGGACGTGCCGATGGAGGGGTCCTGGGCGGATCTCGGCGTCACCCTCGCCGGAGCGCTCGGAGTGCACCTGCCGGGCGCGACGGCGGCGGGGATGTGCCCCGCCTCAGCACCGCTCGTGTGACAGCACCGCTCGTGTGACTGCGTCGCGGGTCTAGCCGCGGGCTCGGCGCCACCGCTCGCGCACGGCCTTCAGCGCACGCTCGAGCACTCCCGGCTCCGGGCCGGCCATGCGATCGCGCAGATCCTCGAGCGTCGGAGCGTGGTGGCGGATGTGGTGCTCGCCGTCGTGCAGCGCGTCCGGGGAGGCGCCGCCCTCGACGTCCTGCGGGGAGACGTCCACGTCGAAGCCGAGCAGGACGACCCGTCGGCTGTCCGCATCGAGCACCACGCTGAGCGAGTCGATCTTCTCGCCCCGGTCGGCGGCGACCTCGGCGCGCAGGCGGGAGATCGCCGCGTCCAGCCGGGTGGACGCGCCGACGTCGGCGCGCACCGCGTCCCGCATCGACATGGACACGAGGTTCCCGCCCACGTCCACGATCGCGTCGATCTCCTCGTGGATCCCCGCCTCGCGGCCGTCCTCGTGGAGGGTCAGCTGCTGGAGGACGAGGCGCAGGGCGCCAGTGGCCGCGAACTCGACCAGCACGTCGCGGATCTCCGCGACGGCCTTCGGGCTGCTGCTCCAGGGCTCGTACCCGCCGACCTTTCGGTCACCTCGACTCATGGCGCACAGAGTAGCGCCCCTACCAGGGAGTGCAGTCTCCGACGGTCCCGGTCAGTGACCGCCGTGGTGCCCGCCTGGCACGGGGGTGGTCTTGATCCCGAGCGCTGCGCGGACCGCGGCGATCTGGAAGCGGCGCGCCTCCTGGGAGTCCGCGCCCTGACCGGCGACGCCGACCTGATGGCCACCGCTCGGGATCTCCAGGACATGGTGCTCGACGCCCGCGCCGTCGAGCGCCTCGACGAGCCGTCGACCGTCGTGGACCAGCGAGTCCTTCCCGCCGAGGACCAGGTGCACGGGCGGCAGGCCGTGCAGGTCGCCGTGGACGGGGCTGAGCCGCGGCTCGGTGCGCGGCACGCCGCCGGCGTAGACCCGGGCGGCGATGCGCAGCTGCTCCTCGCCGTGGTCGTCACGGGACAGATCGCTCCAGGGCGTCTCCAGCAGCAGCGCGGCCGGGGCGCCGGAGCCGGTGTGGGCGAGGGTCTGGGCGACGGCGAGCGCGAGCCCGCCGCCGGCGCTGTCACCGGAGAGCACCCAGGCGCCGGGGCGCAGCACGTCGGTGGCGAGCATGTCGTCCACGGCGTGGAGCACGTCCTCGACCGCGGCCGGGTAGCGGTGGCGCGGGGCGAGGCGGTAGTGGATCATCGCGCCGGCCACGCGGGAGCGGCGGGAGACCTCCTCGAGCCAGTCCCAGGTCTGCGGCGTCTCGCCCTGGACGTAGGCACCGCCGTGGAGGTGGACGATCGCCCCGGAGCCGGCGAGCTCCTGGTCGATCCAGGTGACGGGCACGTGCGCGTGCCGCACGCGCGTGACGCGCGCGGGGTCGGCGACGGCGCGGGGCGGGGTGGAGGGCCGCTGGGAGGCCAGGATGCGCAGGCTGCGGACGAGGCTCATGGGGGCATCCTCCCATGGACTCCGCGCTCGCGCGGGCGCCCGCGAGGAGCGGCCGACGGGACGGACCGGCCGGTCCGGGTCAGCCCGTCAGCGGGTCAGGCGGTCAGCGGGCGATCTCGTCGTCGACGGTTCGGGGCAGGGCGGCGCGGAACCCGGCGATCGCGAGGAGCACGCCGGTGCCGGCGAGGAACCACAGCACCGACGCGGTGGTGCCGGTGGCCTCCAGCAGGGCGCCGGCGATGAAGGGGCCGGCCGCGGCAATGAGATAGCCGATGGGCTGGGTGGCGCCGGACAGTCGCGCGGTCACCAGCGGCGAGCGGGTGCGGGCCGGGAGCAGGGCGATCGCGGTGGGGAAGGCGAAGCCGCCGAGGCCGAGCACGCATGCCCACAGCAGCGGGCTGACGGTCGGGGCGAAGAGCAGGCCGAGGTAGCCGATGACCGTGAGCACCCCGAAGCTCGCCACGATCCACTGCAGTCCGCGGGCGCGGGCGATGACCGAGGGCATGACGAGCCCGCCCACGAAGCCCCAGCCGGAGATCACGCCCACCAGCACCCCGGCCCCGACGGGGCTGACCCCGACGTCGGTGAGGATCTGCGGGAGCATCCCGAACTGGGTGTAGGCGTTCAGGGACTGCATGGCGAACAGGAAGGTCAGCGCGATCGCGGTCGGAGAGCGCAGCAGCGAGCCGGGCAGCTCGCCGCGCGGCGGGGCGGGCGGGAAGTCGTGGCCGGTGCGTGTGAGCACCACCGCCCACACCACCACCGGCACCGCGATGAGGATCCCCCAGAACGCGAGCGAGATCCGCCATCCCTCGACGGTCCCGCCGGCCAGCGGCACGGCGAGGGTGGGACCGGCCGCGCCGCCGAGGGCGAGGGTGACCGAATACAGGGTCATGAGACCGACGGTGCGGGTGCTGCCGTGGAGCTTCACCCATGCCGGGACCAGCACGTTGCCGAGCGCGGGACCGAGCAGGCCCAGCACCGACAGCAGCACGAACAGCCAGAACACCTCGGCCCCGGGGCGCAGCAGCAGCGCGATCGCGGTGACCACGAAGGAGGCGACCAACGAGCCGGTGAGACCGAGCCGGCGCGAGATCGGCACGGCGAGCAGACCGAGCACGCCGAAGGCGAGGCAGGGCAGGGCGGTCAGCAGGCCGGAGGCGACCGCGCCCTGGCCGTACTCAGCGACGATCTGCTCCATCAACGGGCCGACGCCGGTCGCGCCGGGGCGCAGGTTCACCGCGATGGTCGCGACCGCCAGCACCGCGAGCACGGCGCCGACGGGGCGGCGGACCCGCGAGCGCGCGGGGGCTGCGGAGTCGTCGGGTGCGGCAGGTGCGTCCTGGGGAGAGATGCGGGGAGAGGGGGTCACGCTCCCCTTGTACTCCTGCCCCGGCGCGGGAGCCAGTGAATGCCGGGCGGTGCCGCCGACATCACCCACCTCCGACATCACCCACCTCCGACATCACCTGCCGCCGACATCACCCGGCGTCGGGCGGATCTCACGCGGACGAGGGCCTCGGGCCCGCGCGAGCGGGCCTACGCTGGTGGCGGCCCGGCTCGCCGGGTCGCTCCCGGATCCCCTCCTCGCCCTCGTCGGCCTCCCCTCCCGGCGACCCCAAGGATGCCCATGACCTCCGCCGCCACCGCACCCGCCCCGGACGCTCCCGCCGAGCGCGCCGTGCACCCCGTCGACCAGGTGCCGCCGCCCGCCCGGCTCACCGTGCTCTCGATCCAGCACGTGCTCGCGTTCTACGCGGGCGCGGTGATCGTGCCGCTGCTGATCGCCTCGGGCCTGAACCTCACCCCCGAGCAGACGATCCACCTGATCAACGCGGACCTGTTCACCTGCGGCATCGCGACCCTGATCCAGTCGGTCGGGTTCTGGAAGGTGGGCGTGCGCCTGCCGATCATCCAGGGCGTGACCACCACCGCGGTGTCCCCGATCATCGCGATCGGCCTGGCTGCCACCGGCGGCGAGGGCGGCGCCGAGGGGCTGCCGATGATCTACGGCTCGATCATCGTCGCGGGCCTGTTCACGTTCCTGGTCGCCCCGTACTTCGCGCGGATCCTGCGGTTCTTCCCGCCGGTCGTGATCGGCACCGTGCTGACCACCATGGGCATCACGCTGCTGGGCGTCTCCGCCGGGGACATCACCAACTACGCCGAGGGCACCCCCGCCACGCGCGACATCCTTTACGCGCTCGGCACCCTGGCCGTGATCGTGCTGGTCCAGCGGTTCTTCCGCGGGTTCCTCGGCACCATCGCGGTGCTGCTGGGTCTGGTGATCGGCACGGGCGTGGCCGTGCTGCTCGGGGACACCTCGTTCTCCGGAGTCACCGAGGCCTCCGCCTTCGAGGTCACCACCCCCTTCTACTTCGGCATCCCGACCTTCTCCCTCACCGCGATCATCTCGATGATCATCGTCATGCTGATCACGATGGTGGAGACCACCGGCGACGTCTTCGCCGCCGGTGAGATCGTCGGCAAGCGCATCCGTCCCAAGGACATCTCCGCCGCGATCCGGGCCGACGGCCTGTCCACCCTGCTCGGCGGCGTGCTGAACTCCTTCCCCTACACCTGCTTCGCCCAGAACATCGGCCTGGTGCGGCTGACCCGCGTGAAGTCCCGCTGGGTCGTGGCGGGCGCGGGCGTGATCATGATCGTCCTCGGCGTGCTGCCCAAGGCCGGCGCCGTGGTCGCCGCGATCCCCTCCCCCGTGCTGGGCGGTGCGTCGCTGGCGCTGTTCGCATCGGTCGCCCTCGTGGGCATCCAGACCCTGTCCAAGGTGGACCTCACCGACAACCGCAACTCGGTGATCGTGGGGACCTCGCTGGGTCTGGCGATGCTGGTGAGCTTCAAGCCCGACATCGCCGGGGTGTTCCCCTCCTGGGCGCAGGTGTTCGTCTCCTCCGGCGTGACCGTGGGAGCGATGTCCGCGATCGTGCTGAACCTGGTGTTCTTCCACCTGGGCCGCCAGCGCGGCGCGAACGTCGCCACCGACGCCTCGGGCCGCCGCATCGGCATCGAGGACGTGAACGCCATGGACCGGGGCGCGTTCGTCTCCACCTTCGGCACCCTGTTCAACGGCGCGACCTGGCCGCTCGAGCGGGCCTGGGAGTCCCGTCCCTTCGCCGACGCGCCCGCGCTGCGCGCCGCGATCGAGGACGCGGTCCTCACCGCCGACCGCGCCGACCAGGACGCCCTGATCGCCGCCTACCCCGACATGGCGACCCTCGTGACGGCCGACGAGGAGCAGGCCGGGCGGATCAGCCAGGACGTGGGCTCCTTCGCCCTGGAGAACCTCACCGACGAGGACGTGGAGCAGGTCCGCGACCTCTCCCAGCGCTACACCGAGAAGTTCGGGCTGCCGTTCGTGGCGTTCCTGGGCCGCACCGACTCGTTCGCGCAGATCGTGGCCGACGGGGTGCGGCGCCTGGACCACTCCCCCGAGCACGAGCGCCGTGTGGCCCTCACCGAGGTCGCCGAGATCGCCGGGGACCGCTTCGGGATCATGGTCGCCGACGCGAACCCCGTGGGCAGCGCCTGGGCGCGGAAGTTCGAGTCGCTGCAGTAAGCCCCCGCGACACACGCTCCCGCGCCCCCACCCCGTCCCGCCCCACGCCCACTCCGCAGCCCCGGGCGGTTACCCGCACGTCATGTGCGCCTGTGTTCCGTTCGTGGAACACAGGCGCACATGACTTTCCGGTAACCGGTGTGGGGTGAGCGCGGGCGGGACTACGGTGGGCCGGGAGCGCCCTCGCGGACCGCGAGGACGGCACCCGACCTGAACGGCAACCGACCTGAACGGTCCTCGACCCAAGGAGTCACCATGGCCCGCACCGTCGTCAGCAACGCCTCCACCGCCTGGACCGGGGATCTGATCTCCGGCTCCGGCTCGACCACCCTGGACACCTCGAAGCTCGGCACGATGGACGTGTCCTGGAAGGCCCGTGCCGAGGACGCGGAGCAGGGCACCACCTCGCCCGAGGAGCTGATCGGCGCCGCCCACAGCGCCTGCTACACGATGCAGTTCTCGAACATGCTCGCCGAGAACGGCACCCCGCCCACCTCGATGGACACCGCCGCCGCGGTGAGCTTCAACGCCGGCGAGGGCGGCATCACCGGCATCGCCCTGACCGTCTCCGCGAAGGTCGACGGCATCGACGAGGCCGACTTCCAGCGCCTGGCCGAGGAGGCCAAGCAGACCTGCCCGGTCTCCAAGGCCCTCGCGGGCGTGGACATCACCCTCGAGGCCTCGCTGGCCTGACGGCCGGCGCACCGCGCGCCGCATCCCGCCGCGCAGTCAGCACCGCACTGCCCCGCCGGAGCGCCCGTCGGATCCCCGGATCCCGGCGGGCGCTCCGGCATGCATGGGCGCTCGACATGCACGGGCACCCGACCGGACGCCCGCTGCCGCCCGCATCCCACTACGGTGTCACCATGCAGCCGATCCCCCGCCACTGGGCCATCGCGAGCCGGCACTTCACCGGTCCCGACGGCCGCGAGTACGACCTGCACATCAACGGCTCCTCACACGAGTCCGAGTCCGAGGCGCTGCGGGACGCGCAGCAGCGCCTGGAGCGGCTGATCGCCGCGGGCGGCCCCTACTCGTGGACCGGCGCGAGGAACGAGTACTACCCCGGCCGCCGCCAGCGCGAGGAGCTGCTGGAGGAGCTGCACTCCGCCGACGGTGCCCTGATCGCCGCGGTCACGCGCACCCGGTACGGCGCCGCCGTGCTGAACACGGATGCACTGCTGATCAGCGACATCGACCTGCCCGCGCTGCCGTTCGTCCCCTTCCGCCCCGCCGCACGCCGCCTGTTGAACAGGCTGCTCGGCCGTGCACCCCGCGAGCCCCAGGTGGATCCCGAGGAGCTCGGCCTGCCGGGCCTGGGCGAGCGCGCCGAGGCCCACGCCGAGCTCCGCGGCGTGATCGCGGGCTTCATCGCCCGCCACCCCGAGCTCGGCGTGCGCACCTATCGCACGCGCAACGGCTTCCGCCTCCTGGTCACCGGCTCCGGGGCGGTACCCGCGAGCGAGCGCGCCCAGGACCTGATGCAGGAGGTGCGCACCGACCGGCTGTACATGCGCCTGTGCCGGGTCCACGACACCTACCGCGCCCGCCTCACCCCGAAGCCGTGGCGGATCGACGTGGACCGCTTCGAGGCGCTCGGCACCCGCACCGCCACAGCCCCCGAGCATCAGGACTGGGTGCGGCGCTACCGCGATGCCTCCGCGCAGGTCGCGGTGTGCCGCCTGCTCGAGGTGACCGGCCCTGCCCCGTCGGCCGAGGAGCAGCGGATCATCGACCTCCACGACCGAGCGACCCGCCCGGAGTCCGGGCTGCCGCTCGCCTGAGACCCGAGACGCAGGGGCTCCGCGCAACGACGCAGGGCGACGGCGAGCGTCATTCGCCCTTCTCTGCTGATGAGCCGAGCGGCACCGACGCGACGAGCCCGCGCCACGCCCTCGTCTCGCGGACGTCGCCCCCGTGTCATGTGACGCCCTGTTCCACAGGTGGAACAGGGCGTCACATGAGATGGCGGTACCAGGTCGAGGCGCCGAGGTCGGGCCCCGGAGCATGGGTTCCGGCAGGTCGGGGCGACTGCGCCGATCCCCGGCCCGTCGGCCTCGCCCGATTCAGTGCGGCTGGGTGGCCTTCTCCGCGCCGGCGCCGGTCATGGAGCGGACCTCCATCTCGGCCTGCTTGAGCTCGTCGTGCTCCGAGGAGGTGACCGAGCCGAGCCAGCCGAGGAAGAAGCCCAGCGGCACCGAGATGATCGCGGGGTTGGTCAGCGGGAACCAGGAGAAGTCCACGCCGGAGAACATCGCCGTCGGCGAGCCGGAGACGACGGGCGAGAAGATGATCAGGAACAGCGCGCTGCCCAGGCCCCCGTAGATGCTCCACAGCGAGCCGCGGGTGTTGAACCGCTTCCAGTACAGGGAGTACAGGATCGAGGGCAGGTTGGCGCTGGCGGCAACGGCGAAGGCGAGCGAGACCAGGAAGGCCACGTTCTGCTCCGCGGCGAGGATGCCGCCGATGATCGAGACGCCGCCGATCACGACCGCGGTCCGTCGGGCGACGGCGACCTCCTTGGCGGGCTCGGCCTGGCCGTTCTTCAGCACGCCGTTGTAGATGTCGTGCGCGAAGGAGGCCGACGCCGTGATCGTCAGGCCCGCCACCACCGCGAGAATTGTCGCGAAGGCGACGGCGGAGATGATGCCCATCAGCACGGTGCCGCCGAGCGCGTAGGCGAGGGCGGGGGCGGCGGAGTTCGAGCCGCCGGGCAGGGTGCCGATCACGTCCACGCCCACCATGTACGCCGCGGCGAAGCCGAGCACCATGGTGCACAGGTAGAAGAAGCCGATCAGGCCGATCGCCCACACCACCGAGCGCCGCGCCTCCTTGGCGGTGGGCACGGTGTAGAAGCGCATCAGCACGTGGGGCAGGCCGGCCGCGCCGAACACGAGCGCGATGGCGAGGGAGACGAAGCCGAGCTTGGAGGCGGCGGTGGAGCCGTACTGGTGCATCGGCTCGAGGATGGTGGCGCCGTCCGGATGCGTCTCGACCGCACGGCCGAGGACCTCGGAGAGGTTGAAGCCGTTCATCGCGAGGATCCACACGGTGGTGATGCCGACGGCGCTGACCAGCAGCACCGCCTTGATGATCTGCACCCAGGTGGTGCCCTTCATGCCGCCGATGAGCACGTAGGCGATCATCACCACGCCCACGATCGCGATCACGAGCGACTGGCCCACGCGGCCCTCGATGCCGATGAGCAGCGAGACCAGGGCGCCGGCGCCGGCCATCTGGGCGAGCAGGTAGAAGAAGGTGACGGCGAGGGTGGAGGTCGCCGCGGCCGTGCGCACGGGGCGCTGGCGCATGCGGAAGCTGAGCACGTCCGCCATCGTGTACTTCGCGGTGTTGCGCAGCGGCTCGGCGACCAGCAGCAGCGCCACCAGCCACGCGACGAGGAAGCCGACGGAGTAGAGCAGACCGTCGTAGCCGTACAGCGCGACCGCTCCGACGATGCCGAGGAACGAGGCGGCCGAGAGGTAGTCGCCCGCGATCGCGATGCCGTTCTGCCGGCCGGAGAAGGCGCGGCCGCCGTGGTAGAAGTCGCCGGCGGTCACGTTCTGGCGGGAGACGCGGATGACCACCACGAGGGTGACCACCACGAACGCGAGGAAGATCGCGATGTTCAGGATCGGGTTGCCGAACTCCATCAGAGATCACCCTCCAGCTCGTGGCGGAGCTTCTCCGCGATCGGGTCCAGCGACTTGTTCGCGTGGCGGATGTACAGCCAGGTGATCAGGAAGGTCATGAGGAACTGTGACAGGCCCATCAGCAGGCCGATGTTGAGGTTGCCCAGCACCGGGATCGACATGAAACCCTCGGCGTAGGTGGACAGCAGCACGTAGGCGAAGTACCAGACCAGGAACGAGATGGTCATGGGGATCGCGAAGCTGCGGAAGCTGCTGCGCAGCCGCGTGAAGTCCTCGGACTTCTGCACGGCGACGAACTGCTCGGGGGTGGGGGGCGCGGGGTCCGGGGGATGGGGGATGTCACGGGCACAACTCCTTCGTCCTGCTCGAGCGAGGGGCCCCGTCGTGGTGCCGCGGCGCGGCGCTGCGTCGGGGGTGTCCGGCCGGTAGGCCGACCATCGGACGCTATCAGGTGTGACTGCGGTCACGGGAGGGACCATCCGGGCCGGGAGATCGAATCGTGATCCGCCGGCCGACGGGCGCGCGACGAGCGCGGGCGGCCGACGGCGCGCGTCGCGCGCGGGTGGGCCGGCCGACGCCGTCAGCGCGCGGCGGACTCCCCCGCGTCGGGCAGGCCGTCGCCGTGGTCGCCGCCCATGAGGTTGCGGCGCCCGCCGATCTCGGGGCCGCCGACGGGGCGGGGCTTGGCCGCCTGGACGCCGAGCAGCTGGGCGGCGAAGCCTCCCGCCTCCCGCGGCATCGGCGCGCCGGGGGTGCCGGGCGCACCGCCCGGCCCGCAGGCCGCGGCCGCCGCGCTCTTCGGCGCGCGCGGGGCGGTGCCGGCCTCGGCGAAGCGGCGCATCTGGGCGATGGTCGGGTAGGCGGCGGTGACGACGATGTCGGCGCCGACCAGGGTCACCGGCAGCGCCCAGTCCCCGGCGGACTCGAGCAGGTCCGCGACCGGCTCGCACTGCGCGAAGGCCCAGGCGTCCTCGTCCTGCAGGTAGACGGTGATCGGGTGGCCCTCGAGGGCGAGCGCCGCGGCCTCGTCGAGGAACTGCTCGTGCCGCTCGGGGTCGGGCGGCGGGGAGGGCAGGAAGATGTCCAGCGCCGCGAGCCGGGAGGCGTCGGGCGCTGCGCCCGCCGCGGGATCGGACGCCGCGTCAGCCACTGAATCCGCCCCCTCCGGTGCCGGCCATGTCTTTGAACCGCGAGTAGTGCCCCTCGAAGGCGACGGGGATCGTCTTGGTCGCACCGTTGCGGTGCTTGGCCACGATCAGGTCGGCCTCGCCGGCGCGCGCGGACTCCTTCTCGTAGTAGTCCTCGCGGTGGATCAGGAGGATGACGTCGGCGTCCTGCTCGATCGAGCCGGACTCGCGCAGGTCGCTCATCATCGGGGTCTTGTCGGTGCGCTGCTCGCTGCCTCGGTTCAGCTGCGAGATCGCGATGACCGGCACGTCGATCTCCTTGGCCAGCAGCTTCAGGGCTCGGGAGAACTCCGAGACCTCCTGCTGGCGGGACTCGACCTTCTTGCCCGAGCTCATCAGCTGCAGGTAGTCGATGACCACGAGCTTGAGGTCGTGCTTCTGCTTGAGCCGGCGGCACTTCGCCCGGATCTCCATCAGCGACATGTTCGCCGAGTCGTCCATGAACAGCGGCGCATCGGCGATGCGGCTCATCGCCCGCGCCATCGACTGCCAGTCACGGTCGTCCATCGAGCCGTCGCGCATGCGGTTCATCGGCACCTGCGACTCGGCCGAGAGCAGACGCATCGTGATCTCGGTCTTGTCCATCTCCAGGGAGAAGATGACCGAGGTCAGGCCGTTGTGGATCGAGGCGGAGCGCAGCACGTCCATGCCGAGGGTCGTCTTGCCCATGGCGGGGCGTCCCGCGAAGATGATCATCTGCCCGCCGTGGAGGCCCTGGGTGAGCTCGTCGAGCTCCGCGAAACCGGTGGGCACGCCCGTGACCTGGCCGCCGCGGTTCTGGGTCGCCTCGATGGCGTTGAGGGTCTCGTCGATCACCTCGCCCAGCGGCAGGAAGTCCTCGCTCTGGCCCCGCTCGGTGACCGCGTAGATCTGGGCCTGGGCCTCGTTGATGACCTCGTCCACCTCGCCGCCGTCGGCCGCGAAGCCGAGCTGGACGATGCGGGTGCCCGCCTCGACGAGGCGACGCAGCTGGGCGCGCTCGACGACGATCTCGGCGTAGAAGCCGGCGTTCGCGGCGGTGGGGACCATGTCGATGAGGTCGGCGAGATAGGCGCCCCCGCCCACGCGCTGCAGCTCGCCGCGCTTGGAGAGCTCGTCGGAGACGGTGACGAGGTCCGCCGGCTCGCCGCGACCGTACAGGTCGATGATCGCCTCGTAGATCATCTCGTGGGCGGGGCGATAGAAGTCGTTGCCGCGCACGGTCTCGACGACGTCCGCGATCGCGTCCTTGGAAAGCATCATGCCGCCCAGCACGCCGCGCTCGGCGTTGAGGTCCTGGGGCGGGGTGCGCTCCAGGCCGCGGTCGGGTCCGGCTTCGAAGGCCTCGGTGGAAGTCACCGACCCAGTGTAGGAAGCCCGGCGCGCGCTCGGGACGTGATCCTTCTCCGCTGGGGACGGCAGGCCGGTGGGGAGGGCCGGTCGCGCGGGCACCTCGGGGGCGAGCGGGCGCCCCGGCCGCCCGCGTCGTCCTCGGCGTCGCCTTCATCGCCCACGGCTACCAGAAGCTCGCCGTCTTCGGCCTCGCCGGGGCGACCGAGGCCTTCCGGGGCATGGGCGTGCCCGCGCCCGAGCTCACCGCCCCCGCCATCTCCGTGATCGAACTGGTCGGCGGCATCGCGCTCGTCCTCGACGCATTCACGGGCATCGCCGGCGTCGTCCTCGCGCTCGAGATGCTCGTCGCAGCGCTGCTGATCCACGTGCCCGCCGGCATCTACATCGAGAACGGCGGCTGGGAGCTCGTCGGCGCGCTCGGCGCCGGCGCCCTGCTCGTCGCCGCCTTCGGCGCCGGTCGCTTCTCGGTCGACTCCGTGCTGCGCGGTCGGCGGGGCGCTCGCAGCGCCGCGGCCGCGGAGCGCCCCGCGGCCGAGCGCGAGCCCGTCTCCGCCTGAGCCGCGCCGGGCGCCGTCGGCGGGCGCGAGCCGCCCACCGGAGCGCCCCGAGTCGATCGACGCAGCCGTGCGCTCCCACGGTCGATGCATGCCCGCGCATCCACCGTGAGAGCGCACTGCTGTCCGGGGCGGCCGCCTCCACCTCGCATCACTTGACATCAGGCAGTGCACCATTAGTACAGTGCCGTCAGACACCGATCCACTGGTGCACTGCCGAGGACAAGGAGCCCCGTCATGACCGCAGAGTCCGCCACCTCGCCCACCCCCGTCGGCCCGCCCTCACCGGCACGCGCGGCCGCCGCGACCGACGACCTCGTCGCCCGGGCCCACCGGAGCCTGCTGCCCCTCGCGCTCGGCCTGATCGCGGCGAACCTCGTGCTGCATCTGGTCATCGCCCTCGCGGGCAACCGGATCACCGTCCTCACCACCCTGCCCCTGGTGGTGATCGCCCTCGGCGTCGCGGCCTACCTGGCCACGCGCGGGCGCGCGCTCGGCCGGCTGCGCTACGGGCGGCTCGTCGCGCACGTGCTGTGCTTCCTGACGGTGACCGCGGGCTACCAGCTGCACCTGACCGTGCTGGCCGTCCTCGGCGCTGCCCCGCCGAGCGACGGGACCCTGGACCCGTGGCTCGGTCCCGCACTGGTGATGCCGGCGCTCTGGGGTCTCGGCCTGCTCATGCATGCCGTCGGCGCCGTGCTGGACCGCGGCTTCGAGGCGCCCCGGGCATGAGCGCCGATCCGACGCCCCCCGTCCTGTCCTCGGAGGACGCCGAGTGGGCGCAAGAGCTCGCGAGCTCCTGGGTCGAGGTCTACAAGAAGTCGGCGACCACCCTCGCGCTGCTGCGGATCATCCGCGAGCACGGGCCGATCGCCGCCGCGGGTATCGCCCCGCTGGTGCTCGAGGCGACCGGGTGGACCCTCACCGAGAGCGGCCTCTACCGCACCCTGCGACGTCTCGCCGACTCCGGCGTGCTGAGCGCCCGGAAGGTCGACGTGGCCCGCACCGGGGCGAAGCGCCAGGACTTCGCGCTCACCCCGGTGGGGGCCGAGTACCTGCGCCGCATCGAGGCGGAGCTGATCTGAGGATCTCCCGCCTCACCGGTCCCGGAACACGACCAGGCGCTGCACCAGGTAGCTGAGCACGAACAGCAGCAGGTCGGCGGTCAGCTTCGCGACCAGCAGCGACTCTCCGAGGGCGAGCAGTGCGTCGACGACCAGCACGCCGCCGGCGAGCACCCCGGCGGCGAGCGCCGCGTAGCGCAGCAGCGAGCGCCCCAGCGGGACGCGCCGGCCCTCCCGGAACACGAGGTGCCGATTGGCGGTGAAGTTCCCGGCTGCGCTCAGGACGCGGGCGAGGACGAGGGCGAGCCAGGCCGGCGCGCCGAGCGCCGCCAGACCCAGGAACAGTGCGGTGTCCACGGCGAAGGAGCCCAGGCCTGTGGCCGCGAAGGCCAGCACGGGGCCCAGCACGCGCCCCGAGTCCCGCAGCGGCCGGAAGTGGCTGCTCGCGTTGTCCTCGATGTACACGGTCGAGATCGGCACCTGGTGCAGGGCGATCCCGGCGCGGGCCGCGGCGACCAGCTGGACGTACTCGTACTCGTAGCGGTCCCCCGGCAGCGTGGTGGACCACGCCAGCAGGCTCGACGGCACCCCGCGCAGCCCCGTCTGGGTGTCCTCGAGGCGCACCCCCGACACCGCCCGGAAGGCGGCGGCGCTCACGGCGTTGCCGAGCCGGGAGCGCAGCGGGACCGCTCCACGGTCCGCGGTGCGGACGCCGAGCACGATCGCCGGATCCGCTCCGGCGGCGGTGCGGGCGTCCAGGACCTCGCGCACCTGCAGCACATCGGCGAGGCGGTGCTGGCCGTCGGCATCGGCCGTGACCACGCCCGCCCCGGGGAACCGGGAGGCGACCAGTGAGAATCCCCGGCGCAGCGCGGCCCCCTTGCCCTGGTTCACCGGGAGGTGGAGCACCACGGCGCCGAGCAGCTCGCAGCGGTCGAAGGTGACGGCGGACCGCTCGGGCGAGCCGTCGTCGACGATCACGGTCCCGACGCCGGCCGTGCGGAGCTCCCGGACCAGGTCCACCAGCTCAGGGCCCGGGTCCAGAGCGGGTATCAGCACCACGGCGCCGCCGGCGCGGGAGGCGGTCGCACCCCCGGGCACGGGGATGGCGGAGGCGCCAGGGACGACAGGGGCGGCGGGAGCGGCGGGAGCGGACTCGGCGACAGCGGACTGGACGGGGCGGCGGGCAGGCAGCAGGCTCATCGCGATCACCCGGCCACGTAGAGGATGTCGCTGGTGGCGCGCTCGCCGCCGTTGGACGGCTGGGTGACGACCTCCCCGTCGAAGATCATCACCGAGGAGCCGCCGCCGTCGAGGTTGTAGCCCGTGGTGCAGCCGAGGCCCGAGAGGATCTCGCCGAGCTCGGGCAGGGTCGCACCGCGTGAGTAGCCCTCGTCACGGCCGTCGACCACCAGGAGGACGAGGTGGTTGTCGCCGATCACGCCGATGGCGGTGCGGGGCTGGCTCCCCTGGATCGAATGGTTGCCGATGTTGGTGTCGACCTCGACGTCCTCGATGCCGTCCGGCACCGCGCCGTCGAGCAGCACGGCCGGGCCGAAGCTGAGTGTCTGCCACACGCCCTCGGCGAGCAGCTGCTCGGCGCCGGTGGCGGTCTCGTCGTACACCTCGATCCGACCGTCGTCGTAGAACGCGAGGCCGTCGCGGGCGGGCTCGTCGCGGTAGATCACGCCGTTGCGGATCTCGATGCCGGTGTCGCGGAAGCCGTAATAGTCGCCGTTGATCGCGAGCACCGCATCGTGGGCGGCGGCGATCGCGCTGGGCTCCTCGGTGATGTTCTGCCCGAACTCGTCGTCGGCGAAGGCGGAGCGCAGCACGGTGGCGTCGGTGACCTCGACCTCCGCCGCGTACCAGGTGATGGTGTCGCTGCCGGTGCCGGTGGAGGTGCTCGTCATCGTGATGGTGGTGGTCGAGGAGGTGTACCCGGTGGAGGTGACGCTGCCGTCCGTGGCGACTGCGGCGACCGACTCGGAGGTGCCGGCGGCCTGCTCCGCGGCGGAGATGCTGGAGACCTGGACCTTCTCCCTGAGGAAGCGGTCGTAGGCCCAGGCGGCGGAGCCTCCGGTCCCGGCGAGGACGGCGACGCCGCCGCCGAGCAGGGCGCGCCGGGAGAGGCGCCGACCATGGCGGGACGGGGCGGGACCGTGTGGTGGGGCGGTCGTCGGGCGGGGCGGGGTGTCGGAGGTCGTGTCCATGGCCGGAAGCCTCGGCGGTGCCCCTGTGCCAGGGACGCGGGGCGAGCTGTGCAGGCTCTGTGTTCGCTCCCGTCCACCTGCCGTTCACCTCACATAGATCCGCGACAGGGCGGACATAGGGAATTCCTAGGGGCCGACCGGAGGCTTCGAGCATCACCCCCGATCCCGAGGAGCCCGGCATGTCCTTGTCCACACTCTCCCTCTACGCCCTCGACCTGGTCGCCGCCGCGATCCTGGTGTTCGGCATCTACTGGCCCCGCCATCGGCGTCGCGACCTGGTGGTCGCGTTCCTCGGGATCCACGTGGGGGTGCTGGCCGTGGCGGCGCTGCTGGCCGGCTCCGCCGTCACCGCGGGCCTCGGGCTGGGTCTGTTCGGCGTGCTGTCCATCATCCGCCTGCGCTCGGACGAGCTGGCTCAGCACGAGATCGCCTACTACTTCGCGGTGCTCGCGCTGGGACTGGTCTCCGGGCTCTCCACGAGCGCGACGCCGCTCTCGATCGGCTTCATCGTGCTGATCGTGGGGACCATGGCGATCGTGGATCATCCGCGGCTGCTCGGCGCCCACCGTCGCCAGCTGGTGGTGGTCGACCGGGCCCTGACCGACGAGACCGCCCTGCGCGCGCACCTCGAGGAGATGCTCGCAGCCGACGTCTCGGCCCTCTCCGTCCAGCGCCTGGACACCGTCTCCGACACCACGGTGGTGGACGTGCGCTTCCGGCTGCGCGAGCGCCGGCACGACCCCCTCTCCGCGGGGTCGGCCACGTCGGGCGCCGTCCCGCAGGAGGCGGTCGTCCCGCGTGCCGCCTCGGGCGCCGTCCCGGTGACGGTCCGATGAGCGCGCACCGCGCGTCCGCCGCCCTTCCCAGGGCGGGCGGCCAGGAGATCAGCGGGCTCGGAGCGCTCCCCGGGATCGGCCTGGAGGAGATCACGGAGCGGGCAGGCCTGATGACCCGCGTGGACCGCAAGTACGTGCTCCCCCGCGAGGAGGTCGGCACCCTGCTCGCAGCAGCCGGCGGGGACCTGCGGGTGCTCGAGATCGACGGTCGACGCCGCTTCTCCTACCGCTCCCTCTACTACGACACGCCCGACCTCACCGCCTACCGGGCCGCCGCGACCGGTCGCCGCCGGCGCTGGAAGGTGCGCCGCCGGGACTACCTCGACACGGGCACGTCGTTCCTCGAGGTCAAGACCCGCACCGGTCGCGGCGAATCCGCCAAGCTGCGGCTGCCGCTCCCGGCCGACGGGAGCGGGGCGGGCCCGGCCGCCGGGCGCCCCCTGTCCGGGGCGGGGCTCGAGCACGTGCGCACCACCCTGCTGGACGCCGGATGCGCCGCCCCCGCGCAGCCGCTGGTGCCGGTGCTCGCCACCACCTACGCGCGCACCACTGTGCTGATCGCCGCCGAGGACGCCCGCCTCACCCTCGACGACTCGCTGTCCTGGATCGCCGCCGACGGACAGATGCTGCACCTGGACGGCGAGGTGGTGGTCGAGACCAAGGCCGGCACGCGCCCGGGCCGCGTGGACCGGGCGCTGTGGCGGGCGGGCCACCGCCCGCAGCGGCTCTCGAAGTACGCCACCGGCCTCGCACTCCTGGACGACTCCCTGTCCGCGAACCGCTGGCACCGCACCCTGCGCGACCTCCCGGTCGCCTGATCCACAGCTCCGCCCTCCCCCGGACATGGGCCGCGCACAGCGGTCCCCGGGAGGGTGGAACCGTCACCCCATCACCACATCACCCCTTCGAGGAAGGCATGCCATGACCCCCACCACCGCTCCCGACTCCCCCACCGGCGGCCGCCGGTCCGCCCGCTCCCGCATGCGCCGCTGGTCGGCCGCGGCCGTCGCCGGCACGGCCGCCCTGGCCCTGGCCGCATGCGGGGCCGCCACCGCCGTCACCGGTGTCACCGACTCGGGCTCCTCGACCAGCTCCGGCTCCTCGGCGCAGGTCGCCGAGACCGCCTCGGTCACCAACGACCTGCTCTCCAGCCTCGACCTCACCACTCTCGACACCCATCTCGACGAGGACGAACTGAGCTGGGACGCCGCCGATGAGCAGACCATCACGCTGGACGACACCGGATCGAGCTCCACCTCTTCCGCGGTCACCGTCGAGGACGGCGTCGTCACGATCACCGCCGGCGGCGTGTACCGGGTCTCCGGCGAGCTCACCGACGGACAGCTGGTGATCTCCGCTCCCGACGACGAGACCGTCACCGTGATCCTCGACGACGCCTCGATCACCAGCACCACCGGCCCCGGCATCGCCGTGACCAGCGCCGACGAGGTCACCCTGGTCCTCGAGGACGGGACCTCAAACTCGGTCGCCGATGGCACCGACTACGAGGTCGCCGACGACTCGACACCGGTCGCGGCGATCGCCTCCGCGTCCGACCTCACGATCGCCGGCACCGGCGCCCTCACGGTCACCGGCAGCACGAATGACGGCATCTCCACCCGCGACGGGCTCGCGATCACCGGCGGGGACATCACCGTCACCGCCGTGGACGACGCGCTGCGCGGGAAGGACTACCTCTCCATCAGCGACGGCACCTTCGACCTGACCAGCGGCGGAGACGCCCTGAAGTCCGACAACTACGAGGACGAGGACCGCGGCTGGGTGCTCGTGACCGGCGGGGAGTTCACGATCCATGCCGGGGACGACGGGATCGACGCCGAGCAGGCCGTCCAGATCACCGGCGGCACCGTGACCATCGAGGAGTCCGTCGAGGGCATCGAGGCGCAGGACGTCATGATCGAGGGCGGCACCGTCTCGATCACCGCCTCCGACGACGGCATCAACGCCACCGCCGCCACCACCGCCGAGGAGGCGGCCGCGGAGGAGAGCGCGACCGACACCGCCACCGCGGACGGCGGCATGGGCGGTGGCGGCGAGACCGACGACGGCTCGTGGCTCTCGATCAGCGGCGGCACCGTCACCGTCGTCGCCGACGTCGACGGGCTGGACTCCAACGGCACCGTCTCCCTGACCGGCGGGGAGGTGACGATCACCAGCGCCGCGAACGGCGGCGACTCCCCGGTGGACGCCAACGGCGAGATCACCCTGGACGGCACCGTGCTCACGGCCAACGGCACCGAGATCTCCTCCGCGGACGAGCTCGGCGGAGGCATGGGCGGCTCCGGCCAGGGCAGCCCCGGCGGCCAGGCCCCGGGACGGTGACCGGGACGGCCGGGCTCGGGATCAGCTGGGCTCGGGCAGGCCGAGGACGTACGCGGCCTGGGCGAGATGCTGGATCGCGTCGTCGAGGATGCTGATCAGGCGGGCACCGCGGGTGACGGGCGGGTCCCAGGAGTCGTCGACCACGTCGCCGAGCGCGGCGGCGTCGAGGGTGTCGAGGTAGGCATCGAAGGCGTCGAGCGTCGCGTCGACGTAGTCGGCCAGCGCGTCGCCGTCCTCCACCACGATGGCGCGGGCCTCCTCGGAGGAGTGGCCGTAGCCGACGGCCGAGCCCGGCTCGCCGAGGCCGAGACGGCCGGCCTCGTCGCGGGTGCGCCACACCTCCTCCCCGCCGGTGAGCGGCGCGAGCTGGGCGTCGATCTCCCGGCCGGTGTGCCACAGCAGCCAGGCCACGGAGTTGTCGTGCCCGGCGGGGTGGGCGTTGAGGGTCTCGGGGACCAATCGTCTGCGCAGGGCGGAGAGGGTGTGGCGAGGTCGGGAGGCGAGGTCGCGGAGCAGTTCGAGAGCGTCCATGGCCATGACCGTACTCGCGCGTCACCGACTTCGGGAGTCCCGCTCGCTCGACACCACCCTGACGACAGCGCCCACTCGCCGCCGCGACGGGGGCGGTCAGTCGTCGGCGATGACGCCGTCGGCCTGCTCGGGATGGCGCTGGAGCCAGCTCTCGATGAAGGGACAGATCACGAGGACCGGCAGGTCGGCGGCCCGCGCTTCGGCGAGCACGGTGCGCAGGAGCACGGAGGCGACGCCCTCGCCGCGGTGCTCGGGGTCGGTGACCGTATGGATCAGCTCGATGCGCCGACGGGTGCGCTCGTAGATCATGATGCCGACCGTCTGACCGTCGCGCAGCGCCTCGTACCGGCCGGCGACCTTGTTGTCGCGCACGGAGATCGTCTCGTCGGGGCCGTGGACGTGCTCCCCGACGCCATCCTCGATGCCGACGCCGTCATCGATTCCTGAGGTCATGGTCGCGCCTCCTTCCGGCCGGGGTCTCCCACGGTACGGCAGGGCGCGGGGCCATGTCAGGAGGGCGCGGCCGGCGGGGCGGGCCGACGGGGCCGCCCCGCCCGCGCGCGCCGCACAGGTCAGGACGCGGCGGCCGCCGCCCCGGCGCGCAGCACGCGCAGGTCGCCCTTGCCCGAGCGGGCGTGGACCTCGAGGGTCCGCTCCGCGGCGCCGGCCCCGTCGGCCGGGGTGAGGCGCACGTCCTGCTCGCCGAGGCCGGTCGCGAGATCGAGGTGGACCGCGGTGCCGGCGGCGACGCGAAGCTCCACGTCGCCGAGGCCGCTGCGGGCGGTGAGGCTGCCGCTGCGGGCCTCGCGCACGGTCACGCCGCCCACGCCGGCCGACAGGGTCGCGGTGCCCTCGAGGCGGTCCAGTCGCAGGTCACCGGTGCCCGTGGTGGCATGGACCTGTCCGGTCGCCTCGCCGAGGGTGACATCGCCGGTGCCAGTGGTCAGGCGGGTGGACTCCTCCGCCGCGTTGCGGACGTGCAGGTCGCCGGTGCCGGTGCGGGCCTCGAGCCGGGCGAGGGACCCCGTGATCTCGAGGTCGCCGACGCCGTCGGAGACGACCACGCGCGATCCGGCGGGCAGCACCACGCGGATCTCGAGCCCGCCGAGGAGCCCCTCGACGCCGCGCACGGCGGAGCGGAAGGACTCGGCGAGCCGGTCGGTGAAGGGCAGGCTCCCGCCGCGACCGCGGACGCTGAACAGGTCCCCGAGACCCACGCCGACGCGGTGGGCCTCGTCGGCCGGGGCGTCGACGGTGAGGCGTTCGGCGTCGAAGCGGACCCGCATGCGGGTGGCGAGCTGGGCACCGGCCTCGCCGCGCGGGATCAGCTCGACGCCCACGCGGGTGCCGTGCTCGGCGCGCACGGTGATCGTGCCGCGGAGGTTCTGGATGTTCGCGTCGATGGAGCCGGCGGCGATGAACTCGTGGCGGATGGGATCGGGGGTGGGCTCGGGGTCGGGCGAGCCGGTGGGCGGGGTGTGCGGCGAGGTCATCGCGGTCTCCTGGAAGCGGGTGCGGGCGGCGGCTCAGACGAACCAGCCGCTGGTGCGGCCGGTGCTGCGCGGGGCGGTGGAGGCGGGAGGGACGGGCTGCGCCTGCTGCTCCTGGGCATCGAGGTGCGTGGTCAGCGCCCGGACGAGGTACGTGTTCAGGCTCAGCTGCTCGCGCTCGGCGGCCTGCTCGAGGCGGGACTTCAGTGCCTGGGGCGGACGGAAGGTGACGCGGGCGGCGCCGCTTCCTGTGTCCTCCGCGTCCTCTGGTGCTTCGGGCGGCCGCGGCGGGGTGGGCACCTCGGCCGCGACCGGCACCACGGGCGTCACCGGGGCGCCGGGCACGAAGGGCGTGGCGGGCGCGGAAGGCGCCGCGGCGCCCCCGTCGGCCGACGCCTCGGGGGCGATGACGTGCACCGAGAGGTCCGTGCCGCGCAGGGCGAGGTCGACCCGGCCGGGGGCGAGCTCGGCCGAGACCTCGGCGGCGACCTGGCCCACGGCCTCCTGGATGGCGAGGCGCAGGGCGGGCTCGAGGCCCACGGACAGCAGCTCGGCGGTGCGGCGGGTGGTCTCGTCGCCGATCGCGGCGGAGGCGACGAGCTGCTCCTGCACGGGACGGGTGAGTGCTCTCAGATCCATGACGCCAGGGTGACGTCACTATGACGTCACGTCAAGGGGTGGGACGGAGTTGCTTCGCGGCATGCGACCATGCTGGGCGTGACCGAGGACTCCACGCACCCGTTCCCCTCCCCCGCTCCTGACAGCGCTCCCGCTCCCGACGGCGCCGCTGCTCCTGCGACCCCCCCCACGACCCCCGAGTCGTCCGAGCGCTCCGCCTTCTCCCGCGCCTCCGACGCGCTGCAGCGCCACCGCGCGCCCTCGGAGGTCTGGGGCGACGAGCGGGAGGCGGTGAGCCTGGCGCTGCGCTGGGCGGCCGAGCACACGACGGTCGCCACCGACCCCAAGACCACCGCCCGCAGCGCCGCCGAGCTGCAGGCGGCGGTGGGCGAGACCATCACCGAGGACGGCATCGGCGCGGCACGCGCGATGGAGCTGTTCGACAGCGTGCTGCTGCCCGCGACCCGCGCGGCGGAGGACCCGATGAACCTCGCCTACATCCCCGCCGCCCCCACCCGGGCCGCGGTCGCCTTCGACACCGTGGTCTCGGCCGCGAACGTGTTCGGCGGGGTGTGGGAGAACGGGGCCGGGGCGATCTTCGCCGAGAACCAGGTGCTGCGCTGGATCGCGGATCTGCTGGAGTGGCCGGCGGAGTCGGCCGGGGTGTTCGTCTCCGGCGGCACCATGGGCAACCTCTCGGCACTGGCCACCGCCCGCGACCACGCCCTCCGCGCGCGGGGACGGCGTCCCGAGGGCGGGTGGGCGCTGGCCTGCGCCTCGACCGCGCACTCCTCGGTCGCCTCGGCCGCGCGGCTGCTGGACATGGACGTGGTGACCGTGCCGATCGACGACCGCGGCCACCTCACCGGCGAGGCGCTCGAGGGCGTGCTCGCCGCGGATCCGCGGATCTGCGCGGTGGTCGCCTCGGGCGGGACCACGAACGCGGGCATCGTCGACGACCTCGCCTCGGTGATCCCGGTGGCGCACCGCCACGGCGCCTGGGTGCACGTGGACGGCGCCTACGGCGGGGCGGCGCTCGCGGCCCCGAGCGCGAAGGGGCGCTTCGCGGGCATCCAGGAGGCGGACTCGTTCATCGTCGACCCGCACAAGTGGCTGTTCGCGCCGTACGACTGCTGCGCGCTGCTCTACCGGGACCCGCGCCCGGCCGCGGCCGCCCATTCCCAGCACGCCGCGTATCTGGACTCGATCGACCGCGGGGAGTCCAACCCCTCGGACCTCGCCGCGCACCTCTCGCGCCGCACCCGGGGTCTGCCGCTGTGGTACTCGCTGGCCACGCACGGCACCGCCGCGTACTCCGCAGCGGTGGAGCGGTGCCTCGCCTCCGCCCGCACGGTCGCCACCGCGATCGAGGCGTCCGAGCACCTGGAGCTGCTGCTGGAGCCGGAGCTGTCCGTGGTCGTGTTCCGCCGCCCGGGCTGGACACCGGTCGCCTATCGCCGCTGGTCGCAGCGCCTGGCGAAGGAGGGGACGCTGCTGTGCCTGCCCACGGCCTTCGCCGGGGAGATCGCGTTGCGCCTCGCCTTCGTGAACCCGCAGACAGATCCCGCGGCCGTGATCGACGTGCTCGAGCGGACGATGCACGCGGCCGACGGCAGCTGAGCGGCGGCGTCCAGGCTCAGGACCCTGCGGGCTGAGCGCGGTCCCGCGGATCGGGCTCAGGCGCCGGCGAGCAGGTCCGCGACGCGGGCGGCGTCCCCGTCCAGGCCGAGGTCCGCATAGGCGTCGCGGGCACGGCGGGCGGCCCTGCGCGCGGCCTCGGACTCGTCGCGGGCGGCGAGGAGATGGGCGTGGCGGTCGTCGAGGTAGGCGGCCCAGTAGCGGGCGCGCACATCGTGCCCGGGCGGCATCTGCCCGATCGCCTCGAGCACCTCGCGGCGGCGCCGCTCGTACAGCTCCTCGTCGGCCCCGTCCGTGTCCTGGGCGAGGGCCTCCCCGGCGGCGATGAACACGCCGACGCGGGCGTCGACGAGGTGGTCCCACAGGAACTCCGCCGGGAGCAGTGCGGTCGCGTCCGGGCGGGTGCGACGCTCGATCTCGCGGGCGGCGACGTGGACGGCGCCGCTGCGGCCGAGGTCCAGGGCGCGGCGCAGCGCGAGCGCATTGGCCTCGAGCTCGGTGCGCAGCATCAGCGCCTGCTCGGGGCGCGGGGTGTCGAGGTCGTCGACGAGCCAGCGGGCCTGGAAGGCCAGGCGCTGCAGCTCACCGAGGGAGCCTGAAAGGTCGCCGCGGCGCTCGTGGATGCTGGCGGAGAGCCGTGCCGCCTCGAGCAACGCCCGGTGGTCGCGGTGCTCGTGGGCGAGGGCGCGGGCCTGCTCGAGCGGCACCCAGGCGGCGTCGTAGCGCTCGGCCTGGACGCGCTGGGCGGCCACGGCCAGCAGCGGCGCGATCCGCTGCTCATCACTGTCAAGGGTGCGCTGCAGGGAGAGCAGGCGCCCGGCGGTGAAGCTCGCGCGGCCGGTGTCCCCGGCGGCCATGAGCGCCTGCAGCAGGGAGGTGATCAGCCCGGTCCGCAGCGGCGGGTCCTCGATCTCGTGCAGGGAGTCCAGCGCCTCGACGGCGTGGTGCACGGCGGTGACGGGGTGCTCGATGCCGAGGGTGCGGGCGAGGACGGCGTGCGCGGCGATGACCAGGCGCGAGGGGTCCCGGGGCTGCTCGCCCGCGTCGGCCGCGGCGTCCTCGTGGAGGTCCAGCACGTCCAGGACGGCGGTGGTGGCGCCGGCGCGGTCGCCGATCGCCTCGAGGGACTGGGCCAGACGCAGCAGCAGCTCCGGCTCGGGGTCCACGAGCAGGCGGTCGCGCACCGCGGGGAGGGCGGCGAGCGCGGCGCGGAGGCGGGCGGCGGCGCGGCGGGGGTCGATCCCGGCGCCCTCGCCCGCGTCGCCGGGCAGGGCGGTGCGCTCGAGCGAGCGGACCACGGAGAGCATCTCGGCGGAGGGTGTGATCGCCTCGCCCCGCCGGCGGCCGCGCCGGGAGCCCGCGCTGGCGCCGACGCCATCGGCGGAGGCAGCGCGGGAGGCAGCGGCGGAGGCGTCGACCAGGGCGGAGCCGGGAGCACCAACCCCCGCCCCGCCGCCGGTGGCGAGCGCGGCGCGGGTGCGGCCCGTCGGCCCAGAGGACAGCGGGCCGCGCTCGAGCAGCACCTGCACGACGGCTGCGGCCTGCTCGGAATACCCGGCGCGGTGCAGCAGGGAGACCAGGTCCGCGGCGATCTCCTGGATCCCGTCGGCCCGCCCGGTGTGGAGCGCCCCGCGCAGGGCGGCGCGGGTCAGGGCGTAGCGGTCCTCCGTCGGCGCGGGGACGTCACGGAACTCCTCGGCGAGGCGGCGCGCCTCGCGCAGGCGGCCGGAGTGTATGAGATCACTCACCCTCAGCGCGGCCTCGCGGACCGAGCGCGGGTGGCGCAGGGGAAGCTCCGCCGGGCCCAGCGCGACCCTCAGGGCATCGAGATCCGGCAGGTCGGCCCGAGCGCGGTCGTCTCCCGCGACCGGGAGCGAGGCGGCGCCGGAGGTCATCACAGGGCGAAACCTACCAAGTCTCGCCGGGCGCCCCCAGGGGCTGTCGACCAGCCCGCGGACAGGCTCCCTTCCCTACACTGGACTCGGTCCATCCGGGGCCGTGCGGGCTCGTACCACGAGCCCTGCGGGCACCAGGCCGCGAACCGCGAAAGAGGTGGAAGGTGACCGTCGACCTGACCGTGGGCTCGTCGACCCCCGCTCACGACGCTCAGGACGGTCCGGCACCGACTCCAGACCCGCACACGTCGATGCCGCGGGAGGGGCCGTTCGCCGGGCACCTCCATCTGGACGGGTCGATCACCCGGGTGCTGCTGACCGACTTCGACGTCGCCGAGTACGTGCGCCGCGGCACCGGTCGCCTCGACGTGGACACCGCGAAGGTCGAGGCCGAGGGCGGGCTCGAGGAGCCGGTGCGCCTCGCGCTCGGCGCGCTGCAGCGCCTGGAGTCCTCGGCGCTGGCCGAGTCGCGGGCCATGCTCGCCACCGTCACCGCCAACGAGGCCCGCATCACCGCGTTCCTGGCGACCTGGCTCGTGGACCGGTACTGGCAGGCCCGCGCGCTGCGCGACCTGCTCACCGGCGACCACCCGGTGGAGCGGCCCACGCTGCGCCACCGTCCCCATCCCCTGCACGCCCTTCGCCGCATCCACGTGGACCGGATCCAGCCGCTGATCAGCCCGCTGTGGAACGAGTTCGCGGGCGAGGCCTTGGCCGCCGGGCACATGGCCCGCATGGCGATCCAGGAGGCATCCCTGCAGGCCGCGCTCCACGCCGTGGCCCGCCGTCTGAGCGGTGAGGCGCTGCGCGTGGTCGAGACCGTCATCGAGCGGCACGACGCGGCGGTGGAATTCTTCACCGCTGAGGCCAGCGGCCGCATCATCCGCTCCCCCCGCGAGGCCGCCGTGGCGCGCCTGGTGCTCTCGCTGGACTCGCCGCTGGACGGCGGCGGCATCATCGACCCGGACCTGAAGCCCGCGCTGCAGGTCATCGGGGCCGAGTCGCGCGACCGGGCGGCCCTGCGCCGCGCCCGCTACGAGATCACCCGGCTGCTGCCGGCGCCCGACCTCCCGGACCCCTACCTCAGCTCGCTTCCTCGCACCGGAGAGTGACATGGCCTTCGACATCGACCAGTTCGCCGAGACGTCCGTCCCCGTCAAGTACGAGGACCTGGACTTCGACACCTTCGACTCCCAGCCGCTGGACGACCAGACCCTGCGCTCGCTGCGCTACATGTGCGATGTCGAGTACCACACCTCCTGCTTCCTGCGCGATCTGCTGGTGACCCCCTCGCACCGCGAGGAGGAGACCGGCGGCTTCATGACCATGTGGAACCGCGAGGAGTTCTGGCACGGCGAGGCGCTGGCGATGGTGCTGGCCAAGCACGGGATCGTCGTGGACTACGACGAGATCAAGGCCAAGCGCGTGAAGCTGGGCTGGAAGGCGGCGCTCGGCCCGATGAAGCAGTCGGCCCTGTCCAACCTCGCCGGCACCGACTTCGTCGCCGTGCACATGACCTGGGGTGCGGCCAACGAGCTCTCGGCCGTCGCGGCGTACCGCCGCCTCTCGGCGATGACCGATCATCCGGCGCTGTCCCCGCTCCTCAAGCGCATCGCGCAGCAGGAGACCCGCCACGTCGCGTTCTACACCACCAACGCCCGCACGCACCTGGAGAACTCCGAGGCGGCCCAGAAGCTGACCCGGCTGATCATGTCCAAGGTGTGGAAGCCCGTGGGCAGCGGGATGATGGACGAGTCCGAGGTCAAGCACGTCATGAACCACCTCTTCGCCTACAAGGGCGGCGAGCTGGACAAGCTCGACAAGCGGGTGCAGAAGATGCCGGGCCTGGACCGTCTGACGATCTTCAAGAACGCCTTCGCGCGCCTCGGCGTCCCCGCCTGATCAGCGCCTGATCCTCACCGCTCGCGGCCGACGGGGCCTGCCGGCCGCCGGGCGGTCATGACGCCGGCTCAGTCGTCGTCATCATCATCGTCGTCATCATCATCGTCGTCGTCGTCATCGTCATCGTCGTCGTCATCGTCATCGTCGTCGTCGCACTCGAGCTCGCCGTCGTCCCACTCGCACACGCCGGACGGCCGCGCAGGGGTGCTCTTCGCGCCGCCGGAGGAGGAGCCGGAGCTCGAGGAGCGCGTGCCGGACGAGCCGGAGCCCGATGAGGAGCTGGAGCCGGACGAGCCGGAGCCGGACGAGGAGCCGGCCCCGCTGCTGCCGGACGCGCTCGAGCGCGGCTGCTGCGCCGGGGCGGGGGCCGGGGCGGGCGGCGGGGCGGGGGCCGGGGCGGGCGGCGGCGTGGGCGAGGGCCGGGCCTCCATCGCACCGACGCCGGTGTCGGAGTGGATGCCGCGGATGGGCTGCTCGGTCGCGTCGGGCCGCGGGAGGGCGACGGCCTCGCCGGACCCGGTCGCCGCAGCGCTCCCGTCGGCCGCTCCCCCGGCACCCGCCGTGTCGTCCGCGCCCGCCGAGCCGTCCGCACCCGGCGAGGCACCCGCGGTGGCCGAGCCTCCGGCGGTGGCCGCACCGTCGGCCCCGCCCCCGTCGGACGCTCGCGAGCCACCGGGACCGGAGCTCCCGAGGGATTCCGCGCCGCCCGCACCGGCGCCGTCGGACGGGACGGGGTCGCCGACGGTGATGCCGGGCCGCGCCTCGGGCTGGTCCTGGCCCTGGAGGATGGGCAGCAGCGCGAGCGCGACCGCCGCGATCGCGACGGCCACGATGATCCCGGTGGTCCGCAGGGTCTTCATGCCGGACATGCTGTCCAGGGGCGATGAGACCTGCGTGAACGCGACATGAGAGGCCTCTCATGAAGCACCCGCGCGGCGCGCCGACGGGGGTGGTGCGGGCGCGGGGCCCGCCCCGGTCAGGCGGCCGGGTCGACCATCTTGTACCCGGCGCCGCGCACGGTGACCAGGCGCGGCGCGCCGATCTTCCCGCGCAGGTAGCCGACGTACACGTCCACCACGTTCGAGGCGCCGTCATAGTCGTAGCCCCACACCTTGGACAGCAGCAGGTCCCGGGTGAGGACCTGGCCGGGGTTCTCCAGGAACACCCGCGCCATCGTGAACTCGCGCGAGGACAGCTCGACCTCGCGCGGCTCCCCGTCGACGGTGCAGCTGGCGATGCGGGTGCGCAGGTCCACGGACAGGTCGCCGAGGGTGAGCACGTCGGCCCCGGCCGAGCCCGCCCCCGCGGTCGCCTCGCGGGCGCGCAGCTTCACCCGGGCCAGCAGCTCCTCGAAGCGGAAGGGCTTGGCGATGTAGTCGTTCGCGCCGCTCTCCAGGCCCTGGACGGTGTCCTCGACGCCGGTGCGGGCTGTGACCATGAGGATCGGGATCTGCACGTCCATGTCGCGCAGGGCCTTGAGGACCTGGAAGCCGTCCATGCGGGGCAGGCCCACGTCCAGGATCAGCAGGTCGAAGTCGCCGCTGGAGCCGAGGTCCAGGGCGGAGATCCCGTCGGCGACGACGGTGGTGGCGTAGCCGTTGGCCTTCAGGCCGCGCTCCATGAACCGCGCGATGCGCGCCTCGTCCTCGGCGATGAGGATCCTCATCCCTGCTCCTTCCGGGCTGGTCGGTCGGTCCGGGTCGGTCGGTCGGTCTCGTCGTCGGTGAGGGGCGCCTCCCGCCCTCCAGTATGGGGGGCGGCGCTCTCACCTACGGCGGGCGCATGCGGGCGGTGCTGCGGGAACACGACCGTGAAGGTCGAGCCGTGGCCGGGCTCGGAGAAGAGGCGCACCACGCCGCCGTGCCCCTCGGCGATCGCGCGCACGATCGGCAGGCCGAGGCCCGAGCCGGAGCCGCGGGAGGCGTCGATGCGGGCGAAGCGCTCGAAGATGCGGCGCTGGTCCTCCAGGGCGATGCCGATGCCCTCGTCGCGCACGCTGACGTGGATCTCGGGGCCGTCCGGGCCCAGCACCCGGTCCACGGCGAACCAGACCCGGGTACCCTCGTCGCTGTAGCGGGCGGCGTTGGCGGCCAGCTGCACCACGGCCTGGGTGAGGCGCTGCTCGTCGGCGTCGGCGACGACGTCGACGCTGTGCTCGAGGATCCAGGTGCGCTCGGCGATGTGCTCGATGCGGGCGAAGGCGGAGCGGGTGAAGGCGTCCAGGTCGATGGGGCGGGGCTTGACGTAGTCGGGGCGGCTGGAGGCGGCGAGCTCGGAGAGGTCCCCGACGACGCGGCCCATCCGATCCAGCTCATCCATCGCGATGCCATGGGACTCGGCGACGTCAGCGGGGTCGTCCACGTCGGTGGTCTCCAGGGTGCCGCGCACGATGGTCAGCGGGGTGCGCAGCTCGTGGCCGACATCGCTCATGAAGCGGCGCTGCTCGGCGAAGCCCTCCTGGATGCGGCCCAGCATGCGGTTGAAGTTCGTGGCCAGCGCCGAGATCTCGTCGCCGCCGGCGGGCACGGGCACCCGGTACTCGAGGTCCGCGACGGTGATCTGCTCGGTCGCGGCGCGCAGGTCCTCGAGCGGTCGCAGCAGGCGCCCGGTGACGATGTAGCCGACGCCCCCGGCGAGCAGCAGGGCGAGGACCGCGAGCATGGTGAACACGGCGACGGAGCGCCACAGTTCGGTGCGCTGGGCGCCGATGTCGTTGGCGACCACGAAGAGCCCCTGCGCGGGGTCACCCGCGACGGTCACGGACGCGATGAGGACGCGCAGATCGCGGCCGTGCACCTCCATCGGCACGATCACGGTGGAGTTCGGGGCGTGCGCCGCCAGGAGCTGCTGCCGGACCCGTTCGGACTCCTCGCGGACGGTCGCCGCCTCGGAGACGGTCATGTCCTCGGTGGCCTGCGGCAGGAGGGCGAAGTCCTGCTGGCGCGGCTGGTAGCGGGGCTCCTCGTCGATCATCGCGATCACGGACTCGTGGTCCGACGGGGCGGCGGAGTCGGTGGCGCGCAGCAGCACGCTGTCCACGGTGGTGTGGGTGGGGTTGCCGTCGTCGCCCGTGGACTGCGCGATCAGCTCCAGCTCGCTGTACTCCTGCCAGAGCTCCGCATCGACCCGCTGGTCCAGGGCCCGGAACTGTGCGGCGAAGGTGAGTGCGCCGGTGATCGCGAGGCCGATCGCGATCAGGGCGAGCAGGGTGGTCAGCACGCGGGTGCGGACGGTCCAGTTACGGGTGAGGCGGCCGAGGCCCCGGGGCGCGGCGGCGGCGGGTGCCGCGCCGGGGGCGGGGGTCTCGGTGGTGCGGGACGCGGCAATGCTCCGTGGCGCGACGGTGCCGCGGGTGCGGTCGCGGGAGCTCGCCCGTGCCATCGCGGTCCCTTCGCTCGCCGTGCTGTGCTCGTGGGCCCCTGCGCGCGGCGGGCCCTGCCGGAATCGTAGGGGATCGGACAGTTCGGGACCGATGCGGGTTGCACTGCGGGCCCGGTCACGAGGACCGGGCCCGCAGTGGGAGCGGAGCAGCCGCGCCCGTCAGTCGCGCCCGAGGCGCTTCTTCACGAGGCCGACGATGCCGCCGCGCTCCTTGAGGGAGCGACGGGGCGAAGATCCGGCAGTGCCTGCCGCCCCGGCCGTGCCAGCCGTTCCGGCCGACGCGGCGCCGCTGCGCAGGTCGGGGCGACGCTGGGCGAGGTCGCGCTGCTGCGCGGTCGCGGTCGCCGCGGGACGCGGCGCGGAGGCGGAGGGCTCGTCGGCCGCAGCCGCGTCGGCCGCATGCCCGTCGGCCGACGACACACCCGCCGAACCGGCGCGCGCCGACCCGCCGCCTGCCGACCCGCCGCCCGCGCGGCGGTCGCGCAGCCCGGCCATGCGCTCCTCCTCGCGCAGGCGCCTGCGCTCCCCCGGGCCCTCGGTCATCCGGTACAGCACCGGGACGATGACCAGGGTGAGCAGGGTCGAGGAGATCAGGCCGCCGATCACCACGACCGCGAGCGGCTGGGCGATGAAGCCGCCGTTGCCGGTGATGCCGAGCGCCATCGGGATCAGCGCGAAGATCGTCGCGGCGGCGGTCATGAGGATCGGGCGCAGACGCTTGGCGGCGCCGAGGTGCAGCGCCGCCTCCAGGCCCATGCCCGCGCGGCGGTACTGGTTCACCAGGTCGATGAGCACGATCGCGTTGGTGACCACGATGCCGACCAGCATCAGCAGGCCGATCATCGAGGGCAGGCCCAGCGGCACACCGGTGATGATCAGCAGGCCGAGGGAGCCGATCGCCGCGAAGGGGATCGAGACCAGCAGGATCAGCGGCTGGATCAGGGACTTGAAGATCCACACCAGCAGCACGTACACCAGCAGGATCGCGGCGAGCATGGCGATGCCGAGCTGGCCGAAGGTCTCGTCGATGTCCGCGGCGGTGCCGCCGATCGTCGCCTCGACGCCCTCGGGCAGGTCCGCGGCGTCGATCGCGTCGTTCGCGGCCTCGGTCGCGACCGACACGTCCTCCCCGGACGGGACGACGGACACGGTCACCGTCTCCAGACCGTCCTGGGTGGCGATCTCCGGGCGGGAGAGGGACTCCTCGACGGTGGCGACGTCCTGCAACGGGATCGTGCTCATGAGGGTGATGTCCTGCAGCTGGTTGAAGGTGTCGATGGACTCGCCGCCCTCGACGTAGATGTCCAGCTCCTTGTCGTCCAGGGTGATGGTCCCGATCGCGCCGGGGTACATCTGCTGGGCGACCATGCCGATCACGGCCTCCTCCGTGAGGCCGCGCTGCGCGGCGGCCTCGCGGTCCACGGTCACCACGGCCGTCGGCTGGTCGGCCTGCAGGTCGCTGGTGACCTCGGAGACGCCGTTCGGGACCGGGTCGAGCTCGGCGAGGATCGCGTCGTTCGCGGCCTGGCGGTCCTCCGCGGTGGGGCCGGTGATGAGGATGTC
Source organism: Brachybacterium aquaticum (assembly GCF_014204755.1). Lineage (NCBI taxonomy): Bacteria > Bacillati > Actinomycetota > Actinomycetes > Micrococcales > Dermabacteraceae > Brachybacterium > Brachybacterium aquaticum. The sequence goes on from NZ_JACHLZ010000001.1 coordinate 2,844,777, forward strand.
CACCGAGTTGGAGCCGGTCGGGGAGGCGATGTCCGCGGCCTCGACGTCACCGGGCTCGGGCAGGGCCTCGAGCGCGGCGACCATCTCGTCCAGCAGCACCTCCTGGTCGGCGTCGGGATCGGTGGTGATCGAGAAGCTGACCTCGTTCTCGCCGCCACCGAAGCCGAACCCGCCGCCGCCGATGGTGGTCTGCACGGTCTGGACGCCGTCGATCTCCAGCAGCGCGTCCTCGGACTCGGTGGCCTTCTCGGAGGACTGCTGAAGGCTCGTGCCGGGCGCCAGGGTCTGGGTGATCGAGGCGATGTTCTGCCCGCTGTCGCCGAGGAAGGAGATGTTCACCAGCGGCAGCAGGAACACGGTGCCGACCAGGATCGCGACGGCGGCCACGAGGGTGATGAGGCGGCGCGGCAGGGTGTCGAGCACCAGGTGCAGCAGCGGGGCGTAGATCCGATGGAGCCAGGTGCGCTCCTCCTTCGCCTCGGCCTCCTCGCGGACCTTCGCGACCTGCGCGGCGTCCTCGGGGTCGACGTCCTCGTGCCCCTTCGGCGGCCTGAGGAACCAGTACGCGAGCACCGGCACGATCGTCAGCGCCACCAGCAGGGAGGACAGCATCGCGATGCCGACGGTGAGGGCGAAGGGCCGGAACAGCTCCCCGGCCATGCCCGCGACCACGGCGATCGGCAGGAACACCACGACGGTGGCGAGGGTGGAGGCGGTGATGGCGCCGGCGACCTCGCCGACGCCGTCGAGGATCGCCCGGCGCTTGGTCTTGCCGTAGGCGAGGTGGCGGGTGATGTTCTCGATGACCACGATCGAGTCGTCGACCACGCGGCCGATGGAGATCGTCAGCGCCGCCAGGGTCAGCATGTTCAGCGTGTACCCGGTGACGTACATGCCGATGAATGCGATGAGCAGCGAGGTCGGGATCGAGATCGCGGTGACCACAGTGGGGCGCACGCGGCGCAGGAACAGCAGGATCACGCCGATCGCGAAGAGCAGGCCCAGCAGACCCTCCTCGGCGAGCGCCAGGATCGACTCCTCGATGAAGGGGGCCTGGTCGAAGACGACGTCCGCCTCGGCGGAGCCGCCGACGCCCGGGAGGGTGTCGTCGAGGACGGACTCGACGCCGTCGGAGATGTCCACGACGTTGCCGTCCACGGTCGCAGTCACCATGAGCACGAGCGACTCGCGCCCGTTGGTGCGGGAGATGGAGGTGGCGTCCTGCTCGGTGCGCTCGACGGTCGCGACCTCGGAGAGCGCGACGGGCTGAGGCGGCGCCTGAGGCTGTGCGTCGGTGCCGGTGTCGGTCTCGGGGATCAGCATGATCGCCTCGAGGCTCTCGACGCTGTCCACGCTCTGCCCGAGCACCACGTCCAGGGTGCGGCCGTCATCGGTGACCGAGCCGCCCGGCAGGGACAGGCCGGAGGCGTCCAGCGCCGTGGTGATGTCGTTGTCGGTCAGGCCGTGCTCGGCCATCGCGGCCTCGTCCGGGGTGATGCGGACGATCTCCTCCGGGGCGCCGATCACGGCGACGGAGGACACGCCGTCCACGCGCTCGAGCTCCGGGGTCACGGAGGCCTCGAGGCGAGAGGCGAGATCGGCTGGCGAGAGGTCGGAGGAGACGGAGAGGACCACGGCGGGCAGGTCGCTCGTGCCGCCGGCGATGACCTGCGGGTCCGCGTCCGACGGCAGCTGGTCCTCGATGCGGCTGAGCGCGGCGTCGACCTGGTTGGAGGAGCGGGCGGTGTCGGTGCCGTAGGTGAGCTCGACGGTGACGATCGACAGGCCGGCCTGCGAGGTGGAGGAGGTGCCCTCCACGTTCTCCAGCCCCGAGAGCGACTGCTCGATCGGGGCCGTGATGCGGTCGCGCACCTGCTCCGAGGAGGAGCCGGGCGCGGTGGTCATCACCTGGATCTGCGGCAGGGACACCGACGGGATCAGCTCCTGGCGCATCGTGGTCATCACGAACACGCCGATGATCGACACGGCGATGCAGACCAGGGCGATGAAGGACCTGTTGTTCAGGCTCAGAGTGGCCAGACGGTTCATCGTGCTCCTCGGGGTGCGGCCGACGGGGGTGGTGCCGGCCGGGCGGGGTGGATCGGAGGGTGGGGCGCGGCCCCGTCCCGGACGCCGAATGCTCCCCGGGAACTGTCTCACGGGCGCCTGAAAGGACGGACCCGACGATGGTCGCGTTCGCGGGCCACAATGGTGGGGTGCAGGACGCAGCCCCCTCCCCCGACGACGAGCGGGCCAGGCGCACCGTCGACCGGGACATCCTGCGCCTCGCGATCCCGAGTCTCGGCGCACTGGTCGCCGAGCCGATGTTCGTGCTCGTCGACTCCGCGTTCATCGCCCGGGTCTCCACCACCTCGCTCGCGGGGCTCGGCCTCGCCTCCACCGTGCTCACCACCGTGGTGGGCCTCGCGGTGTTCCTCGCCTACTCGACGACCGCCGCGGTGGCGCGCTCCTTCGGCGCGGGTCGCACCCGTGAGGCGATCTCCCGCGGCATCGACGCGTGCTCGCTCGCCCTGCTGGTCGGTGCCGCCGCCGCGCTCGCCCTGGTCGTCGCCGGCCAGCCGCTGCTGGCCCTGTTCGGCCCCTCCCCCGAGGTGCTCGCCGAGGCGACGGTCTACCTGCGCCTGAGCGCCCTCGGCCTGCCCGCCATGCTCGCCGTGCAGGCGGCGACGGGGCTGGTGCGCGGGATGCAGAACGCGACATTGCCGCTCGCGGTCGCCGTGGGCGGGGCGCTGCTGAACATCCCCCTGAACTGGATGCTGATCTTCGGCCTGGAGCTCGGGATCGCGGGCTCCGCGATCGGCACGATCATCGCCCAGTGGGGTATGGCGCTGGTGCTGCTGGCCGTGATCGTGCGTCGCGCCCGCCGCGAGCGGATCGCCCTGCGCCCACAGCTGGGCAACCTCGTGGCGGTGGGGCGGGACGCGGTGCCGATGTTCGTGCGCACCCTCAGCCTGCGCGTCGTGCTGATCTCCGCGACCGTGGTCGCGACCCGCCTCGGCGACGTGCAGCTGGCCGCCCACCAGCTCACCAACACCGTCTTCAACGTGCTGGCGCTCGCGCTGGACTCCCTGGCGATCGCGGGGCAGGCCCTGACCGGCCGGTTCCTCGGCGCCTCCGATCCGGACACCGTCCGCGCGGTGACCAGGCGGCTGATGGTGTGGGGCGTGGGCGGCGGCGCGGTGATCTCGGTGCTGCTGCTCGGGGCGAGCTACACGGTCCCGGAGGTGTTCACCCCGGACGTCGCCGTGCAGGAGAGCCTGCGCGCCGCGCTGTGGATCCTGGTGATCACCCAGCCCGTCGCCGGGTACGTGTTCGTGCTGGACGGGGTGCTGATGGGCGCGGGGGACGCCCCCTACCTCGCCAAGGCGGGCACGCTCATCGCGATCGCCATCCTGCCGGGCGCGGTAGCGGTGTGGCTGTGGTCGCCAGAGGGTCCGCTGGGCCTGGCGATGCTGTGGCTGGCCTGCAACTTCCTGTTCATGGTGCTGCGGGCGATCAGCCTGGGCCTGCGGGTGCGGACCGACGACTGGATGCGGCTCGGGGGGTGAGGGGGCTGGGCGCTGGGGTGGGGCTGGACGCTGGGGTGGAACCTAGCCCCTGGAAACATGTCGTGAGCGTCGGAGCTCCGCGTACACGGCGGAGCTCCGACGCTCACGACACTTCTTCAGGGGGGCGCTCCCCGGCAGTCAGCCCGCCTGCACCTCGGCCCGGGCGGCGACGAAGGCCTGCACCGCAGCCTCGACGTCCTCCTCGGTGTGGGCGGCGGAGAGCTGCACGCGGATGCGCGCCTTCCCCTTCGGCACCACCGGGTAGGAGAACGCGGTGACGTAGACGCCGTGGTCGAGCATCGCATCGGCCATGCGGCCGGCGAGCGCGGCGTCGCCGAGCATCACCGGCACGATCGCGTGCTCGCCGGGGAGCAGCTCGAAGCCCTCCTCGCTCATGCGGGAGCGGAACAGCTCGGCGTTGCGGAACAGCGTGGCGCGCAGCTCGGCGCTGCCCTCGACCAGCTCGAGCGCCTGCACGGTCGCGGCGGTGATCGAAGGGGCCAGCGAGTTGGAGAAAAGGTAGGGGCGGCCCTTCTGGCGCAGCATCGCGACGATCTCGCGACGACCGGAGACGTAGCCGCCGCTGGCCCCGCCGAGGGCCTTGCCGAAGGTGCCGGTGTAGATGTCCACCCGTTCCGAGACGCCGAAGTGCTCGGGGGTGCCCGCGCCGGTCTCGCCCATGAACCCGACCGCGTGGGAGTCGTCCACCATCACGAGCGCCCCGAACTCGTCGGCGAGGTCGCAGATGCCGGGCAGCGGTGCGAGGAAGCCGTCCATGGAGAACACGCCGTCGGTGACGATGATCGTGCGGCGTGCACCCTGACCGTCGTTCTGCTGGGCGGCGACCTCGAGCTGGGTGCGAAGGTCGTCGAGGTCGGCGTTGCGGTAGCGGTAGCGGGCGGCCTTGGACAGGCGGATCCCGTCGATGAGGGAGGCGTGGTTCAGCTCGTCGGAGATGATCGCGTCCTCCTTGCCGAACAGCGGCTCGAACACTGCGCCGTTGGCGTCGAAGCAGGAGGAGAACAGGATCGTGTCCTCGGTGCCGAGGAAGGCGGAGAGCTTCTTCTCCAGGTCGAGGTGGAGGTCCTGGGTGCCGCAGATGAAGCGGACCGAGGCCATGCCGAAGCCGCGCTCGTCCAGGGCGGTCTTCGCGGCGTTGACGAGGCGGGCGTCGTCGGCGAGGCCGAGGTAGTTGTTGGCGCAGAAGTTCAGCACCTCGGCGCCGTCCCGGCCGACGGGACCGGCGGTGATCCGGTTGCTCTGCGCGGTGGTGATGACGCGCGCGTGCTTGAAGGTGCCGGCCTGCTCGATCTCGTCGAGCTCGGCGGTCAGCTGGTCCTTGAGGTCCGTGTACATCCGGTTCCGTTCTGGCGGGGTCAGTGGGGTGGGGCCGAGGGTCAGGCGTCGAGGGCGGTCCAGTCCAGCAGGACCTTCCCGGCGGTGCCGGCCCTGGCGAGGGCGAAGCCCTGCTCCCACTCGGTGGCGGGCAGCACGTCGGTGATGGTGCGCTCGATGGCGCTGCGCAGGGTCTGGGAGGTCGACAGCATCGCGGACATGGCGTTCCAGGTCTCGAACATCTCGCGGCCGTAGATGCCCTGCAGGGTGAGCATGCGGGTGACGACCGCGGTCCAGTCGATCTCGAACTGGCGGAAGGGCAGGCCCAGCAGGGCGATCTTCCCGCCGTGGTTCATGTTCTCGATCATCTCCTGCAGCGCCCGGGCCTGGCCGGTGATCTCCAGTCCCACGTCGAAGCCCTCGCGCATGCCGAGCTGTCGCTGCGCATCCGCGACCCGGGTGGAGGAGACGTCCAGGACGACGTCCGCGCCGCAGTCCTTCGCCATCTCGAGGCGGTGCGGGGAGATGTCGGTGATGGTGATGTAGCGGGCCCCGGCGTGGCGGGCGACCGCCGCGGCCATCTGCCCGATCGGGCCGGCGCCGGTGATCAGCACGTCCTCGCCGACCAGCGGGAACTTCAGCGCCGTGTGGACCGCGTTGCCCAGCGGGTCGAAGGCCGCGCCGAGCTCGGGGCTGATGAGGTCGGTGCGGCCGCCGTGCTCGTGGACCCACACGTTCTCGTGGGGGACGGTGACGTACTCGGCGAAGGCGCCATCGCGCTGCACGCCGACGGAGCGGACGCGGTTGCACATCTGGCGTCAGCCGGCGCGGCAGTTGCGGCACGTCCCGCACACCACGTGGCCTTCGCCGGAGATCCGGTCGCCGACGCGGACGTCGGAGACCTCGCCGCCCACCTCCACGACCTCGCCGTAGAACTCGTGCCCGGGGGTGAAGGGGACGGTGTCGCACATCGACTGGGCCGAGGAGTCCCAGGCCAGGATGTGCAGATCGGTCCCGCAGATGCCGGTGCGCAGCACCTTCACCTTCACGTCCCAGGGCCCGCATCCGGGCTCCTCGACCTCGGTCAGCTCCAGACCCTCACCGGGTGCGACCTTGCGCAGAGCGCGCATGACTTCTCCTTGCTCTCAGGGCACCCCGCGATCGGGAACACCACTTCTGTACACGGACATCCAGCGCCGAACACATCTCTGCGTGTCGAGCGATCACGCGCTCTCTTCTCCATGCGGGGTCTCGTCAGCTTCGGGCTCCCCGGGGGCACCTCCATCGATGCCGGGGCACAGTGCATCGCGCGCCGCGGCATCGATCTCTCTCAGGAATCGCGAATTGGTCTTCGCCAGAGGCTGGAGCTGTGTTCCCCAATGGATGCCTTCGAGAGGAACACCCACGGCGTACAGTCCGGCCTGCTCCACTCCGTCCCGACTCACCACACGATAGGGAGGGGGGCCGACTTCCATAGCGCCCGTGACCACACCGGAGTGATCACTCCCGTTGCGCGCGACGTACGCGCGCGCTCGGCCGTGCTCACGCAGGGAACGAAGCACCGGGTTCGACGCGCGGGAAAAGTTGGCGGACGGCAGGTTAGCTTCGAGGAGGTACTTCGCGCGATAGACGTGGCCGGGAACGCTCGGAGAACTCGCCACGAAGCGGCTGTCCTCCACCGCGACTGCCCCGATGCGACTGCTGACCCGAGCAGGCATCAGACGGACTCTTCGCAGGCGAGGGCGCTTGTGGCAAGGCGGTAGGGATGGGCGGGCCGGTGGGGCGCGGCGGGCGCGCTCCGGCCCAGCCGACCACGAGGCCGGCGAGGATCACCACGACCGGGAACTCGTAGAGGTGGTCGATCATCGAGTGGACGGCGAGGGCGGACCAGGCGGCGATGCCGAGGAGGGCAGGACCAGGGTCACCGCGGGCGGCAAGGAGAACGCCGGCAGCGAGCACGACGAGCAGCAGCAGCGCCCCGAGAAGGCCGAACTCCGAGCCGACCTGGAGGATCGAGGAGTGCACGGCCCGCAGGTGCTCCTCGGAGCGGGCGGTCGCCGAGTAGTCGTAGAACGCCCCCGGACCGGCACCGGTCAGCGGGTGCGCGGACCAGAGCAGCAGGGCATCGCTCCACAGGGAATGGCGGGCATAGCTCAGGCTCTCCGTTTCGCGTAGCTCGCGCGGCCAGGTCTCCGCCCGGGCGAGGAGCAGGACCGCCGCGATCGCCGCCGCGATCGCCCCGAGTCCCGCGACGGCGACCGCACGCACGCTCCCAGTCCTCCTGCCTGCGCCGACCGCGGGGAGCACCGCGGCCGCGGCGACCGGGAGCAGGAGGATCGCCGCGGCCTGGGACCGCACGGCGAGCAGCACCCCGAGCACGACGGTCACGGCGCAGAGCGCCAGGGTGAGCAGCGCGACGCGCTCCGGCCGGGGCACCGCGCCCCCGTCGGCCGATGAAGGAGGACGCGATCGCGCCCGCACGCCGCGGAGCATGAGGCCGCTGAGCGCCACGAGCTGCACCCCGGCCGCGGCCTGCGCGTTGGCGTACAGCGGGACCAGCAGCAGCACGAGCGCCGCCGAGGCCGCGGCGGCCGGGATCAGCACGCCGGCACCTCCCCCCGCCCGGCGTGCGCCGAGTCGACCGATCCCGAGACCCAGCAGCAGGGCGAGTGGGAAGGCGAGGTACCGGGCGGAGGCGCCGAGCTCCGCGCCACGGGCCGACGCCCCGACGAGGACCAGGACCCACCAGGCTCCGGCCAGCACGCCGAACCCGACGACGATGCCGAGAACGCGCGCGCTGTGCGCTCCGCGAGCAGCTGCGGCACGGGTCCCCATCACGGACCTCCGGTCCTCGCCCTGACGTTTGACGATCGAGTGGGAGAAGCAGTACGCAGGGAGCGGGAGTGCAGCGCTCGATCCCGCGCGAGGAATCATGCTAAAACGGACAAACCCTCCCGAACCACCCCATTCTGGTCTAGATTGGGCCTCGACCCGGACGTGAGGGGTGCGCAGCGGTGCCGGCAGAGCACGCCGGGCTGCCCAGGGCCCGATGCCTTCCGGAGACTTCGCAAGGAACGGACGCACATGGCCGCACAGCGTTATCTCACCATCCTGCGCGAGCGATGGGTCTCGATGCTGTTCACCATCCTGCTCGTGCTCGGAGCGGCCGCCGGGGTCACCGCGCTCCAGAAGCCCGTCTACGAGTCCTCCACCAGCATCTTCGTGCTTACCGATGCGGGCACGTCGGTGGCTGACCGCTCCACCGCCGCGGACTACGCACGCCAGCAGATCAGTACCTACGCGGACCTCGTCGCCACCCCGCTGGTCCTCGGCCCTGTGGTCGACGAACTGGGGCTGACGGTCACCCCCCAGCAGCTCGCGGAGGACCTCGCCGCCGACGTGCCCGAGGAGACGCTTCTGATCACCCTCACCGCTCGGGCGGGGTCGGCCGCGGAGGCCGCGCGGATCGCAAACGCGGTCGCGGAGAGCCTGCAGGCGCGGGTCCAGGAGCTCGAGAGCACCAACGCGCCGTCGGCCGTGAGCCTCACGATCGTCTCCCCCGCCGTCCCCGCGAACCGACCCGCCTCCCCCGATCCCTTGCAGAACGCGGCGCTCGGGCTGATGGCCGCGCTGGCGGCCGGGGTCCTCGTCGCCCTGCTGCGGGACCTGCTGGACAACAAGGTGCGCAAGACCGACGACATCCACCTCCTCACCGACGCGTCGGTGTTGGCGAGCGTCCCGATGGTGCGATCGTCCAAGCCGCTGTCCTCGCTGTCCGACCTGGACGTGATGGGTCTGCAGGGCGAGGCCTATCGAGAGCTGCGCACCAACCTGCGCTTCCTCGAGCTGCAGAGCAGCAACCACGCGCTGATGGTGACCTCCTCCGTGAAGGGCGAGGGGAAGTCGATGACCTCGATCAACCTGGCCGCGGCGCTCGCCCGGACCGGGCAGCAGGTGCTGCTCATCGATGCGGACCTGCGCGATCCCTCCGTGCACAAGTACCTCGGCATCGAGGGCGGGGCGGGGCTGACGACGGTGCTGATCGGCGACGCGACGCTCGAGGACGTGGTCCAGCCCCTCGACCTCGACGGCCTGACGGTCCTCGCGAGCGGTCCGATGCCGCCGAACCCCGGGGAGCTCCTGGACAGCGAGCCCATGGCGGCTCTGCTCGCCGAGGCCACCTCCCGCTACGACGTGGTGCTGCTGGACACCGCGCCGCTGACCGCCGCACCCGATGCAGCCGCGCTCGCGCGGCACGTCCCGGCGACCCTCTTCGTGGTGGGCAGCGGTGTGGCCCGCCGTGCCCAGGTCAGCGCGGCGCTGGCCAGGCTGCGGATGGTCGAGGTGCGGCTGCTCGGCATCGTGCTGAACGGCGTACCGCGCAGCGACCACTCCACGTACTCGCAGGTCTACGGCGCCCCCGCCCAGCACGCCGCCGCCCCGCAGCCCTCTGCGCACCGCGCCGCCGCCCAGGCGGACGCGGTCCCCCCGGCCGCGGCCGCCGCGGCGGTGGCGGCGCCCAGGGGCCGGCGGAGTCGCCGCGCGTTCCCCCGCGGGTCCGACGCCTCGTCGGCCGAACGTCCCGGCACGTCGACGGGCGGGCCTGCCGACGCCTCGACCATGGGCCCGGTCGAGGGGTCGGCCGGCCGCCGGGCCGACGACTTCAGCGACACCGAGGAGCTGCAGGTCGGTGGCCCGCGACATTCCTCCGGCGCCGGCCACCACGGGCCATGACCCCGCCCTCGATCCTCACGCTGTGCACCGCCAACATCTGCCGCTCCCCGGTGGCGCAGGCGGTCCTCGGCACCGCGCTGGCCGAGACCGGGATCACCGTCACCAGCGCCGGCACCCACGCCGCGACCGGCGCCTCCGCCACGCCCGAGGCGATCTCGTACACCCGCAGCGCGCTGGGGACCGAGCTCGAGCACGTCTCGCGCCGGCTGGACTCCGCCATGCTCCTGGGCTCCGATCTGGTACTCACGATGACCGTGGACATGCGCGGCTGGGCCGCTCGTGAGGAGCCCCGCTCGCTGCGTCGCACCTTCACGCTGCTGGAGCTGGCACGGATCGTGCCCGAGCTGTCGCCGGCGGAGACCTTCGCCGATATGCGCCAGTTCGCGCACCGCTGCGCCAGGCTGCGCACACGGGTGCTCGGCGGGCCCGGCGACCTCGACATCGCCGATCCCTACGGCGGCCCCGCCGAGGGGTACACCCGCGCGTTCACGCAGGTCCACGCCGCGGCGGGTGTCGTGGCCCAGGCGATCATCCGCACCGTCGAGGCCGCGCGGAGGCCAGCTGCCGGGACCGTCGCCGAGGCGGGTCCCGAGGGCGAGCCGTGAGCGCCGCCGAGCTCGCCCGGCCAGCCGGCGCCGGATCGACACGCCCCCAGTCGACACACCCTGCATCGACTCGCCCCGAGGCCGCATCCCAGGACGCCCCTCCGCCCGCCCCGGGTGCGACGCTGCTGCCGATCCTGCTGACGGGGCTCCCGATCCTGGTGGTGCTGACGGCCCGGCTGTGGTTCCAGACGGACGTGCGCGCGGTGGACGGCTCCAGCACGCTCATCGCGACGACGTCCCTGGTCCACGGCCTGGTGCTGTTCATCCTCCTCGGCGGTCAGCGCAGCACGATGGCGGGCTTCTTCATGGCGGCGAGTGCCGCGATCGTGGGCCTCAGCGGACTGCTGGTCATCCCCGACCCGTACTTCCTCGACGTCCCCCGGCCCTCCGACTACCTCAACACCGCGCTCACGGGCAGTGCCCTCGCCCAGATCGCCATCGGTGCCCTCTGCCTACGCGCCGACCGGACCGCCCCCGTCCCCGTCGTGCTCCTGGACGGGCGCACGGCGCGGGTCACCCAGATCGCCGGCGTCGTCGCCCTGGTCCTGACGACCTCCCTCGGCGACCGCCTCGGTGAGTTCCTGGACGGCTTCGCGTTCGCCGCGATCCTGCTGGTGTGCACGGCCTCGCTGATGAGCCCGCGCGGGCTGCGCAGCCCGCTGAACGTGGTGCTGGTGCTCGCCGCGCTCGTCTCCTTCCCCACCCTGGTCACCTCCGGCACCGGACGGCTGCGCGCGATCGCCCTGGTGCTGGCGGTGGGATACGTGTTCTTCCTGCGATACGGGCGGCGCTGGCTGAAGACGCTGGGCGTGCTGATGTCCCCGGTGATGTTCCTGGCGCTCGGGGTGTGGCGGAAGGCCTACGAGGTATCCCTGACCGGGCAGCACGGCAACGACACGGGACTGTCCTCGATGTTCGTGGGTATCGGGAACTTCGGCACAGTCATCCACGTGATGGAGGAGGGGGTGGATCCCACCCTCGGCCTGTCCCTGCTCTCGCCCCTGCGCGCGGCGCTGCCGGCGTGGATCGTCCCGGACTGGATCCCCGAGGCCAACGGCTATGCGCTCGCGAAGTACACCGATCCCGAGCTGTACGGCAGCGGGTTCTCAACCGTGGTCACCATCTACGGCGAGGCGTGGTGGATTGCAGGCCCGCTCGGGCTGCTGCTCGCGGTGCCGCTGCTCGCGCTGCTGCTGACGAAGCTCGACGACTGGGCGGTGGCCACCTACTCGCGGGCGGCCGACGGGCCCCGCTCGCTGCTGCTGTTCCTGCTGGTCGCCTCGTTCGTGGGCGCGGTCGGCGACCTTGTCTGGTCGGGCTTCCACACCTGGGTGGTGCGCATGTACGGACGGATCGCCGCGCTGCTGATCCTCGCGTTCCTCACGCTCTACCTCCCTTCGCGCCTGGTCCGTCCCCGCTTCGTGTCCTTCGCGGGGCCCGCGCGCGGCCCCTCCGGCGCCCGCCCCGGGGAGGGCTGAGCCGTGTCGCCCACGCGCACCGCTCCCCACGCCCCGCGGCCCGCGCTCGCCCGGCTGCGCGCCCCGCTGCAGGAGATCGGCCTGAACACGATCGCCTTCGGGATCATCATCGCGATCCAGCAGCTGCTGGTCTTCCCGGGGATCTCGCGGATGACGGACGCGGCAGGGTTCTCGCAGGTCATCCTGCTGATCACCCTGTCCACGATCGTGGTGAACGTGATCGGCACCGAGGCGTCGAAGGTCGCGCTGATCCGGAGCGAGGCCTACCGCTCCAAGGGCCTGCCCTGGGACGCCCCGCGCCTGGTGCTGCTGAGCACGCTCGTGGTCGGCGCGCTGCTGGCCCTCGTCGCGGTGGTCATGCAGGTGCCCTGGCACCTCATAGTGCAGTACGCCGCGATCACGGTGCTCGGCATCGTGCGCAGCTACGCGACCACGCCGGACAAGTACGACGGGAAGTTCGGCCGGGTGGTGCGCGTCCACTCGATCTACGCCGCGGGCGCCGTGGTGGGGCTGCTGCTGATCCCGTGGACCGGCACCGCCTTCACCCCGTTCCTGCTGGCCGAGGCGCTGTCCGTGATCGCCGTGCTCGTGGTGCGGGCCCGCCACCGGGTGGTGGCGGAGACGCTGCGGCGCACCGAGGAGTTCACCGCGACCTCGCGGTCCTTCATCGGCCTGGCCACGATCGCACTGCTCGTCAATGCCGTCACCTACCTGGACCGGCTGACGATCACGCCGCTGATCGGGGCGACGGCCCTGGCGATCTACTACAGCGCCTCGGCGCTCTCGAGCAGCCTGTCCCTGATCACCAACCCGATGGGCAATGCGATGCTCGCGCGGCTGGGCCGGATGGACACCGCCCGGCAGGGGCAGATGTTCGCGCAGGGTCTGCTGCTGGCCGCCCCGCTGGTGCTGGTGTGCTGGGCGGGGAGCTTCGTGATCGCCCTCGGCGGTCTGCTCGTGCTGTACCCCACGCACTTCGAGGCGGCCGTGCCGCTGCTGGCCCCGGTCTCGCTCGCGGCCGCGTTCTCCAACGCCGTCGCCCTGCTCTCCCCGCTGCTGCAGCGGTTCCTGCGCGTGCGGCGCCTGCTGTGGTTCTACCTGCCCTACACCCTGGTCTACCTCGCGGCGATCACCCTGTTCAGCACCCTGTGGGGGCTGACCGGCTTCGCCTGGGCCAGCGCCCTGGCCAACGGCGTCCTGTTCGGAATGTACGTCGTCCAGATCCGCCTCTCGTCCCAGCACGGACGCAGCCCCGCAGGGGAACCCACCCCTGAGGCTGCGCCCGTCCCCGATCCCGACCCGTCCAGCAAGAGAGCGTGAGCCGCATGACCGATCGCCAGCCCCTCCCCGTCGACGCACCGCTGCGGGTCGTCATCATCGCCAACTTCACCTCCGACACTGCCGAGCGCAACGACCGGTTCAACGACCTGGCCTGCCGGTTCGCCGAGCGAGGCGCGGACGTGGAGCTCGTGACCTCGCAGTTCTCCCACAGCACCAAGACGATGCGCCGGGCGGTGCCCGGCGGGACCGGGTACACGATCACTCACGTGCGCGAGCCCGGGTACGCGAAGAACGTCTCCTTCGCCCGCCTGCGCAGCCAGGCCGCCTTCGCCGACGCCGTGGGCAAGCACCTGGTCACGATCGATCCGGTGCCGGACCTGGTCCTGGCGGCCACGCCGCCGCCTGCGGTGGCGGACGTCGCCGGCGCCTATGCGAAGCGGATCGGGGCCGCCTTCGTGGTCGACGTGCAGGACATCTGGCCCGAGGCGTTCTCCATGGTCTCCGTACTGCCCGCGCCCGTGATCGACCTGCTGTTCTCGTCGATGAACCGCCACAGCGCCGACGGGTACCGCCGCGCGGACCGGGTCGTCGGCGTCTCGCACACCTTCATCGAGGCGGCGGTGGCCCACGGCGCCGATCCCGCGCGCACCTCGGTGGTGTACCTCGGCACGGACCTGGGGAACTTCGACCGCTGCGCGGCCGGGTCGGATCCGCTGGCGGCGCAGGCCGTCGCGGCGGCCGACGAGCGCAGCGCCTTCCCCACCGTCGGCTACGCGGGCGGCCTGAGCGCGAGCTACGACTTACGGCTCGTCATCGACGCCCTCGCGCTGCTCGCGCGCGAGCGACCGACGGGCCCGACGCCCTCGCTGGTGGTGATGGGCGACGGCGCCCTGCGCGCCGAGTTCGAGGCCTACGCACAGGGCAAGGGCCTGGACGTCACCTTCACCGGGAACCTCCCCTACCCGGACATGGTGCGCACCCTCGCGAAGTGCCGGATCGCGGTGAACCCGATCGTCGCGGACTCGGCAGGCAGTGTGCTGAACAAGGCCGGCGACTATGCGGCGGCCGGACTTCCGGTCGTGAACTCGCAGGAGTCCGCCGAGTACCGCGAGCTGCTCGAGCGCTACGGTGCCGGGATCTCCTGCGCGACGGGCGATGCGCAGGACATGGCCGCGGCGTTCCGCACCCTGATCGACGACCCGTCCCTGCGCCGACGCAAGGGGCTGGGCAGCCGACGCATGGCGGAGGAGCTGTTCGACCGCTCGGTGACCTACGAGCGAATGGTGGACGAGCTGAGCGCGCTCGCCCGCAGCCGGGTCCCGCGCGGCAGCACGTCCCGGCTCACCGCACCGCGCGGCCGCCGGAACACGCCGGCGCTGCAGACCCTTCCCGAGCAGTGAGGCGAACGCTCTCGTACTTGGCGCTCACGGCTCCGATCTCGTAGTCCCGCCACCCCCCGTCCAGCGGCCGGGCGAAGGCTGCGGCGACGCAGTATCGGGGCACGTCCGCACCGGCGAGGTGCACGAACGGGTAGCCGCCGCCGAAGCGCGGGTTGATGTCGATGACGCACACCCGCCCCCCGTCGGCCGCCTCGTCGAGGAACATGTCCACGTCGATGAGGCCGGAGAGCTCGGCGGCGCGAGCGATCGCGGTGGCCGCCCCGACGAACGGCTCGGGCGGCACGGTCATCGCCTTGTCGGTCTCGCCGGCGCGCATGCGCTCCTTGCGGCGGGCGAGGACGGCGCGCAGGTCGCCCGGCGCATGCAGGTCGCCGACGATGTCGACGCCATGCTCGATCCCGCGCAGGCGCGGCTGGACCACCACGTCCTGTCCGCTGGGCGGCCGGTCCTCACGGCGCGGCGCACCGGCGACGGCAGCGGCGAGCGCCTCGTCGACCCGGGCGGCGGGGACGAGGGCGAGCCCGGAGGAGCCGCTGCCCAGCCGGTGCTTGACCACCAGCTGCTCGGAGCGTGCGGCCAGCCGTGCGATCCCCCCGGCGTCGTCACCGGTGACGGTCTCGGGGGTGCCCACCCCGATGCGCTCGAGCGCGGTGGCCATCATGAGCTTGTCCGCGCTCGCGCTCTGCCAGGCCCTGGACACCCCGGGCACGAGGACGCCGCGGGAGCGCATCTGCGTGCCGAGGTCGGTGTCGACGTGGAGGTGCATGAGCTCGTAGTCGTTCACGGAGAGGAACAGGGCCGGGCGCAGCTCGTCGACGAGGTCGAGCAGGGCGGGGCCGTAGTCGGGGTCGGTGTAGCGGGGCATGAGCCGGCCCAGGTCCCCGTACCCGGCGGCGGCGCTGGAGGGGTCGTTCTCGGTCACCACCACCCTGCCCTGCATGCCGAGGGAGGCGAAGGCATCACGGAACCAGTCCACGAGGTAGAGCCGCCGACCGGCGGAGCCGATCACGACGGTGGGGATGTCGCTCCCCGCTGCGGTCCCGTCGGTCATGTGTCCTCCATCGTCGGTGTCGGCCTGACGTGCCCATCATCCGCGGGTCCGCCGCGCGTGTCCCCGCGGTCGCATTCGGGTCTGCGCACCACGCGCCACAGCGCATCCCTCGGTCCGCGCTCGATCTGATCCCGCACGAGGGAGGGGAGACCTGGGGATCAGCATTGCTGCCCTTCAGGCGGGCCGGCGAAGGCGACGAGCCGCGGGACGGGCTCCCGCAGGTCGAGCGGCGGGGGTCGGCGCGAGGCAAAACGTGGGCCCGTGCCCGGGGCCGCGAACCCGGCGCGCTCCAGAGCCGCGCCGAGCGCGTCCGCCGGCTCCTCGGACAGATCGAGGAACAGCCATTCCACCTCGTGCTCGCGGCGCAGGCGGCTCGCGAGGACGAGGAGTGCCTCGTCGAGAGGTGTGGGCTCTGACGGGTGCGTCGCGAGTGCGGGGCCCTCGTCGGTCACGGGGGCGTCGGCCGTGAGTCCATCGGCAGGAGATCCATCAGCCGCGTGTGCGTCGGCCGACGGGCCCTCGAGACGTACCCAGGCGACGTCGCCCTCCACCTGGAGCTCTCCCTCGAGGACGGTGCACCCTCTGCGGTCCGCACAGTGCCATCGCCCCTGCCCGTCCGGGCCGTTCATGTCCAGGTCGACCGTGGACTGCGGCCCCGGGAACAACGCCATGGACACGCCTCCCTCGTCGGTCACCCCGTGCCGGCGCAGCACGGTCCAGACCGTGTCCCGCAGGATGCGCAGGTCCATGGCGAGGCCCACCCGGCGCACGTACTCCTGGTCCATCGCCAGGCGCTCTTCCCAGCTGATGCCGTTCCTGCCGTTGGCCTGCGCGTAGCCGGTGAGACCGGCGGGGACGGCGTGGCGTGTGAACTGGTCGGCGCTGTACCGTCCCAGGTAGAAGGTAGGAAGCGGACGCGGGCCGACGAAGCTCATGTCGCCGACGAGGATGTTCCACAAGCTCGGGAGCTCGTCCAGGCTCGTCTCACGCAGCAGGCGCCCGAAGGGCACCAGGCGGTCCCAGTCCTCCTCGGCGCCGGGGACGGGCAGTCGCATCGAGCGGAACTTGCGCAACCGGAACACGCGCCCGTCCTGGGTGATGCGCTCCTGGGTGAAGAGCACCGGGCGGCCGATCGTCATGGCCACTCCCCCGGAGATGATCAGCATCGGCAACGCCATGACCACCAGTCCGAGCCCCGCCAGCACGGCTTCGACGCGTCGTCTGCGCGCGAGGTATCGCCGCTGCTGCGTGGTCAGGCGCAGCGGGTACCGGTGCTGAACCGGCCCTATCGCGGCGGACACGCGCCGGCCACGACCCCGCGGCATGCTCTGTGCCGACTCGGCCGCCGAGCCGACCATCAGACGGCCCCGACCACCGGCGCGACGGCGTGCCGGATGGCGAGGGCGCGGCGCAGCACATCGTCGACCCGCCCGCATTCCTCCGCGGTGAGCGCGGAACCGCTGGGCAGGGTGAGGCCGATGCGGAACATCCGCTCCGAGGTGCCGTTGGTGAGGTGGGGCATCGCAGCGAACACGGGCTGGAGGTGCATGGGCTTCCACAGCGGCCGGCTCTCGACTCCGGCGCCGGCGAGGACGGCGCTGAGACTTCCTGCGTCGAGACCGGCCACGGAGGGGTCGACGATCAGCGCGGTCAGCCAGCAGTTGTCCTCCTCGTCCCCGCCGCGCTGGAAGACCTCCACGCCCGGCACGTCCTCGACGAGTGCCGCATAGGCCTCGCGGCGGGCACGGCGCCGCTCGAGCATCCCGTCGAGCCGGGCGAGCTGGGCGAGGCCCATCGCGGCCAGCAGGTTCGACAGGCGGTAGTTGAAGCCGATGTCGCGGTGCTCGTAGTGGGCGACGGGCTCGCGGGCCTGGGTGGCGAGGTGGCGCACCCGGGCGGCGGCGCTCTCGTCATCGGTGAGGTACATGCCGCCGCCGGAGGTGGTCATGACCTTGTTGCCGTTGAAGGAGAAGATCGCGGCGTCGCCGTGCTTGCCGGCGGGGATCCCCGCATGGCTCGCACCGAGGGACTCGGCGGCGTCGGCGAGCACCCGGGCGCCGTGCGCGTGGGCGATCTGCATGATGCGGGTGTAGTCCACGCAGCGGCCCAGCAGGTCCACCGGCACCACCGCGGGCACGGAGCGGCCCTCGGCCTCGAGCGTGCACAGGGCCTGCTCGAGCAGGCCCGGATCCATCTGCCCGGTCTCGGGGTCGGAGTCGATGAAGTACGGGGTCGCGCCGGTGTAGACGATCGCGTTGGCGGTGGCGGCGAAGGTCATCGTGGAAGTGGGGACCACGTCCCCGGGGCCGACTCCCCAGGCGAGCAGCCCAAGGTGGAGGGCCGAGGTGCCGGAGGCGAGGGCGACGGCGCTGCGCCTGCCCACCCGCGCCGCCATGGCGGTCTCGAAGGCGTCCACCGCCGGGCCCAGCGGTGCGATCCATCCGGAGTCGAAGGCCTCGGCGACGGCGGCGCGCTCGGCGATGGTGACGTCCGGGCCGGAGAGGAGGATGCCGGTCATTATTCAGAACCCCGATGCGGTAGGGAGCGAGGGGATGGAGGAGGACATGGACCCGCAGACCGCCGTCATGGCGCCGCGGTACTCCGCATCGCCGTGGAGGTCGGCCGGGGCCGGGAGCTCCACACGGGAGACCGGCACGACCGGAACGCCGCGGATGAGGGGGTGGGAGGTCACCGCGGAGTCCTCGCCAGGGGCGAACAGGTCCTCGTGGAGCTTCTCGCCGGGACGCAGGCCCGAGTACTCGATCGCGATGTCCTTGCCGGATGCCTCGATGAGCTGCTGTGCGAGCTTCACGATCGGGACCGGCTCGCCCATGTCCAGCACGAGCGCCTTGCCGCTCTCGCCCAGCACGGCGGCCTGGAGCACCAGCTGCACCGCCTCGGAGACGGTCATGAAGTAGCGGGTGACCTCGGGGTCGGTGACGGTGACCGGTCCGCCCTTCTTGATCTGTGCGATGAACGTGTGGATCACGGAGCCGCGGGTGGCCAGCACGTTGCCGAAGCGGACGCTGAGCCAGGTGCCGTGGCCGGCGGTGAGGCCCTTGTGCGCGGTGAGTCCCTCGGCGATGCGCTTGCTGTAGCCGAGGACGTTGTGGGGGTCGGCGGCCTTGTCGGTGGAGATGTTCACGACGTGCTCGGCCCCGTGGTGATCGGCGGCCTCGAGCACGTTGTGGGTGCCGAGAACGTTGGTCTTGAACGCCTCGTCCGGGGACTTCTCGAGCATGTTCACGTGCTTGAGCGCGGCGGCGTGGAAGACCACGTGCGGGCGGTGGCGGGCGAAGACCGCGTCCAGCCGCTCCGCGTCGCGGATGTCGGCGAGCTCCATGTTGTCGTCGCCGAGGTCGGCGGTCCCGCCCATGGTGAGCATCAGGGCGTGCAGCGCGGACTCGTCGCGGTCCAGCATCACCAGCTCCGCGGGAGAGAACTCGGCGATCTGTCGGCACAGCTCCGAGCCGATGGAGCCGCCGGCACCGGTGACCAGCACGGTCCTGCCCTCGATGAGGGTGGCGATGGTGCCGAGGTCGGTGGTGATGGGATTGCGGCCCAGGAGGTCCTCGGTCTGGACGTCGCGCAGATCCGTGTGCCGGATCCCGTCGATCATCTCGCGCAGCGGGGGCACGATCTTCACGGCGATTCCGAGCCGCTTCGCCTCGGCGGTGAGGCTGGACATGGTCTCGGCACCGATCACGGTGGTCGCGATGACCAGCACATCCGCACGGAGCTTCTCGGCGGCGTGGGCGAACTGGGCGGTCCTGCCGACCACCGACAGCCCGGAGTGGCGCAGGAACCGCTTGCGCGAGTCGTCATCGAGGAAGGCGACGGGCTCCCAGATCGAAGAGGGGTCGCGGCGCATGGAGTCGGCGAGGTCGCGCCCCACCCGCCCGGCGCCCACGATCAGGACCCGACGGTTCCGCTCGGGGGCTGTGCCCCCGCCGGACGTGCGCAGGTCGCGCAGGGCGAGGGCGCGCATGCCGTAGCGGACGGCGAGCGCCATGACCAGGATCAGCGGTGCAGCGATCAGGGGCGTGGTGGCCGGAAGCATGCGCTCGGGACCGGCGATGTTCACGACCGCGATGAGCACGGAGACGAACGCGATCACCGAGGCCAGGGGCCGAATCTCGTCGAAGCTGCCCACGAGGTGGCGGCCCTGGTGCAGGCGCAGGAACCGGGCGAGCACGGTGTAGGCGAGCACCCCGATCCCGGCACAGATGAGCAGGCCCAGCACGGGCGTGGCCCCCTCCCCCAGCGTCAGGCCGCGGGACAGCGCCGGGGTCTCGAGCCGGAGCCCGCTGGCGGCCCAGAGCCCGACGATCCACAGCATCGCGTCGACGAGGACGAGCGCGACGGCCGACGGGTGCAGGTCCCGGACGCGCAGCGCTGCTCGGTCCAGTCCCCTCGTGGCGCCCTCGGCGAGAGCGCGCATCGCCGAGGGCAGGCCGACGGGACGTAGAACTGTGCGCAGTGAGTCGATGGACACGGCTCCCCCCTTGTGAGGTGATGCGGGTCGTCAGGACCGGCAGCTCCGCCGCAGATGTCCATTTTGCCCGTGTTGGCCGTTTTGTACCTTACGCGGGGTCCGCCGAGATGTGAAGTCGACGACGGAGACTGATGGGGGTTGGGCATGGACGCCTCCCTGCACAACATGAGGTCACCCTGAGGTTCGTGACATGCGGCGGTACCGAAGAGGCCGCCTGGGCGGCCGGACGACCCTCGAGCCCTGTAAACTCGGAAAGTCGGACATTTCATCGCATTTCGGTGTCATTGCACCACCACCCCTCTCTGCACTCTCCAGACACCGGCCGCCCTCGAAGGGGCACCGTCGCGCCTCGCCAACGCACCCCCACTACGAGCACAAGGGTGGATTGATGAAGATCGTCATCTCCTCGGCCGGGCGTCGCGCCCACTACGTCGAGTGGTTCCGTGAGGCGCTCGGCCGGACCGCACTGAGCGGCGAGGTCATCGCCATGGAGTACCGCTTGCACAGCCCGAGCACCGGACTCGCCGATCGCGCCGTGCCGTCCCCGGCCTACAACAGCCCCGAGTACCCGGAGGCGCTGCGGGAGTGGTGCCGAGCCGAGCGTCCCGACCTTTTCCTGTCCCTGAACGACTACGAGCTGCAGATCCTCTCGGGCGGCCTCGCTGAGGAGATGCGGTCGATGGGTTGCCGCGTCGCCGTCCTGGGTGCCGAGCTCCAGCCCATCGTGCTGGACAAGCACCGGATGGCGACCGCCCTGGCTGAGCGCGGCATCCCGACACCTCGCACCGTGCTGGGAAGCGAGGTCGACCGCATCCGCTCCTCGGCGCGCTCTGGCGACCGCTTCGTCGTGAAGCACCGTTTCGGCAGCGGGTCGACAGGGCTGCGGATCGTCGAGGCCGAGGCGCTCCCCGACGCGGTCGAGCAATCGGCGCAGACGGCACTCGGAGCCGACGGCCTGCCTGCAGCGGACGGCCCCGCGGCCACCGTGGTGCAGGAGGCTCTCCCGGGCCCCGAGTACGGCGTCGACGGCGTGTTCGACGTCGACGGGCGAGGCGAGCTTCTCGGTGTGCTCGCGCGCCGCAAGGACCTGATGCGCGGAGGTGACACGGACGTCGCCACCACGGTGGCACCCGAGCCGTTCCATGCTGCAATCCGGGAAATCGGCGCGATGCTGCGACCGTCGGCCGCGATCGATGTGGATCTGCGGGACAACGCCGACGGGGAGCCGCAGGTCATCGATATCAATCCGCGCCTAGGCGGCGGATACCCGTTCTGCCACCGCGCCGGCGCGGACCTTCCCGCGGCGCTGATCCGCTCCGCTGTGGGGCTCGAGCCCGATCCGGAGCTGCTGCGCTACCGGGTCGGAGTCACCTCGGCGCGGCGGGAGGAGTTCACGGTCGTCGCTGCGCCCCGGTGAGATCTGCACCCGGGGCGCCCGCCCCGCTCGGATCGTCCACGTCGTCCCACCGGTTGCCCTGCAGGTAGTCCTCGACTCCCCACGCGCGGCGCACCAGGGTGTACCTCTCCCCATCTCGCACGTACACGGCGGGGAGGAACTCGATGAACGAGGACTGGTAGCTCATCGTGTACGCACCGACTGCCTCGAACCGGAGGCGATCGCCGACGGCCAGCTCAGGAGCGTCCTGCAAGCGGGTGAGACGGTCGTCCTCCATGCAGGTGAAGCCGCCGATGATCTGTTCGGGGAGGCGCTGCTCGGAGGTCGAGTCCGTGGTCACGGCGAAAGGTCGGCGGCGGCGGAACAGCGGATCGATGTCCGTGCGGCTCGCGTTCGTCACGACATGTCGCCGCTCGCCGACATCCTTGACGTCGAGCACGGCCGCGTGGAGCTCGACGGGCACGGCGATCACGGAGCCGCCCGGTTCGACCACGAGGCGGGTGCGCGTCGGATCGACCACGGGGTCGAGAACCTCGCGGATCACGCGCACGTAGTCATCGAAACTTGGACTCCCCTCCAGGTTTCCGAAGAATCCTCCGCCGATGTCCACCCAATCGAGATCGAGACTGCGAGTGGCGATGAGATCCGCGGCGACGGTGGCCGCCGCTCGATACACGCCCAGGCTCTGCGTGAGGGAGTTTCGGTGCATGTGGAGCCCGGCGAGGCGGACCCCCGAGTCGGTGAGCTCCTCGATCACCCGGTCGAGGGCGCCGGTGTCCACGCTGAAGCCGAAGCGACTTCCCTCGTCCCCCGTGGTGCTCTCCCCGGGGCAGTGCGCTTCCAGGTCCCAGTTGACCCGCACCCCGACAGCGAGCGACAGGGTGGGCTCCTCCCGGGCGAGCTCCGCAGCCCAGGTGACCTCGCGGCGGGAGTCGAGGTTCACGAGGGACCCCTCCCGGAGGGCGGACCGGAGCCGCTCCTGGGACTTGATCGGACCGTTGAAGACGATGCGCTCCGGGGCGTAGCCGAGGGCGAGTGCTAGCTCGTACTCGGCGTCGGAGACCACTTCCGCCCAGACGCCCTGGCGGCGCATGTGGCCGATCAGCCACGGCAGCGAGTTCGTCTTGAAGGAGTAGGAAAGGATCGCGCCGGGCCAGTGGGCATCGAGCGCCTCCCGAAATCTGGAGACGAGCACGTCCAGAAGGTGCCGGTCGATGACGAAAGCGGGGGTCGACGGCGCTGACTCGTCACCATCGGCAGAGTGCATCATGGAGAGCTCCACACACAGGGGTCGGGCGGCCCCGCAGGTCAGGAACCAGGAGAACTGAGGTCACTGCGCGGGAGGGGAAGTGCAATGGCGCCTCGCGGCACTGCTCCGGGAGAGGAGCCCCGCTTTCATAATGGACAAAACGGACAGATTTCGCAACTTCCGGCGGCCATCCGACGGTGCACATGCACTCCCAACGCACGAGTCCTGGCGGGACGGCACTTCGGACCTCCACTTCGAGGATCAGGCACTGCCGCCTGCCCGGCTCCTCCGCACGCGATTCCCCAACGCGGTGATGGCGCTGCTGTGCAGCGGGTACAGCCTCATGAAGGCCGAGTAGAGGGCCGGGCGAAGCGGGAGGTCCCAGCCGCCGATTCCCTCGTTGACCTCACCGCCCAGACCGATCTTGAACTGCAGCAGCCCCACCCGAGGGTCATCGGCGTCGAGCGAGGGCCTCACGCCGCCGAGGTCGTAGGCAGTCGCACCCCGGCCGATCGAGCGCCGGATCTGGGCCCAGTAGACGGCGTTGGAGGCTCGGAGCTCTCGGCGGTGGGCGCTGTTGCCGGCGATGAGCGCGTACGCCACCCGTCCGACGCTCGCGGTGATGATCCCGGACAGCACCTCCCCCTCGTGACGCCCGAGGTCGACGTCGAGGGCGAACGGACCGGCGCTGTTCGACCGGTCCCACAGGAACTCCATGATGGACAGCGGGTGTGCCGCGAATCCGCTCCGCTCCGCAGTCTCGACGTGCAGGCGATGCACCTCCCGCAGCTCGTCACGGGATGCCGGCTCGACCTCCAGCCCCTGCCTCGCCGCACTGCGGATGTTCTTGCGCCACGCCTTGGTGAGTCCGGCGAAGACGTCCTCCTCCGTGCGCCCTGCGAGGGGGATCCGGAAGGTGAAGCGAGGCTGGGTGCTCTCGAGCGCCTCGTCATCATCGAGCGGGCGCCAGCCCTGCTCGCGCAGCACGGAGACCACGCGCACCGCGACGGGATCGATGGCATCAGGCCTCACATGGGCGAGGTGCTGGAGCGAGCTGTCGGCGAGTGCGCGGTGCACCGTGGAGCTCCTCCAGGTGCGGTGATGGAGCGGCGGGTACATGCGGATGGCGAACACCCGCCTCCCCTCGAGGTATCGACGGAGACTGCCGAGGACCCCGCCGATCGGGACCTGCCCCCAGTCCATCACCGGCCCGAACGGGATGTAAGCGATCCGGTACCTGATGACGGGCAGCGCCTGGTACCGGATGACGGAGGCCCCGACGCGTCGGCCCACAGCATCGAACCATCCCACCAGCTCATGCTCCCAGGCGCCGCCCCGGGCCTCTGCCCACTCGGCGGTCTGCTGGTAACTGACCTCCTCGGCGGCGCGGACGTGCTCGGCGAACTCGTCCTCCGAGATCGACCGCACCTCCAGCGATCCCGCACCGGTGCCGACAGGTGGGTCGTCGCCGTCGGGTGGCTCGGTGAGCACTGCGCCGTCGCCGGAGCACGTCCCATCGTTCATCGTGCAAATCCCTCCTGGAATGGCGGCCGACTCGCACCTCGCGAGGGAACCACTGCCTCGAGAACCAGCCTCGAAGCGCTCACGCCGGCCGGGCGGCCTGGTGCACGAGCCGAACAGCCTCGGGGCGGTCAGGGCACCTTCACGGCGAGAGGGAGAGCAGCTCTCCGCCCCCGCAGCACATCCCAACCGTCGGACGATATATCGGATTCGTCCGGTTCGCGATGCGGGACTCTACGCCTTGTCGGCGGGCTTGGGAAGCGGGACATCCTGCCGACCTCGGAGGGCGGCTGCGAGTCGGGCACCGACGACCGACGCCGCCCCCTCGATCACGAGGGGGCGGCGTTTCGTGGACTGCTCGGGCGCGCGCTCAGCGCGCCGGGCGGCTCAGCGGCCGTTGAGGTAGGTCTGCAGCGCCTTGACGGTGGCGTAGTTGGTGCGGAAGTTCCACACACCGTTGTTGCCGAGGCCCATCTGGGCGCGGAGCTTGCGGGTGGTCTCGGCGCCGATCTTGCCGTCCTGCTTGGCGCCGACCTTCTTCTGGAGCGCCTTGATGTCGGAGGTGGAGAGCGAGCCGTCCTGCTTCACGCCGACCCACTTCTGCAGCGCGCGAGTGGTGGCGGGGCCGAACTTGCCGTCGACGACCAGCTTGGAGGAGGTGGCCGGGGAGGTGCGCGCGGTGGTGGTGCTGCGGGACGCGGCGGTGGAGCTGCCGGACGGCTGGGCGTTCTTGGCGGCGCCGCCGTTGGCCTTGGTCAGGCCGGCCTTCTTGCCGCAGGTGGGCCAGGCGCCGGGGCCCTGGGTGTACAGGGTGCGCTTGGCGACGGCGATCTGCTGGGCCTTGGTGGCCTTGTTCGCGGTCGCGGCGTAGGCGGTGCCGCCGAAGGCCTTCCAGGTCGACTTCGAGAACTGGAGGCCGCCGTAGTAGCCGTTGCCGGTGTTGATGGACCAGTTGCCGCCGGACTCGCACTTGGCGACCTTGTCCCACACGGAGTCGTTCGCGGAGGCGGTGGTGGTGCCGGCGAGGCCGAGGCCCGCGACCATCACGGCACCGCCGGTGGCGGCCGCGATCTTCGGGGCGACCTTGACGCCGCGGAAGTACTGGGCGGAGCCCTCGGCGCGGTGGCTGGGGGTGCGACGGGGTGCGGTCATGGGGAACTCCTGAGGAAGAGACTGGCCCGGGGAGACGGGCGGCCGACGGGACGGGGAAAACAAGCGGCCGCTGCGCGATGATCCCGGGGTCTCGGGACGGTCCGGAGGGGCCGGGCCGTGCACCCGCGCGAGGCACGGAACAACGGTGCCCCGCCGGAGGGGTGTCGGAAAGCGCCCCTCCGGAGTCATTCCCGCCCTTTGGCGAATTTTTTGCCGAGGAACGTCATCTCATGACGCACCTCGGAATGACAGCGATGGATCTACTCAGTACAAATCGGCCGACGGGGCTCTCCGCGCGGGGCGCGGCGCGCCCGGCGCCGGCGACAGGCGGCCGACGGGCTCAGCGCCACGGGGCTCAGCGCGGCGGCAGCACCCGCGAGAAGGTCCAGCCCGCGAACTCGGGGCCCTGGGGACCCTGGACGATCCGGGCACCGAACTCGATCTGCACGCGCTGCGTCTGCCCGGCGCGTCCCCACCCGGCCCCGTCGGCCCCCCGGCCCCGTCGGCCCCCCGGCCCCGTCGGCCCCCCGGCCCCGTCGGCCCCCCGGCCCCGTCGGCCCCCCGGCCCCGTCGGCCCCCGGCCCCGTCGGCCCCGCAGTGCCGGGACCTGACCGGAGGGCATCCCCTCACAGCGCCCCGGGCGCCTCCTTCTCCCGCGCCCGGTCGGCGAAGGAGACGCCCATGGCGGCGAGGGTGAGGGCCATGATGATCACCAGCGCGATGGTGAACGCCTCGAGCCAGGCGGTGCCGCCGTCGGTCAGCGCGAAGATGATGCCGGGGATCATCGCGGTGCCGATAGCGGCGCCGAGGCGCTGGCCGAGCTGGAGGATGCCGCCGGCGACGCCGCCGAAGCGCGGGTCCACGGAGTTCAGGGTGAGGGTCTGGTTCGGGGAGATGGTCATGCCCTGGCTGAGGCCCATGAGCATCAGCGGTGCGGCGAGCCACCAGAAGGCGACGGCGCCGCTCTCCACGAACCCGGCCAGCACCGTCGTGCCGAGCAGGCCCAGGAACGCGATGCCGAAGCCGGCGATGACCATGCGCCGCCCGAGGGTGAGGACGTAGCGGCCGGCGATCTGGGAGCTGATCGCGGCGGCGATCGAGGAGGGCAGGCCCAGCAGCGAGGCCTCGAAGGCGGTGTGGCCGAGGTGCATCTGCAGGAACAGCGGCACGATGATCCACACGCTGGTGGCGCCGAGGAAGTACACCGAGACGATGAGGATGCCGTTGCGGAAGGCCTTGTTGGCGAAGATCGCGGTGTCGACCATGGGGGTGCGGGCGCGGAACTTGTAGCGCTGCTCCCACCGCCACCACAGGCCCAGGATCACGAGGCCCATGGGGAAGGACAGCCACACCAGCGTGCTCACGCCCCGCTCGAGGAAGGGCAGCATGATCCCGAGGATCGCCAGGCACAGCAGGAGGGTGCCGACGGGGTCGAGGTCGGGTCGCTCCCGGCCGCGGATGCGGTCGTCGGGGATGAACTTGAAGGTGCCGGCGATAGCGGCGAGGCCGATCGGGACGTTCATGAGGAACATCCAGCGCCAGCCCCAGTTCGGGCCGAGCAGCTGGATGAGCAGGCCGCCGACGACGGGGCCGATGGCGGTGGCGACCGCGACCGTAGTGGCGAGCAGCGCGAAGGCGCGGGCGCGGTCCTGGCCGCGGAAGTGCTGCTGGATCAGCGCGACCGTCTGCGGGTTCAGCAGGCCCGAGCCGATGCCCTGGAGGATGCGGGAGAGGTTCAGCAGCTCCACGTTCGGGGCGAAGCCCGAGAGCAGCGAGCCGAGGGTGAACACCGCGACGCCGGAGACGAACATGCGCCGACGCCCGGTCGCATCGCCCGCGCGCCCGGCGGGGACGAGCAGGATCGCGAAGGACAGGGCGTAGCCGGAGATGACCCACTGCAGCGACCCGGTGTCCGCGTGCAGTCCCTCGCCGATCGCCGTGAGGGCGACGTTGATGACGCTCACGGCGATGAGCGCCATGAAAAGGGGGGCGAGGAGGACGGCGAGCAGGAGCTTGCGCCGCACCGGCGGGGTCGGCGCGCTGGGGTCGGGGATCACCCCGCCACCTTATGCACTCAGTGCAGGTTTCGGGAGGGCGCGGGGGCGTGGGGCGCACCACCGCCCCTCCCCCGCGCCCTCCCGGTCAGCACGGCTCAGTCAGCGTCGGCGCCTCACTTCGCCCCGCGGGCGTCGTCGGCGTAGGGGCCGGGCGGGATGACGTAGCCGGTGCGGTCGCTGAGCAGCGGCGCGGCGGTCTGGACCTCCCGCAGCGAGGGACGGCCAGGGTAGGCCATGCCGGTGAAGCGGCCGAACTGCTCCGCGTACCCGGGCGGGCGGATCCCGTCGGCCGCATCGAGCATGGCCCGCGCCTCGGCGGGGGTGGGGAACTTCGAGGACCACACGTGCCCGGGCGGCAGGGGCGAGGCGAACAGATGACCCCTGGGGCGGATCCACAGCGCGCCGGGCTTGGAGCGGTCGCGCAGGGCGTGGGCGCGCCAGGTGGTCACCGGGTGGGAGGAGCCCCAGTTCACCCAGTGGATGAAGAAGCTGGGGTCGGTGGCGGCGCGGTCGGCGAGCTCGTGGACGTTGACCTCGGCGTTCAGGTACTTGCCGCCGGAGAGCAGCGCCATGGTGCCGGGCGCGCCGGCGGGGGCGGCGGCGTAGCCGTAGTTGTCCGCGGTGTACTCCTGGGCGCGGGAGTAGGCCGGGCCCAGGATCGGGAAGAGGCTGATGAGGTTCGCGAAGACGAGGCGGAAGTAGGAGACGTGGCCGGCGGCGAGGTGGCCCACTTCGTGGGCGATCACGAAGCGCAGCGCCTCCCGGTCGCGGCTCGCGCCGCCGATCTCGAACAGGTCCGAGTTCACGACCACGAAGCGGCGGAACCCGTGGCCGGAGGCGAAGGCGTTGATCACGCCGTTGCCCATGGTGACGTAGGCGTCGGGGACCTTGCGCAGCCCGAACTGCTCGGCCGCCTCGACCACCATGCGGTAGCCCTCGGGGAACTGGGTGGGGCTCATGCGCACGCTGGTGGCGCGCAGCTGGGCGTACATGATCGCGCGGACCCACCAGATGATCAGCGGCAGCAGCGGGATGATCAGCGCGAGCTGGCCGACGATCGGCGCCCAGCCGATGTACTCCCACACCTTCGTCACCGCCTCCTCGCCCTGGTCGGTGTACAGGTAGGCGAGGCCCACCAGCGAGCCGATCCAGGCGAGGTACAGGAAGATCGAGATCACGACGGCCACGGTGAGCAGCGGCAGCTCCCACGGGTGGCGGATGCGGCGCCGACCCATGATCCCGTGGACGGTCGCGCCGTTGATCAAGTTCGGGCCCGCGGGCCGGCCCTGCGCGGGCGGGGTGGGGCCGGAGGGGACCGGGCCAGGGTACGGGCCGGGCGGCGGCGGTGCGGTGGGCGGTGACTGGGTCATGACTGCTCCTCGTGTCCGGCGGCCGTGCGGGGCCGGGTCCGTCGGCCCTTGCGGGCCATGGCACGACGGTAGACCCGCTGCTCCTGCGCGGAGCCTGCGAGGAGAGGGGACTCGACCTCCGACGGGAGGGTCGTGGACCTCCGGAGGGGACGGGTGGGACCTTCGTCGCCAGGCGGGCAGGGCGCGGGTCGGCCGGGCGGCCGACGGGGGCGGGCGTCGGGAGCCCGTCGGCCGACGGGGGCTGGCTCCGAGCGCGCGCCCGAGCGCCGGGGCGCGGCCCCGGGCGGCCGACGGGGCTAGCGGAACAGCCGGCCCAGCAGCGCCTTCTTCCACGGCCGGTAGGGCGGCATCACCAGCCGCAGCGTGTCCGGGTGGAGGGGCTTGCGGACCACGGGCTTGGCATGGGTGAACGTCTCCAGGCTCGCCCGGCCGTGGTACGCGCCGGTGCCGGACTCCCCCACCCCGCCGAAGGGCATGGCCGGGGTGCCGACGTGCGCGAGGGTGAGCCCGAGCGCGAGGGAGCCGGACGAGGTCTCCTCGGCGAAGCGCTCCTCGATCTCGCGGCGGGGGGTGAACACGTAGGCGGTCAGCGGCTTCTCCCCGGCGCGGATGCGGGCGATCGCCTCGTCCGGGCCGTCCACGGCCAGCAGCGGCAGGACGGGGCCGAAGATCTCCTCCCCCATCACCGGGTCGTCCCAGTCAACGCGGTCGAGGATCGTGGGCGGGAGGTAGCGGGCTGAGCGGTCGGCCGTGGCGGTGCCGCCGAGGACGGCCTTGTCGTCGTCGATGAGGCCGAGCACCCGGTCGAACTGTTTCTCGCTGACCATCCGGCCGTAGTCGGCGGAGCGCCTGGGGTCCCGGCCGTACAGGGCGAGGGTCTCGCGGCGCAGGTGCGGGACGAGCGCGGTGAGGGTGCGCGGGGTGGCCATGAGGTGGTCGGGCGCGATGCAGGTCTGGCCGGTGTTGGTGAACTTGCCCCACACGATGCGGCGCGCGGCGGCGGCGAGGTCCGTGCCCTCGTCCACGAACACGGGCGACTTCCCGCCGAGCTCGAGGACGACCGGGGTGAGATGCTCGGCGGCGGCGCGGGACACGATCCGGCCCACGGTCCCGTTGCCGGTGTAGAGGATCAGGTCGAAGCGCTGCTCGAGCAGCAGCGTGGTCTCGGGGACCCCGCCCTCCACCACCCGCACCCAGGCGGGGTCGAGGTGGGTGCGCACGAGGTGCGCGAGCGCGGCGGAGGTGGCCGGGGCGACCTCGCTGGGCTTCAGCAGCGCGGTGTTCCCGCCCGCGATCACGCCGATCAGCGGGGCGAGCGCGAGGTTCACGGGGTAGTTCCACGGCGCGATGATCAGCGTGGTCCCGAGCGGTTCGCGGCGGATCTGCCCGCGCGCCGGGGCGAGCAGGGCACCGGGATCGAAGCTCTGCGGGCGCAGCCACCCGCGGAGGTTCCGGCGCATGTGCGCGATCTCCGCGGTGACCACGCCGAGCTCGGTGATCGCGGACTCGGTGCGGGACTTGCCGAGGTCCTCGGCGAGTGCGGCGACGAGCCGGCTGCGCTCGGCGCGCACACCGCGGGCAAGGGCGTCCAGCTGGTCGAGGCGCGCCTGGAGCGGACGGGTGGTGCCGGCGTCGAAGGAGGCGCGCAGCGCGGCGACGTCGGCGAGGATCCGCTCGCGGGTCGTGGGGTCGACGTCGGGGTGGGCGGCGGCGGGCTGGGTGGCGTCGGACTGTGCGGTGGCGGGGGCGTCGGTGGCCATGCGGGCAAGGGTAGGTCCCGGGCCTGCGGACTGTCCGGACGGTCGGTCCGGAGGGTGCCTCGATGGCGGACAATGGACGGTGACGTCGCCCCGAGGTCCGGGCCGACGCGAGGAGGGGTTTCCCGCATGGCCGTGCTGCTCGCCGCACCGATCCTGCTGTCGATCACGCTGCTCGTCTCCGGGCTCGCGAAGCTCGGCTCCCGGCAGGCGACGCAGGACGCGATGATCTCCCTGCGCCTGCCCTTCGAGCCGCTGCACCGCTCGATCGCCTCCGTGCTGCCGGTCGCCGAGATCGTCCTCGCCCTGGCGCTGTGGTTCCCGGCCGTGCCGCTGCAGGTGATGGTCTCCGTGCTGGTCGCCGCGCTGATGCTCGCGTACCTGGTGATCATCGGCCGGGCGCTCACCTTCGAGGAGGAGGTGGAGTGCTCCTGCTTCGGCACCCTCGCCTCCCCCACCGTCTCCAAGGCGACGCTCGGGCGGAACATCATCCTCACCATCCTCGGCGTGCTCACCATCGCCTCTGCGGCGACGGGGCTCATGACCACCGCGCTCGTGCAGACCCCGCTCGCGCTCGTGGGGCTCGGGATCGCACTCCTCGCGGCGATCGCGCTGACGGTGTGCACGCTGGGTGGGGCGATGCCGGCGGTGCCGGCCGATGCCGGTGGCACCGGGCGGGCTGCCGTTGCGGGCGGGGCGGCGACGGATGCGGCGCCGACGGGTGTGTCGAGCACCGGAGACGCGGACCCGCTCGACGGCGAGGACGTCGGCGAGGACGGGATGCTGGACTACGAGCGGGTCGTGATCCCCGGGGCTGTCCTGCAGAAGCCCGACCGCTCGCTCGTCACCCTCCACCAGCTCGCCCGCAGCCGTGCGGTGCTCCTCCTGTTCGTCACGGAGGGATGCGGTCCGTGCGTCCGGGTGCTCGGCCATTCGGAGGAGTGGCTCCGGGATCTCGGCGGGGTGCTCGAGATCCACTACGTCTTCTCCCGCGCGATCGAGGAGCTGTCCCCCCGCTCCACGGACCTCTCCGCCGGACGCGCGCTCTACGACCCGTACTTCACGGCCCGCGCCGCACTCGGCGCGAATGCCTCACCGTCCGCGGTCCTCCTTGGCGCCGACGGGATGCTCGCCGGCGGTCCGGTCTCCGGCGGTGACGCGGTGATCGAGTTCGTCGAGGAGATCCGGGAGCAGCTCGCGGAGGCGCAGGAGACCGGCGACCTGCCCGTCGGCTGATCTCCGGACGAGGACACCTGCCGGGTCAGGAGCGGCCCTCGAGCAGCTGGGCGATGAGCCGGGCCGGCTCGTCGGGCGCGACCACAGGCGCCGGGGTCGGGTCGCCTCCGAGCGGCCGCATCCCGTAGCGCTCCCACTGCGCGAGGATCCAGGACGGGCCGTGCGGGGCGTGCACCCAGGCGGGCAGGCCGCGCACCGCGGCCTCGAACACGTCGGCCGAGAGCACGGTGACGATCCCGCGGCGCTGCTCCTCGATCGACGTGGCCGCGTCCTGAAGTTCGACTCCGCGCTTCGAGAGCCGTGCATGGACGGCGACGGACACTCGGTCGGTCTCCCCGAGGCCGGGCCGGTACAGCGCCCCCGACCCGGTCGCGGCGGCGCGGGCCGCGGCGAGGGTCACCCGTCGGGGCAGCTCGGGCACGGCGAGCTGGCCGAGCACCACCGGCGTCTCCTCCAGTGAGGTCACGACCGACGGGGTGCCATGCGCCGCCTGCCACAGCCGCTGCGAGCCGACCACTCGCACGGAGAGGTCGTCCCGACCTCTCCGGAGCTCCTCGCCGTCCTCCGCGGTCCAGGCCAGGACCGTGGTGTCCGGGGGCGGGGATGCGGACAGCGGGGTGAGCACGTCGTCCTGGAGCACCATCGAGGGGATGCCCCGGGCGTGGTCCCAGGCGTGGAGAGCGTCGCCGACGGCCTGGTGCCGACCGAGGGTGAGCACTGCGGTCACGCCGAGATCGTCGATGGTGGGCGGCAGCGGGTCGACACGGCGCCGGTTACACTCAGGACCCCTCCGCACTTCGGGCACGACCCCGGCGGGGGCCACCACGACCACCTTTCCCTGGAGGTACGCGAGCACCGCGGGCAGGCCGTCGTGGGGGTCGGTTCATAAGCCTCCCGCAGCACAGGGCCGCGGAACCGCCGACTCGACGGATCGCCTGCGACTGATCGGCCGCACCGCCGAGGCGGGTCAGCGCGGCATGTTGCGAAGGTTCG
Organism: Brachybacterium aquaticum; assembly: GCF_014204755.1. Taxonomy (NCBI): domain Bacteria; kingdom Bacillati; phylum Actinomycetota; class Actinomycetes; order Micrococcales; family Dermabacteraceae; genus Brachybacterium; species Brachybacterium aquaticum. Next base: position 2,877,456 of record NZ_JACHLZ010000001.1, read on the forward strand.
CAGCGGCCATGTCGAGCATCTTGCCCACGCCGCCGCCGAGCACGACCTTGGTCGAGGCGGAGGCGAAGCCGCGGATCTGCTGGGCGGTGATCTTCGGAGGCATCGACAGGGCGTCGGGGTCAGTGACCACGTCGATAAGGACGGGGCCAGGGGTCGCGAGCGCGTCGGCGAGCTGCCTCTTCAGCTTCTTCGGGTCGGTGATGCGCACGGCGTGGATCCCGACGGCGTTGGCGATCGCGGCGTAGTCGACGTCCTCGTGGTCGGTCTCGTGGTCGGGCAGTCCCTCGACGAGCATCTCGAGCTTGACCATGCCGAGGCTCGAGTTGTTGAACACCACGATCTTGGTGTCCAGTCGGTGCAGCTTCACGGTGAGCAGCTCGCCCATCAGCATGCCGAGACCGCCGTCGCCGCTCATCGAGATCACCTGGCGACCCGGGTAGGCCTTGGAGGCGCCGATGGCCTGTGGGAGCGCATTGGCCATCGTGCCGTGGTGCCAGGACCCGAACACGCGCCGCTTCCCGTTGGGGGTGATGTAGCGGGCGCCCCACACGTTGCACATGCCGGTGTCCACGGTGAACACGGCGTCGTCGTCGGCGAGGTCGTCGAGGGTGGCGGCGACGAACTCGGGATGGATCGGGGTCATCCGCTCGACGTTCTTCGTGTACGCCGAGACGACGCCCTTGAGCGCCTTGTGGTGCTGCTTGAGCATGCGCTGGAGGAACTTCGCGTCCTTCGTGCCGGTCAGCAGCGGCATCACGGCCTGGAGGGTGAGGGCGATGTCGCCGTGGACCGCGAGGTCCAGCGGGACGCGGCGACCCAGGCGGGAGGCGTTCGCGTCGATCTGAACGATCCTCGGGGTGCCATCGCCATCGGGCAGGAACTCGCTGTAGGGGAAGTCGGTGCCCAGCAGGAGCACGAGGTCGGCCTCGTGCATCGCGTCGTAGCACGCGCCGTAGCCGAGCAGGCCGCTCATGCCGACGTCGAAGGGGTTGTCGTACTGGATCCATTCCTTGCCGCCGAAGGCGTGGCCGACGGGGGCCTTCACCCGGTCGGCCAGGGCGAGTACCTCCTCGCGGGCACCGCGCACGCCGGCGCCGGCGAACAGCATGACGGTGCGGGCCTCGTCGATCATCTCGGCCAGGCGGCCCACGGGCCCGGGGGCGGGCTGGATTGCGCCGAGCTCGGTGGCGAGGTCGCGGGTCAGCGGCCCGTCGACCTCGTCGTCGGCGACGTCGCCGGGCAGGACCAGCACGGAGACGCCGCGCTCGGCGATGGCGGTCTGGATGGCGATGTGCAGCATCCGGGCGCCGTGGGTGCCGGAGTTGACCATCTCGCAGAAGTGGGAGCACTCCTGGAACAGGGCCTCGGGGTGGGTCTCCTGGAAGAAGCCGGTGCCGATCTTGCCGGAGGGGATGTGGGAGGCGATGGCGAGCACGGGGGCGCCGTCGCGGTGGGCGTCGTACAGGCCCTGGACGAGGTGGGTGTTGCCCGGCCCGCAAGAACCCGCACACACCGCGAGCCTGCCGGTCAGCCGTGCTTCGGCGCCGGCGGCGAAGGCGCCGGCCTCCTCGTTGCGCACGTGGACCCACTCGATGCCATCGGTGGTGCGCACGGCGTCGACGACGGGGTTCAGGGAGTCCCCCACCACGCCGTAGATCCGCTGGACGCCGAGGTCGCGGAGCTGGGTGACGAGGAGCTGGGCGAAGCTGGTGCGGGCCATCTGGTGCCTCCTGGGAGCGGGTTCATGGGCACGGCGCGAGCGCGGCGCCCGTAGACGTTCACCCTACGACCGGGCCCGGTCAGGAGGGCAGTGCTGTGAGCAGGCAGACCAGCCGTCCGGTCGGGATCGACGCCGCTACCCTGAGTCCATGCCTGCGACGACCACGCCCTCCCCCGCCGGCGAGCCCGTGCGCTCGGTGATGTTCGTGTGCACCGGGAACGTCTGCCGTTCCGCGTATGCCGAGCATCTGCTGCGTCATCTGGTCCCGGACATCGAGGTGTCCAGCGCGGGGACGTTCGCTCTGGTGGGTGAGGGCATGGAGGCGCAGATGGCCGCGGAGCTGCGCCGCCGAGGACCGGATCCGTCGGCGTTCCGCGCCTCCGCGCTGGACTCCCGGGTCCTCGACGCGGATCTGGTGCTGACGATGTCCGACCGTCAGCTGGGGTTCGTCGTGGAGGAGTACCCCGGAACGGCACGACGTGCGGGGCTGGTCGGCCATGTGCCCGAGCTCGCCGAACAGGCCGGCAGTGGACCGCTGACCCGCGAGTCGATAGCGGCCTGGTCCCGACTGGCCCTTCCCCGCGGACGAAACGTCCCAGACCCCTACCGACGCCCGGCGGCGGAGGCTGCGGCGTGTGCTGACCTGCTGGATGATCTGGTGGGACAGTTGGCGACGCTGCTCAGCCGGACGTGAGGGGCCGGAGCTCAGGGACGAGCACCTCGCGGCGGAGCCACGTCAGCGCATCGTCGACCAACTCTGCCGCCTGCGGGTGGGGGCCGAGAACATCGACGACGCGTGCGATCACCTCGTCCTCCGTGAGAGGTCCGTTCTCCGCGAGCACGTGCCAGACGACCGCCACGACGCCCGTCAGGTGCAGTGCGCGCCCGGGGTCGAGGACGACGATCCCTCCGTCGACGGCTACGGCTTCCCGCACGGGGAAGAGTCCGATCCGACTCTCGGGCGGCAGGGATGCATGCAGACCATTCAGCGCCTCCCAGCGGCCGCCGGGCAGAACGGGGGGCAATGACTCGAGCATGCCTGGCAGGTCGGCAGCTTCCGTGTAGTGGGCCCTCACTGCTCCGCCGCCATGCTCCAGGAGCTCCAAGAGTCGCGTCAGGGCGCCGGGGACGGTCCAGGTCGAGGAGGACTGCCCGACCAGCGTCAGGAGTGCCTCCGCATGCGGCACCCGCTCCAGATGCGGCTCGATGTCCGCCCCCCGGTGCAGGAACACGACCAGATCCGGTCGCGATGCTGTGTCGTTATGGACAAGGCCCAGCTCTGCCAGTGAGTGATCACGCTTCACCGCCGTGCCCACCCGCCGGGAGATCGGTTTCGGGTAGGCGGTGACGTGCAGGTCGATCGGGTCGAGGATGGTCAGCTCGTCGGTGAGATAACGCCCTTCACGGCCGAGTGCGAGCGTGGCGGTCGACTTCCCCGCGCCTGACTCGCCCACGACCATGACCACGCCCAGAGAGTCATGGTCCACCACTCCCGCGTGGAGGAGGATCCGGGAGCCTACGAGATGCTCGATCAGTGCCACGGTGACATCGCCCGAGACAGCGTACGCGGCACCCGCCCCGGGAACCACCGACTGGATCTCCGGACCACCGCCCCGCGACACGCCCGATGGCGTGTAGAAGCGTCTGATGGCCGGTGACGCTGCAACCGTCCGGTCGCGGTCGACGACATGCGCCCAAAGTGCCTCCACCTCGTCGGCGAGGTCCTCGTGTCCAGGTGCAAAGTCCATCTGCACGGACGTCCCGGCAACCAGCACATGCACCGATCTCGCCGTTCTCATCCTGTGGCCTCCGAACTGCCAATGGCAGAGTCCGTAGGGGCGCGCCGAGCGGTTCCGGGGTCCCTGCCGTCCTCGACCCCCTCGACGAGCCCAACGCGCTCGAGGTCTGCGAAGAACTGCTCCACGGTCTCCTCCGCGTCGACGGGGCGGTCCACGAGAACGCTCTCCAGGCGTTCGAGGACGTGCTCCGCACTAAGGGGCGACGCTCCGTCGCTCCCGACTCGACTCTCCTCCACGAGCGTCTCGAGGAGAAGAGCGGCCATGTCGTCGAGCCGCACGATGGGGCCGTCCGGAAGGGGGCCGGCCCAGAGTGCGTCCCCGTCATGCTCCCGGACCATCGGCTTGGGCTGCCACGTCCGGGTCACGGAACGCACGCCTGTACGAAGCGTCCACGCCCACCGGCGCGGACCGGGCCGTCCGAGGCCGGGACGAACACGGCCTCTCCCGCGCGCAACCGGCGTCGGCCTCCGCCCGACTCCAGGAGCACGTCACCCGCGAGTCCGAGGAGAATTCGCGGCCCGGCACCGGGGACGACGTGGACCGGACGGAACATACCGTTCGGGTCCTCCAGGGTCGTCAGAGTGAGTTCGAAGTCGTCCACCGGTGCGTAGTACGCGACGGTGCGTCGGGTCTGCCGCTCCGGGGCGACGCGAAGGGGCGGTGCAGCCTGGACGCTCACGCATTGCAGCATCTCCTCGGCATCGACCCGTTTCGGGGTCAGGCCCGCGCGCAGCACGTTGTCGCTTGCAGCCATGATCTCCACGCCGGTGCCGCTCAGATAGGAGTGCAGCGTACCCGCGGGGACGAAGAGCGCTTCCCCCGGGTCGAGCGTGACCGGGTTCAGCAGCAGTGCGGCGACGATCCCGGGATCACCCGGATGGTGCTCGGCGAGGCTCATCACCGAACGGTCGATGCGCGGAGATGGCGAGCGGCCGTTCTCGAACCTCTGCCGGCATGCGGCGACCACCTCGTCCACGAGGGGTTGTGAGGGGCGCATGGATCGGGACACGAGGGTGCGGAACGCGGCCCGCATTCCGTGCGCGGTGGGGTTGGCAAGGAGCAGGGCATGCAGACGTGAGGTGAGTCGGGTGTCGAGCCCTTCGAGGATCGTCGCCGCCCGTCGGGGTGTGCGGAAACCGCAGAGGGCGTTGAAGCGGGTGAGCGCGACCAGCATCTCGGGCTTGTGGTTGTCGTCCCGATAGTTGCGCTCAGGGTCGTCGAGCGCCAGTCCTGCGGCATTCTCCGCGGCGAAGGACTCGGCGGCGTGCTCCCTGCCCGGGTGCACCTGGAGGGACAGCGGCTTGTCCGGAGCGATGATCTTCAGGAGGTACGGGAGCCTGCCGTCGAATGCGCGGTGGACATCGTCTCCGAGGGCCCGCCGGGCATCCTGCCGGATCAGCTCGTCCAGGCCCTGTCCGTCGTCGAGACGGGAGGGCGCCACCGGATGCGCGCCGTACCAGGCCTCGGCCCAAGGCCCTCCGTCGGGCTCCTTCCCGAGGAACTCCGGGATCGCGGTCGCGGAGCCCCAGGCATAGCGCTGTATGCGCCCCTCCAGCTCCTGCATCCGTCCGGCCTCCGTTCTGTGTTCTCCTTGATCAGCGCGCCGCGAGGCACGTCCATCGTGTGCCGTCGCCTCTCCGAGGTCCATCATCGGTGATCGAAGGCGTTCGGTCTCCGGATCGAGCGGAAACCTGCGCTCACGGTGTTCACCTGGACGCCTAGAGTGTCGTCATGGACCAGCTCGCCGCCCCCGTGCCCGTGCCGACCCGGCTGCGGCTCGCGCACGGTGTGCTCGAACTCATCGCACGACGAGCCGAGGCTTCCATCCTGCACGTCAAGGGGGTGGCGCTGCACGAGGATCTCGCTGCCGGTCGGATGCCCTCGAGCGACTGCGATGTGCTCGTGCGGCCCGATCGGGTCGATGCCCTGTGCGAGGCACTTGAATCTGCCAACTGGCACCAGCTCACACATTTCTCGCATGGCAGCGTCTTCGCACACGCAGCGACCTTCCATCACGCGGTGTGGGGAACGGTGGACGTGCATCGATCGTTCCCCGGGCTCGATCTCGATCCGGAAGCGACCTTCCAGCGCTTCTGGACCGACCGGACCACGACAGAGCTGGGCGGGATCGACTGTCCGGTACCGACTCTCCAGCACCAGCGCCTGCTGCTGCTCGTGCATGCCGCTCGTGACGCCTTCGTCCGTCCGACGCACGATGTCGACGTCTCGTGGACTCGGTTGAACCCGTCGGAGCGAGATCACCTCGACGCTCTCGCACAGGAGCTCGGCGCCACTGTTCCCCTCGCCCTTGTGACAGCCCGCCCCGAGCGGGCGCGGGGCGGCCGGCAGGTGCACCTCTGGACTGCCCTGCACGACCGGCGCGATGCACGCAGGATCCGGCTGGCGATGCTGCGGGACGTCTCCAGCCCTCGCGAGGCGTGGGCCCTCGCGCGAGCAGTCAGCCAGGTCAATCCCGATCATCTGGCGCTCCGTCTGGGCCGCCCCCCGACCCGCGAGGAGCTGCGCCGGGAGTGGTGGGCGCGCTTTCCGCGCTGGATCCTGCCCAGGAACTCTCGGCGCCACCACCGGTGACGGCGTCCAGACGGGTGAGTCGACGCCTCAGAACCCTCCCCGCAACAGCCCCGAGAAGGGCGCCTGCTGTATTGGTGATGACGTCCGAGACCTCAGCCTGGCGAGTGCCGAGGGAATGCTGATACCACTCGACGAGGAACGACCCCGCACCGGCCGCGACGACCCACCACCACGACGGCAGGAGCAGCGTCAGAGCCGCGATGATCGGGACGAACAGCGCAACGTTCGCGACGACCGAGAACTGCTCAGGGGTGATGACGCCCTGAAGCCCGAGCGGGCCGGTGAGGTTAGCCCAGACCCACACGTTCGCGCGGTTGACCGCCCAGCCGTCCTTGTTGAGCAGCAGACCGAACACGCCGATGAGGCACGCCATGAGCACGGCGAGCGCGATGAGTCGTGCGCGCGCCGGGAGTGGGCGGTTCCGTGGCGGACGGTTCGCCGACGGATCAGCCCTCATCATCAATACGCTCCGGCGGAGCTGATGACCGCTCGGACCGTGCGGATGAGGATGAGCAGGTCCTGGGTGAACGACCAGTTGTCCACGTAGTACAGGTCGAGCCTCATCGTGTCCTCCCAGCTGAGGTCGCTGCGGCCGGAAACCTGCCACAGCCCGGTGATGCCTGGGCGGACGTTGTGCCGGCGGTGCGCATCCTCGGTGTAGACCGCGACCTCTCGAGGCAGGGCAGGGCGAGGCCCGACGAGGCTCATCTCGCCGCGCACCACGTTCCACAGCTGCGGCAGCTCGTCCAGGGAGTAGCGGCGCAGGAAGCGACCGGGCTTCGTGATGCGGGGGTCGTTGCGCATCTTGAACATGACGTCGTTGCCCTTGTCCTGGGCCCAGCGCTCGGTCATCTCGACCTGGATCGCTTCGGCGTCGGTGACCATGGTGCGGAACTTCAGGAATTCGAAGAGCTTGCCGTCGTGGCCCACGCGCTCCTGGCGGAAGATCACCGGCCCGCCATCGTTCAGCTTCACCGACAGCGCGATCAGACCGAGCACCGGAGACAGGAGCACGAGTGCCAATGCGGAACCGACCACGTCGAAGGCACGCTTCGCCCAGGTGACCGCGCGGCGAGCGCGAGGAAGGTCCATGTGCACGAGGGGAAGGCCGGCCACCGGTCGCATCGACACGCGTTCGGCGGAGATCTCGGTGAGCGCGGGCACCACGATGACTCGGATGTCGCGGTCTTCCAACGCCCACGCGGTTCTGCGGAACTCCTCGGCGTTCGCGGTGGACCCGGCGGTGAAGAGAAGCACCTCCGGGCTCCGTTCCGCAGCGATCGCCAACAGGTCCGCTTCCGTGCCGAGCACCGGGATCCCCCGCGTCGACTGCTCCCCGACAACCGCCCGGGACGACGCCGGAATCACAGCACCGACGATGTCCATCCCGAGCCAGCGTTCGCGATGGATCGTGCGGGCAAGGTCGTCGACATGCTCGACGGGTCCCACAGCGATCACCGAACTGCGCAGATGACCCCGCACCCTGAGCGCATTGAGGGCACGCCGGAGCACGAGGCGATCGATCACGAGGAGCGGCGGGCCGAGCGCGAAGAACGCAAGGAAGTAGGCCCTCGAGAGCTCCAGATCGAGCAGATAGACGACGGCACCCACGATCCCGAAGGCCGCCACGGAGGCATGCAAGACGTTGCGGAAGAGTTCGGGTCCTGAAGGAAGCAGGCGACGGTCATAGCCGTTGAGGAACGCGATGGCGAGCAACCATCCCGCGGTCATGGCAGAGGAAGCATCGGCCACGTTCTCGCTGAGATCCCCTGCCGGCCCCAGCACTTCCTGCCGAACGACGAACGCGATGGCACCCGCGATCACGAGCGCCAGGAGATCCACCGTCACCATCAGCGGCACAGCGAGCCACTCACTTCGTGCTGAAGCCCGGCGAGGGGAATCGGCAGTCGGGTTCGCGCTCAGCTGCCGACCACGGCGGGAAGCGGCATCGGACACTCGCCCGACGCCAACCTTCTCACGCGCTGTACTCACAGCTCCTCCCGACTACTCAGCGCCCTTGCGGCGCGCCTCGGCGTCCGACGTGCCGGCGGATCCGGCACTCGACCACTTCTTGTCCATGGGGTCAAAACCGGACAAAGCGTCACAGAACTCGGACTTTATCCAACACCTGTCCGATGCCACAGGACTTTTGACCAACTTGTGACGGACTACCCTCGGGATATCCGGCGAACGATGGATGAGGGGGTCGCCCCTCGTCCTCCATCACCAGGACGGCGCCGGTTCAGCCCGCCCACCCGTCTCGAGGAGAGTTCATGTCGGACCGGACGTTCTCGGTGGTCATCCCGACCCTCCAGCGCGCCTCCGAACTCCGTGCCACGGCGCTGCAGTGCGCCCAGCACCCTTTCGTCGCCGAGGTGCTGATCGTCAACAACTCACCGGAGCCGCTCGACTTCTCGCATCCGAGGATCCGCGTCCTCCAGCAGGACTCAGTTGAGTCCCGCATAGTGGTGTAGCGCGGTGGCCCCGTGATCGTCCCGGACGTGGGCGCGGCCACCGTGTGATCTTTCGAGTGAACCTCTCACAGCACTCTCGAACGGAGTCATCACGATGACCGCTCCCCATATTGTCGACCCTTCCGGCCTGCTCGGTGAAGCCCTGGCTGAAGCGTCCCCGGATCTGATGCGCAGCCTGCTCCAGGACGTGATCAACTCCCTGCTCTCCGCGGACGCAGACGCTGTCGCCGGCGCGGAGTACGGCCGCCCCAGCAGCGGCCGGGTCGCGCAGCGCAACGGCTACCGCCATCGCGACCTCGACACCCGCGTCGGCACGATCGACGTCGCGGTCCCCAAGCTCCGCACCGGCACCTACTTCCCCGAGTGGCTGCTCGAGCGGCGCAAGCGCGCCGAATCCGCCCTGATCACGGTCGTCGCGGACTGCTATCTCGCCGGTGTCTCCACCCGCCGCATGGACAAGCTCGTGAAGACTCTCGGCATCAACAGCCTCTCGAAGTCGCAAGTCAGCCGGATGGCCGCATCGTTGGACGAGCACGTCGAGCAGTTCCGCCACCGCCCCCTGGACGAGGCCGGGCCATTCACATTCGTCTCCGCTGACGCGCTGACGATGAAAGTCCGCGAGGGCGGGCGCGTGATCAACGCCGTCGTCCTGCTCGCGACCGGCGTGAACGGCGACGGGCACCGCGAAGTGCTCGGCATGCGTGTGGCCACCTCCGAGACCGGAGCGGCGTGGAACGGCTTCTTCGCTGACCTCGTCGCTCGCGGCCTCGCCGGGGTCCGCCTGGTTACCAGCGATGCGCACGCCGGCTTGGTGGAGGCGATCGCTGCGCACCTGCCCGGGGCAGCCTGGCAACGGTGCCGCACCCACTACGCCGCGAACCTCATGGCCGTGACGCCGAAGAGCATGTGGCCGGCGGTGAAAGCGATGCTGCACAGCGTCTATGACCAGCCCGACGCGGCAGCCGTGAACGCTCAGTTCGAGCGGTTGCTGGACTACGTCGGTGAGAAGCTCCCGGCCGTGGCCGAGCACCTCGACGCGGCCCGCGCCGATCTGCTCGCGTTCACGGGGTTTCCCAAGGACGTGTGGGTGCAGATCTGGTCGAACAACCCCACCGAGCGTTTGAACAAGGAGATCCGCCGCCGCACGGACTCCGTGGGGATCTTCCCGACCCGCGAGGCGATCGTCCGCCTCGTCGGCGCGGTCCTGGCCGAACAGACCGACGAGTGGGCCGAAGGGCGCCGCTACCTCGGCCTCGACGTCCTCGCCCGCTGCCGCCTCAACCTCGTCCCCGACACCAGCCCCGAGGAGGTCGCCACCGACGCCCTGCCCGCCCTGACCGCCTGACCTCTCAGCGAAGGATCGCTACACCACTTCCAGGGACTTGACCCAGGACTCGAACATCTACGTGAATCCTGCGTGGAACCTTGCGGCGGAGGAGGCCCGCGCGGAGTACCTGGCCATCGTGAACGACGACCTCACCTTCGAGGACGAAGCGCTCTCTCATGCAGGAAAGATCCTGCGGCACGGGCTGTTCAGCATCGTCGGTCCCGACCTGTCGACCTTCCATGACGACGGTTCACGCAGGATCAGCCACCGGCTCGCAAGACATGACGCTCCCACCCGGTTCTTCGGAACGTTCATGTGCCTGCGACGCTCGGACTACGTCGCGATTCCCGACACCCTGAGGATCTGGGGCGGCGACGACTGGCTCATCGCGAATCAGCGCAAGCCGCCTGCCGCGCTGATCCGCACCCCGTTCCGCACCGACATGAGCACGACGACACGGGCCGAGGAGTTCCAGCGGATGTTCGACTCCGAGCAGGAAGAGCTGGACCGCCTCATGGCACCGCTGCGGAGGCGCCACTGGTGGCAACGCGTTCAGCACCTGCACGAAAGGGTGCGGAACCGGATCCACGTCCTCACCGGCCGCTGACTCGCTCAGGTGGTGAGTGATCCGAGTGCGACGAGCCGTGCGAACTCCGGATCCTGCTCCCGGAGCGTTGCCATCGTCCCTCGTGAGCGCAGCCGTCCCTCGGAGAAGTAGAGGATCTCGTCGGCGTTCTTCACCGTCGAGAGACGATGCGCGATCACGATCACCGTGATCTCGCCGTGGAGCGTCTCGATGGTCTCCGTGATCCTGTGCTCCGTCTCGTTGTCCAGTGCACTAGTCGCCTCGTCGAGGATCAGGATGCGCGGCCGGGCGTAGAGCGCGCGGGCGATGCCCACACGCTGGGCCTGCCCCCCGGACAGCCGTGAACCGTTCTCGCCGATGCGGGTCTCGAGCCCCTCGGGCAGCTCGTCGACGAACTCCGTGAGCCGCGCCTGCCGCACGACCTCCTGCAGAAGATCCTCGTCGATCTCCTCGGGGCTCTGGCCGAAGGTGATCAGGCTCCGCAGGGAGTCATCCCACAGATACACCTTCTGGGACACCATCGCGACCTGCGAAAGCCACTCGCGGGGGTGCTCGGCGATGTCGATCCCGCCCACCTCCACTGCTCCCTCGGTGGCCACGAGAAGACCTGCGACGATGTCGGCGAAGGTGGTCTTCCCGGCCCCGGAGCCTCCCACGAGAGCGACGCTCCGGCCCACGGGGATCGTGACCGTCACATCGCTCAGCACGTTCCTGGTGCCATCCGGGTACCTGAACCCCAATCCCCGCACCTGGATATCCGCGACAGGGAAGACGACCTGCGCCTCGCCGCGCACCTCTCCCACCGGGAACTCCTCGTCCTGCTCCAGCTCGCGGAGCTCCTCCACGACCATCGCAAGCGATGGGCGGCTCAGGACGATCCCGTTGTAAGTCGCGACGACAATGTTCAGCGCTGGCACGATCCTCAAGCTTGCGGCTGCGAACATTGCCAGCAGCCCCAGTCCCGTCGAGTCGTCGTTCGTCGCGAACAGGATCATCGCGACCACGAGGATGCCGACGACCATGACGATCTCGAGGACGTACTTGGGCAGCTCGGACAGGAGGCCGCGGGAGCGACCCACGCGCGCCACGTCATCCCGGTTCCTCGCATAGCGGTCGGTGAAGTACTGCTCACGGCGGAACAGCCGTGCGTCCCGAAAGCCATCGATCGCCGGGCCCAGGATCCTCCAGGAGTCGGTCTCGAGTCCGAGCATCTCCTCGCCGTTGCGGTGGGCTCGGGGGCGGAGGACCCCGGAGATCAGCGCCGCGGCGCCGCCGAAGACGACGATCGCGGCAAGCGACGCCAAGGGCGCCATGACGAGCAGTGCCAGGGCGAGCATCAGGACGGTCAGCCCGTAGACCACGACGGTGATGTACCCGAGGAGGATCCCGTTGAACGTCGCCGGGGCGGCTCCGGAGAGCACCTGCATGATCCGGCCGCGCGAGCGTCGCCGATGGGCCACGTAGGGGGCAGACATGTAGCGACGCAGAAGCTCTGCCTGTGCGGCCGAGGAGGCCTTGTTGGTGATCCCCAGGCTCCACCACCGGATCGCGATGATGGACAGGTTCTTGATGATGAAGGCCGCCGCCACCAGGAAGGCGAGGACGAGGATCACCGTGCTGCGGTCGTCCGTGCCGAGGAGCGGCACCAGGACGTCGGTGACCATCCCCGGAAGGGAATCGGGAGACGCAAGAAGCTGTGTCAGGGGCAGCATCGACGCGACGGCGACCAGGTCGAGCACGGCAGAGGCTCCCGCTGCGATGAGCAGCCCAAGAGCCCGCCAGCGCATCCGCCATGGCACCAGGGCGAAGACTCGGCGAAGGCCGGCGATGTCGTGCCCCACCCCTCCCAGTGCGAGTGGGCCTGAAGACGATGCCACGTCAGCGATCCCCTTTCCGCTCCTGTCGCGCCCGGACATGACGATGTCCCTCCGGCCCTTCGCGGGGCAACAGCAGTCTCAATGCCGACCAGGCTACCGGCACGCTGAACCCTGCGGCTCGCTCCTCCGGCGGACGGAAGTGCCAGACTCTCTGTCATGTCGAGTCTGGATCCCCTGCTCCCGCTGAAGAAGGCCAAGCACGCGCTGCTCCTCGGCCGGCGTCGCGCGTCGCGAACAGGCATCGCGATCCGCGACGCCGTGTACTCGAGGTACGACACGCTCACCCCGTATCACTTCGACGTCGACCGGCATCGATCTCGGATCGGCGAACTGCCCCGCATGTACTTCCTGCACCGGGACCCACCTGCTTCCTCTGCGACGGGCGCGGAACCTTCCGAGGCACCCCATACTCTGTTTCTCCTGTGGACCGGGGACAACGACGTCCCGGCGAATCGCCTCTCGGGCATCGAGTCCCTCCGAGCTGCGAATCCGGGCCTCGACGTCGCACTCGTCACGCCCGACGCCTTGCCCGGACTGGTAGTCCACGGGCACCCTTTGCATCCCGCCTATGACCACCTCTCGTTCGTGCACCGCTCGGACTATCTGCGTGCATATCTCATGCATCATCATGGCGGGGCCTATGCCGACATAAAGCCCGTCGATCTCCATTTCGAGAACGCGATACGTCGTCTCAACTCGGACCCGGACGCATGGATCATCGGCTACCGCGAGATCTCGTCATCCCGCGTCGGCGGACGCGACGCCCGACTCGGACCCGAGCTGCGACGTCGATACCGGTCGCTGGTCGGCGCAAGTGCCTTCGCCTGCCGCCCCGGCACGCCCTTCACTGGCGAATGGTTGCGAGAGATCGAGCGCAGGCTCTCGTATTACGAAGAGGACCTCGCTCTGCACCCCGGTGATGCCTTCGGAACCAACCCCGGCTACCCGATCCATTGGATCGAGATCGGGATGGACATCATGTATCCCCTCGAGTTGAAGCATCTCGACCATGTCAGGTACGACGATTCTCTGCGTCCGAGGTGGACGGGACACCGTTGACACACCAGCTGCCGGAACAGGTCGGCGTCGGACCTACGCGATCTCCTCAAGGATCTCCTCGCCGATGGTCCGCCAGAGATGATCGAACGTGAACCTCTCTTCGACGGCAAGGCGCGCGGCCCTGCCCATCATCTCGCGGCCCGAATCATCGCCGAGCGCATCGTCCACAGCTCGGGCCAGAGCCTGCGGGTCCCCGGGCGTTACGGCGAGTGATGTTCGTCCGTCCTCGATGTAGTCCGCCATCGCAGAGGTACCTGTGACAACGGTGCAGCGGCCGCTGGCCATCGCCTCGAGCAGCACGCTCTGCCCGACCGGGTACGCGAGGTCGAACGTGGGGACGACGACAACCCGAGCGGTTCGAAGCACCTCGCGATACTCACTGAACCCGACGGGTTCGTGGACGGTGAGGTTGGAGGGGAGATCCGGACCGACGATCCGGCCCGGTCCGGTGAAGACATAGAAGCGTCGGGACGGCAGCCGGCGCGCGGCTTCGACGAGAGTGTGCCAGTCTCGACCACGGTCAACCCCGACCGCCACCGCGTCGAAGCGAGGCTCGGCCTCGACCGGTGTGAAGAACCGGTGGTCAGCCCCGAAGAGGACCGGCCGCACCTTCTCCCTGGGAACCCCGGCTCGCTCGAAGATCTCCCGCTGGTTCCTGCTGAACACGAAGAGGCGGTCGATCCCTGCGACGATCTCTGCGACCTGGCGTGGATCGCGCTGCCCGGAGGCGAGCTCCTCCGCCCACCAGCAGGCGATCCCCATCGCTGGGATCGCGGAGTACGGCCGGAGTCGATGCCTGCGTGCCCAGGACAGCGCGGTGAGCTGATGCTCGAGGAAGGCCAGGACCGCCTGCGAGGACGCTGCTCGAGGAACCGCTCGGAGGAGGAGGTCCATCGTGACGCCGGAGCGATGCTCGACGACGTCCCGCACCTTACGATGCACTCGCGTCGACGCCGGTAGCACGACTCGGAGGTCGAGCCGGCCCGAGCTCGGCAGGAGATCCGCACGGTAGGGAAGGGGCTGCTCGGGGTTGAGGAGCCCGGCTCCGGACCCGGTCTGAGGCTTCCAGTCGAACAGTCCGAGCACCGTCGGACGGCCGGTCCCCCGCTCCCCCATGACGTTCGCCTCCGCTCCGTGCTCACCGTGGGCATCCGATCGTCGCCCCCGATCGGATCCTGCGCCGCCGTTCGGGAGACCAGCTCGTAGACTGCGGTGAGACTACCAGCGTGAACGAAGGAGACCACCCGGTGGCCGCACCCTCGACGAAGACGAACCCACCGCGTCCCATCGTCGTGCTCTCGCCGATGGCGGCCGTCGAGGCTCCCGCGACCGCAGGAGGCGTGCTGCTGGCACGCATCGTCCAGTCGCATCGAGCGGCGGGATCCCAGGTGGTCGTCCTGACCCCTTCCCTGCGCGCGGCGCTCGCGGAGCTCGAGCGCACCTCGGTCCTGGTGCCCACCCGGTTCCTGGGACGTCCACGGGACCGGCGCGGCGCTCGTCGTCTGCTGCTCACCGCCGTCCACCGTGCGGTCCCCGTCCTGCTGCGGGTCGACGACCTCCTTCCCTGGCCCCCGCTCGTCGTGGACCTCCTGACTGATCGGGCCACGAGAGCACTGCTCCAACGAGCCGATGTCATCGACCTCCAGTGGGAGGAGTACGGCCGGCTGGCTCCTCTCCTGCGGCTCCTCGCGCCCCGGGCAGCCCTGGTCTGCACCTTCCATGACGTCAGCAGCCAGCGGCTGGAGCGGGAGGCGCTCCGCGCCGACGGCGGCCGCGCGGCACGGAGCGTCCGACGGGCCGCAGCCCGGTCCCGACGCACCGAGCGGCGCCTCGGCTCGATCCTCGACCAGAGCTTCGTCCTGTCGGGGAAGGACGAGAAGCTGCTCCGCGCCGCCTCCCCCGATGCCCGGATCCGGGTCATCGATCCTCCGCTCGTGGACGAGGGGACCCCGGTGCTCGACGCGTCCGAGCGTCCTCCGGTCGTCGGCTTCGTGTCCTATCTGCGCCGCCACGAGAACCGGGACGCCGCCCTGCGGCTCGCGGAGCGGATCTGGCCGCGCGTGCGCGGTGCGGTTCCCGGGGCACGGCTCCTCATCGTCGGCGGGGGCGTCGAGGAGGAGCCCGCCCGTCGGCTCACGGCGGTGCCGGGGGTCGAGCTGACGGGGTTCGTCGAGGATCTCGAGGATGCCTATTCACAGCTCCGGGTCACCGTGTCCGCCATCGACCGGGGGGCGGGCGTCAAGTTCAAGGTCGTCGAGTCGATCATCCGGGGCATTCCGACGATCACGACCTCGGTCGGGGCGGAGGGGATCGACCCCGGTCTGCTCACCGCCGTCTCCGACGACGACGACGCGCTCGCCGACGCGGCGATCCGGGCGCTCCGCGACGACCGGGTCGCGCGGAGTGCCCGCGATGCCGCTGACCGTGCGCGCGGTCTGTACGGCATCGGTCGCTTCGATGCGGCGCACCAGCGCGCGATCACGGAGGCGATCGAGCACCGACGGAGGACCCGCGGAGCTCGACTCCGGACAGGACGACTCCGCGCAGGTCGGATGCCGCGGGTCGACGGACCCCACCCGACCGAGGGAGAGCGACTGCGATGAACGACGTGAGGAAGCCGCTGGTCTCGCTGATCCTGCTGACCTACGACCGCGCGGATTTCGTCGAGGAGGCCCTCGAGTCGGTCGTCGCGCAGACGTACCCGGAGATCGAGATCATCGTCTCCGACGACGGGTCCACCGATCCCACGATGGTGCAGCTGCTCGACCGCCTCGAGGAGCGGGGTCTGCTCGTCCTGCGGAATCCGCACGGGGGGATGCCGTCCTCCGTCCACCACGGGATGGCAGCGGCGCGGGGTGTCTACGCCATGATCCTCGGCGACGACGATCTCATCGATCCTCCGTACATCACAGAAGCGGTCGATGTCATGGAGTCCAACCCGCAGGCGGGGTTCGTCTACTGCCGCGCGACCCTCTTCGGCTCCGTGAACGGCCCCTGGGGCCTCCCCGACTTCGACATCGGCGGGATCCTCCTGAACAACCAGATCTTCACGACCCATCTCTTCCGTCGCGAGGACTGGCGCACCACCGGCGGATACGACCTGTCGATGGTCACCGGACGGGAGGACCATGACTTCGTCCTGAAGTTGCTCGGCATCGGCCGGCGCCCCGTGAGGCTCGAGGGCACGTACTTCCACTATCGGCAGCACGAGCGGAACTCCCTCAACGCGAGCGCCGCCCGCACTCGCGAGACGCTCGTCGCGAACCATGCCCGGATCTTCCGCAACAACATCGACCTCTACCAGGACCATGCCGAGGAGTTCTGGAGGGAGATCTTCGGCCTGATCGACGAGGCGACGGACCTCCGCCATCGGTACGCACCGCTCGAGAGGCTCCGCACCGGACACCCCCGGCTCGTCGGTGCCGCGAAGCGTCTGCTCGGCCTCGCCCGCGGCGTGGCGGACGCCCGACCCGGGCGGAGGCGACCGCGATGAGCCCGCGATCCGGACGGATCGCGGTGGTCACACCGTGGGACGTCTCCTCGCCGCGGTCCTGGTCGGGGGTGATCGTGCCCATGCTCACCGCGCTCCGGGACGAGATGGGCGAGGTGGAGGTGATCGACGTCCCGTCGGACGTCGCGATCGCCGATCGTGTGCGTGCGCGTGCTCTGGGGATGCGCGGGGCTCTGCACCTGTCGTCGTGGTCCCCGCCCACGGCACGGCGGCGCAGCCGGGCCGTCGCACAGCGTCTCGAGGAGCTTCCCTCCTCGGTGCCCGTCGTGGCGCTCGCGGCGACCCCGGAACTGCTCGCGGTCCCTCGGGGACGGAGGATCGTGCAGGTCACCGACTCATCGTTCGCGGCGCTGACCCGCTCCTACCCCGCGTACGCCCGCCTCACGGACAGGGGTCGCCGCGTCGCCGAGGACCTCGAGCGCAGGATCGCAGGGCGCACCGAGCACTTCCTGGTCGCCACGGCCTGGAGCGCCGATCGCCTCGTCGTCGACGTCCGGGTCCCCGAGGACACCGTCACGGTGGCACGATTCGGTCCCGCGATCGCCCCCGTGCGCCCGGTCGGCGGGAAGCCGCCGCACGACGGGCGGCCGCTGCGTCTCCTGCTCGTGGCGAGCGACTGGGAGCGCAAGGGAGGGGATCTCGCGCTCGAGATCGTGCACGAGCTGCGGACACGAGGACTGCGGACGACGCTCACCGTGGTGGGAGCTCGAGGCCGGCCGCTTCCCGCGGAGGTGACCCACCTCGAGCGCCTCGAGCCGCAGGAGCTCAGCGGCGTCTACGCCACGCACGACGCGCTGCTCGAACCGAGTCGCGCCTCGGCCGGCGGGGTCGTCGTCACCGACGCACTGCACCACGGCCTCCCGGTGATCGCCTCCGCCCTCGGCGGTCTCACCGATCTCGTCGTCGACGGGGTGACGGGCTGGCTCGTCCCGTTCGACGGCACCGCATCGCCGTTCGTCAGCGCGATGGAGACGAGGGTCGTCACCTCGGACCTGCCTGCGATGTCACGGCAGGCAGCGGACTGGGCGATGCGCGAGGCCTCGTGGCCCATGTGGGCACGGGCGGTGCGCGACGCGCTCGAGCGAGGGCCGCACCGACCTCACGGTGGCTGAGGGAAAGGCGCCCTCCTCTCCGACGTCGGCGCACGGTTCCTCTCAGCGGGGGCCCCACACCCGGTGCCGGAGATTGCCCTGCCACCGCCCGATGATCCAGCCGAGAGCCCGGGCACTGTCCACCCGGTTCCCGCGGCCGAGCACGAACCGGGCCGAGGTGCGCACGATCCGCCGGATGTCGTGGCGCTCCGCGCCCGGCGACGATCCCTCGATCCCGAGGTGACGGTGCTTGACGTAGAGCTGGATGTACGTCGCACCGTACCGACGGAACTGACGGAATGCCGAGCGCGCCTCCGACCGGGGCACGTAGGAGAACCGGGCATCCCGGATCACGCCCAGGGTGAATCCGGCGAGCTGGGCCCGCCAGCAGAAGTCGACCTCCTCCTGGCCTCCGACGAACCGCTCGTCGAAGCCGCCCACGGCATCGAACACCTCACGGCGCATGGCGAGGAACGCCGAGATCCCGTACGGCAGGAACTTCTGGGACACGGGCAGCTCGAACGTCGCAGGATCCTCTCCCAGCGGGACCCCGGTGGCGAGATCGAGGGCGGGATCGGCCGCGAAGGCGTCGACGACCGCTCTCAGCGCGCCGGGATCAATCTCGTCGTCGGCATCGAGGAAGAGGACCAGCGGTGCCCCGGCTCGGTTGATGCCCTCGTTCCGTGCGCAGTTCGCGCCCTGCGCCCTCAGCGCCGGCACGACGGTCACCTCGAGGCCGGCGGCGTCGGCGAGCGCCGCCTGAGCGGTGCCGTCCGTGGAGCGGTTGTCCGCCACGATCACCTCGAAGCGGGGTGGGTCGACCTGTGCGGCGATCGAGCGGAGCTGTCGCCCGATCGTCGGGGCCGCGTCGTAGGCCGGGATCACGATGCTGAGCTCGGGCCCGCTCATGCCGGTCCCTGCTCTGCCGCGATGTCCCTGATCCGACGGATGAAGATCTCCTCCGAGAAGCGGGCGACGTGCTCGCGGATCCGCTGCGTTTCCCACGCCTGCTCCGAGATCGCCCGGACGCCCTCACCGATCGCCTCGGGAGTGGCGGTCCCGAAGAACATGCCGTTCACCCCTTCCGCGACGGTGTCGAGATAGCCGCCGGCCCGGAGCGCCAGAGTGGGCACTCCGTGCGCACCGGCCTCCAACGGGGTCAGTCCGAAGTCCTCATGGCTCGCGGCGATCAGGGTGCGGGCGTGACCATATGCCCGCCTCATCTGTGCGTCGGAGAGGCCCTCGACCAGTCGGACATTCGAGGGTGCCAGCGACTGCAGCCTCGCCTTCTCAGGGCCCGTGCCGATGACAAGGAGGCGCCGGTCGGGCATCGATCGGAAGGCCTCGACGACTCGGTCCACGTGCTTGTAGGGCTGGAGCCGGGAGACCACGAGATGGTGGCCGCCTTCGGCGCCGTCCGGTCCCGCCCATCCGACGAGCTCGGGGATCCGCTCCTGGTCGCCCTCGGCGACCGCGGGGCTGAACGGGGGGAACAGGGTGGGGGCATCGATCCCGTAGACACGGCGGATCCGCTCCCGGACGACCGTGGAGTTGGACAGGTACGCGTCGGCCCGGAGCGCCGCACGCCGGTCCCAGCGGCGCAGCCCCGGACCGAGCGCGCCGACGGCGAGGCGCTTGGGCGACAGCCTGCCTGCGTCACCGAGGTAGTCGTCCGGGAGGTAGAGCCACCGCGCGGGGGAATGGCAGTAGACGATCCGTCGGCCGTCCGTCGGGAAGGCGTGGGCCCATCCGGAGGACGAGGCGATCACGATGTCGGCGTCGATGCGCATCGCGGAGGCCGCCCCGGCGAGCAGCGGGAGCGCCAGCCGGGGGTCGCGCCGGAAGGCCGCGATCCGGTTCAGCGGACTCACCCGGATGGTGCGCTCTCGGAACTCGGGGTACGTCTGGTCCGGCGCGTAGAAGAGCGTGTGGATCTCGGCCTCGGGGAACGCCCGGGCGAGCGAGAGCACCACTCGCTCGGCGCCGCCGCGCTGGGTGAGGTAGTCGTGGGCGATCGCGATCCTCGGGCTCATCAGAACACCTCCTCCGCCTTCCGCGGACGACGGTATCCGGCGAGAGCAGCGGACTCTACCGAGAGCGCGACCAGCTTGCGGCCCACAGCTGCCGGAAGATGCGGGAGCACTCGGTCGACCGCAGCTCCGCGCCGGTCCGACGGGATCGGCACTCTCGAGAGCGCCCGCACCATCCCATTCCACAAGCTCCACGGAGGCACCGCTCCGGGAAGTCCCGCCTCCGGATGCTTCCGCTCGAAGATCCGCCGTGCGGCACCGGAGTGGCTCGCCCTCCGTGCGCGGATCTCGGTCGTGACGGCTGCGACGCGGTGCGGTGTCTCGAGTTCCGGGGCGAGTTGCACGGGCACGCCTGCCTCGTGCAGCCGGTATCCGTAGTCGACGTCCTCCCAGCCGTAGAGTCGGTACTCGGGGTCGTAGGGTCCGACCCGTTTCCACGTGTCCCGGGTGATCGAGCAGTTCCCGGCCCAGAAACGCCACGTCCGGTCGGAGGGGGTGGCATACGCGTCGCGGCGGAAGCGCTCGTCGGCGTCCCGGCCGTACACGGTGGCGTAGGCGGTGTGACGGAACTCATTGCGGTAGAGGCCGATGACACCGCGCTCACCGGACGCGTGCGCGGCGACGTGCTGCGCGACGTAATCGGGAGCGGGGACGAGATCGTCGTCGCAGCGGATCAGCACCCTCCCCTGCGCAGCATCGAATCCGGCGTTGAGCGCGGCGACCCTTCCCTGGTTCTGCGGCAAGAGGATGTGGCGGACGGCGACTCGGCGCTCCGCCTCGGCGAGCGCCGCGGAGCCATCGTCGACACCGTCGATCACGAGGATGACCTCGAAGGCCGGAGTGCCTCGCTGCTGGGCGGCCAGTGCGTCGAGCAGGCACGGAAGTCGCTCCACCCCGCGGTAGGTGGGGACGATGATGCTGGCCTCTGCACCGTTCCCGCGAATCAAGTCGTCACTCATGTCGTCACCTCATCGGAAAGCGCGGTCAGCAGGTTGGTGACGCGACGGGTGCCTGCGGCGGGCGAGAAGAGGGCTTCCCAGCGCGCACGTGCTGCCGCGGCGAGGGTGAGCTGCTTCTCGGGCTCCCGACGGAGTGCTGCGCGGATCACGCGCGCGAGGTGGTCAGCATCACCGGCGCGGGCGATCCCTGCTGCCGTTCCACCGACAACCTCCGGCAGAGCGCCTGCGTCGGAGACGACCACCGGCAGACCGGCTGCCATCGCTTCCGCGGCGACGAGACCGAACGTCTCCGGCGCGGCAGAGGGGACGACGAGCATGTCCACGTCCTCGAATAGCTGTTCCCTGGGCACCCATCCTTGCCGCTCGACCATCCCCTCGAGAGGGGCGAGAGCGGCAGCGACCGCAGCATCGTCCGTCGTGTTTCCGAAGCGGTTCTCGCCAGCGACGACGAGGTCGGCCTCCTGACCGTCCTCGCGAGCAAGAAGGCCTATGGCACGAGCGAGAACGTCCACACCCTTGTCCCGAGTGAGCCGGCCGAGGTATCCGATCCTCGCCGCTCGGTCGGTCGGCATCACGCGGGGGCGGTAGTCGATGTCCGCGGTCCAGTTCTCCAGCACGCGCGCTCTGGGCACCTCGGCCGCCATCCACTGCGAGGGGACCAGGACCGCGCGCGCGCCGGCGCGAGCCGCTCGCAGCATCATCCGATGAGTCCTGCCCGGTACCGCGTGGAGATGGACCACGCGGGGTCCCTGCGCGACGGTCGCGGTGGAGGGCACGAGGCCGTTGCACCAGAGCGGCACATCACGATGGTTCCTCCGCCAGTCCCGGAGTGCTGTCATGTACTGCCGTCGCCCCTGTGCGAGAAGTCGTGTCGTCCGAAAACCCGACGCCTCGGCCTCCGAGAGGAGCGTGCCCGGAACGGTCGGACCGATCACCAGCACCTCCACGCCGATGTCCCGCAGCGCTGAGGCGATGCCGAGCAGCATCACCTCGCCGCCACCGATCTCTCCGTTGTTCGTGGCGATCGCGATGTGTGGCGCAGTCACGAATCACGACCCGTTCCAAGAAGCTCCCGCTCCGGAAGCCTTCTCAGCAGCACGTAGTCGATGTACCCGTGCACCCGACCGACCGCGGCCACGACACGTCCGGCGCTCGCCCTGTCCACTGACCGTTGCCGCAGGGATGCTCTCAGCGCACCGAGAGATGTCGAGATGACGTCTCGCAGGACGACGCGGGCGGTATACCGCCTGTTGTCGTACAGGGGATATCGCGAAGCCATCAGGACCCGCCCTCTGCCAGGCATGAACTTCTTGCGCAGTGACGTTCCGGCACCGCTCATGGTGAAGTGCACGACTGCGCCGGGGACGTAGACGATCGGGAAACCGGCTTCTTGCATCCGCCACGAGAGGTCGACGTCCTCGAATCCGTACCGCGGGAGCGACTCGTCATATCCTCCCGCGGCGAAGAACGCCGCCCTGTCGACAGCGCAGTTCGCATTCCCGACGTGGGGAAGATAGGGGCTCTCCATCAATCCTGGCCCGAACACCTCCGGGTGCTCCACCCCCTGCCCATCGAAGGCGAGAATCCGCCCGCCCGCCAGCTGACCGTCGTCCACTCCCCGCACGAAAGCAACCACCCACCCAGGACAGACCCTGTCGTCGGCGTCGCAGAACAGCAGCCGCCGCCCCCTGGCCGCCGTCGCTCCGATATTTCGGGCGCGCGGAATGCCCGGCCGTCCACCGGCGTCCACGATGCGGATCTCGTCCGTGGCATGCCTCGTCCGGGCCTGCCACTCCCGGACCACGTCCAGTGTGTCGTCGGTGGACCCATTGTCGACGACGATGACCTCGAAGGCGGGGGCGTCCTCCTGAGCGTCCAGCGCTTCGAGCTGCCGACGGATGGTGGCGCCACCATTCCGCACACAGATGATCACTGACGCCTCCGGATGCTTGGGATCAGGCATCCTTCCCCTCCGCGAAGTTCCCGGCCGAGGCCGGTTCTGCTGTTCGAGCACCAATGGTCAGCCCGCGCTCCACGCGTGGAGAGAGACCGCACTGGAGTGCGAAGGCAAGCGGCATCGCCCAGTAGATCGTCAAGAACACTTCACCGAGTCTCGTCGCACAGATGAGGACGGCGATCCCGAGAGCTTGGGCGAAGATCTTCTGCGAGTCCAGACTCTTGGCGAACGGTCGCAGCATGACCAGCGCAGTGACTCCGACGACAGCGATGGTCCAGGGCCACCCGCCCTCGACGAGGGCGGTCCAGTACGAGTTGTGGAAGAACCAGCGGCCGTCGTCCATCGGAACCCAGGCCTCGCCGAGCCCTCGGCCGAAGAATCCTGTCTCCTGAACCTTGTCGAGCGAGGCGGCATCGATTCGAGCTCGCAGGAGATCAGAGCCCTGGCGGTCGGAGAAGACGCCGATCTGGGAGAAGTCCTCGGCGGTGAGCCACACCAGATATGCCGTGACCGCGCCGAGAACCCACCTTCCGATCAGGGGCAGCCGGGGGGCGATGCTCACCCAGCAGCACGCTGCGATGTAAGCGGCGATGGACGTGCGGGAGCCGGTCCACCACACACAGGCGCCGAACGCGATGAAGAGGACGAGCCGGTGGCTCGTTCGCCGAGCGATGGCGATCGCGAGCAGACCGAACAGGCAGTAGGAGAGCCCCGCGACGTTCTTGTCCCCCACGAATCCGGTGAGGAATCCTCCGTAGAGGTCCGGGAGGAGGCCCATGTAGAACAACGGCACGTTCAGGAGCAGTGCGGCGCAGAAGCCGTAGATCGCCGAACGCAGATCGATCCTGCCGGTGGCGGTGACCAGCACCAGGATGCAGACCGCCGCCATGCGCAGCAGACGGCCTTGCCAATCGGCCGAGTACTCGCCTGGGTCGGAGAAGAGCGACACGATCCCGGCATAGGTGAGCATGACCGCGAAGATCCACGGGAGTGCCTGAAACCTGCCCAGGTCGTAGAACGGCTTCCGGAGCAACGAGTACCCGAGGATCGCCGCGAGCGGAAGATTCGTTCCAGCGATCCCTGCATCGATGGTGCCACTGACCACCAGGAGGAAGAAGAGCAGGAACTCCCCCAGTCGGATGGACGCGACGCCCTGCGCCGCGGCCAGCGTCTCGACACGGAGGGAGTGCCCCATACGGTGCGCGGCGTCCGTGGAGCGGCCTCGCGGGCTGGACAGACGGGTGGACATCATCGACCCGCCTCCTCGTAGATGGAGGCGATTCTCCCCGTCATCCGCTCCCGTCCCCCGACCAGCGGCTCGGGCGACGGCCTCTGCATAAGGTCGACCCCTTGTCTCCGGATGGTGTCTGCGATGGTGCGGACGTCGGCAGAGTCGACCAGGCACTGTGCCGGGATGATTTCAGAATTGCCCCCAACGTCGGTCGCGACGATCCCGAGCCCGCGTGAGAGTGCATCGAGCAGCGTGTAGGAGAGGTTCTCCCACACGGAGAGCTGTACGACCACGTCGTGGGACGCCAGTGCGTCCTGTGAGTCCACGAATCCGCTGAACGTCACCGCGTTCTGAAGTCCGAGCTCAGCGCTCGACCGTTCCAGATCGTCGCGCAGTGGTCCGTCGCCGGCGACGGTCAGCGTGGCTTCGGGATGTTCGGCGACCACCAGGGACATTGCGCGCAGCAGCTGGTCGATGCGCTTCTCGGGGGCGAGCCGGGCGAGGGACAGGACCCGGAGGCCCGGACGCGGCGCGGGGACGTCGGAAGGTGGGTCCACCTCATTGCGGATCACCGTGATCGGGGCGCCTCTCCCCCACTGTTCGAGAATCTGCTCGCGGGTCGACTCGCTGACGGCGATAACGTGGTCGGTGCGGTGCAGTCGCGCACGATGCGCTGCGGACTTCGCCGCCGCGCTCATCCGTCCCGGCTGGAAGTAGCCGCGCACGCCGGAGATGCCGTGCTCGGTGGAGACGAGCCGGATCCGCTCACCGCGACCGGAGCGCAGCCCGGTCACCGCGGCGACGCCGATGAGATCGGCGAACGCGAGGTGGGTGTGCAGCAGATCCGGGGCGAGTCGGCGCAGCACGGCGCGCACCTCAGAGACTGCACGACCGGTCCCGTCGGCCGGTGAGACCGCCGCGGTGACCATGGGCGAGCCCTGCGCGCGGAGTGCCTCGGCGAGCGGCCCCTCGGGGCACACCACCACGACACGCCATCCCGGGATGCCGACCTCGGTCGCATCCAGGATATGGCGAGCCACGCCTCCCAGCTCGGCCACGGGCACGAGCCAGCAGGCGGTGCGAGGAGTCGGACTCAGAACCACTCCGCCAGCCGATCCAGCGCGACGAAGAAGCCCTCGCCGGTGTTGACGTGCCCCATCCAGATCTCGGGGATGAACGGAGCGGACGGGGCGAGGCGGTCCATCCGCTCGGCGAGGTCCTTGAAGTCGACCTCACCCTCCCCCACCTGTACGCCCTCGCCGTCGACGCCCACGGAGTCGACGATGTGGAGGTGCTCGGTATAGGGGCCCATCGCCTCGAGGTACTCGCTGAAGGGGCGGCCGAAGAAATTCGCGGCGAGCTTGGAGTGGGAGACGTCCAAGGTGAGACGCCGCCCGTAGGTCTCGCAGAACCAGACGGTGTCCTCGGGCTCCATGAACAGGTTGTGGTACTGCTGACCGCCCATGAGCCACGGGAAGGGCGGGAGGGTCTGGGCGGTCAGGCGCACGCCGCTCTCGTCGATCCGCTCGAGTCCCTGCTGGACCCTCTCGTACAGCGGATACCGCTCCTCGGGGCGGAGGTGGCGGTCCGGGAGGAACCCGCCCATGGTGACGATGACGATGGGGTCCTGCTCGCTCGGGAAGTGCTCGCGCAGGTCGCGGGCGAGGTCGACGACGCGCTGGACCTCGCGGATCGAGCGCTCCCAGATCGCCTCGTCGGGGGAGGCGAGGTCGATCAGGAAGTCGCCGGGGTAGAGGTCCGGGGCGTGGACGGTCGCGAACTGCTCGAAGGTCTCGCCGGGCGAGAGGATCTCGGAGAGGTCGAGGTCCATGTCCTTGGCGGACTGGTGGAACTCGAGGAAGTCGGGGCGGGAGACGTCCAGCAGGCTGCGGAAGTCGTGGAACCGCACGGGCAGACCCCACGGGCGGCGGAAGCTGTGCTCGCCGCGCTGGGTGGGGCGGCCCGCGAGGTCGCCGGGGTAGAAGAAGTCGCCGGCAGGGACGTCGCGGTGCAGGGTGGTGCCGAGCAGCGCGTCGCGACGGTTGGGCTGGAGGCCGCGGCCGGGGCTCTTGACGTCCACGTCTGCGGCGGTGACCACGTCGCCGCTGCGGAGGTCGCGGGCGGCGACGAGGGACTTGGCGAGGTTCACGCGGTTCATGAGCTCGCCGGTGGACAGCTCGCGGGGGGCGTCGCTGCCGAGGGCCTGCTCGACCTCGCGGATCTGGGTGACCATGGCGGCGAGCTCGTCGGGCAGCAGGGAGACCTTGTGGTCGTTGCCCTCGAGGGAGCGGTCCACGGTCACATGCTTCTCGATGATGGAAGCGCCGCGGGCGACGGCGGCGACCGGGACGTGCCAGCCGCGCTCGTGGCCGGAGTAGCCGACGGGGCAGTCGCCGAGCTCGGCGAGGCGGTCCATGTACCGCAGGTTCACGTCCTTGAACGGTGCGGGGTAGGTGGACTGGGTCTGCAGCAGAGCGAACGGGGCGCCGTGCGAGCGCAGCAGCGAGACGGCGCCGCTGATCTCCTGCTCGGTGCTCATGCCTGTGGAGACGATCATGGGGGCGCCGAGGTCCGCGACGTGGGCGAGCAGGTCGTCGTTGGTGAGGTCGGCGGAGGCGATCTTGTAGGCGGGGATGCCGTACTCGGCGAGCGCGTCCGCGGAGGCGAGGTCCCACGGGGTGCACAGCACGTCGACGTCCCGGGCGGCGCAGTGGTCGAAGACGCGGTACATGTCCTCGACCGAGAGGGAGTACTTGGCCAGGAGGTTCATCGTGTACTGCGGGCCGAGGTCCTCGCCGGCGGAGGCCGCACCGCCGGAGCGGTAGAGGGTCGCCATGTCGCGGAGCTGGAACTTCACGGCGTCCACGCCCGCGTCGACGCAGCGGTCCACGAGGGTGCGGGCGAGGTCGAGGTCGCCCTGGTGGTTGTTGCCGATCTCGCCGATGACCAGGGCCCGCTCCCCCTCCCCGACGGCACGACGGCCGATCTGCAGGGTGCGGGTGCCGGGGGTGGCGACCGCGATGAGGCGGCCGGCGTCGTCCAGGACGGGGATGCGGTCCACGCCTCGTCGGAACAGGCTCGTGATGTCCGTGGCCGGGGTGCCCTCGGTGACGGAGACGAAGCGGGTGTTCGCGGCGCTGAGGGCGGGGGTGGTGAGGTCGGGGACGGGCTGCTCGACGAGCCAGCGGCGCACGTCCCCGTCGCTGAGGGTGCCCTGGACGATCCCGTGGGTGTCGACGAGGAACACGACGCGGGCGCGGTTAGCGTCGATGCGTCGCAGGGCTTCGAGCACGGTGGCCTGCGGGTCCACCGCGTAGGGCGCTGTGCGGCGGTCCAGGATCATGAGGTCCTCCATCCCAGTCGGGTCAGCATGCTCTCTGCCGCGGCGACGTCGGCGAGGGTGTCGATGTCGACCCCCTCGACCTCGTCGAGCACGAAGAGCCCCACCTTCCCGCCGATGCGGTTGCCGCGCTCGCGGTAGATGTGCGGGGCGGTGACGTAGAGGCTGCCGTTCTCGAAATAATGCATCTGCTCGGGGCGCAGCTCCTGGCGGCGCGGCCTAGCATCCACATCGTAGGCGGCACGGGCGCTGAGCTCACGGGACTCGGGGAGGCGCCAGAAGAAGGGCGACTCAGGCACGACGCCGACGAGGGAGTCGACGCCGTCGGCGCGGAACTGGGCGAGCGCGCGAGCGATGGTGTCCCGCTGCCGCACCGGCGAGGTCGCCTGAAGAAGCAGCACTGCGCTGAGCTCGATCCCCTCCCCCTCAACCACGTCCATCGCGTGGAGGACGGTCGGCTCGGTGGGAGCGGTGTCGGTGGCGAGCTCCGCCGGGCGCTCGATGACGCGAGCACCGTGGGCGGCGGCGACCTCGGCGATCTCGGCGTCCTCGGTGGAGACCGCGACGATCAGGTCCGGTTCGTCAGTGCGGGCCTCAAGGGCCTGCGCGATGGTCCAGGCGATGAGCGGCTTGCCGCCCACCTCGAGCAGGTTCTTGCGAGGGATGCCCTTGGATCCTCCCCTCGCCGGGATGACGACGAGTGCGGTCACAGCACGTCCTCGAGCACCCGGGCGATGCGCGCCGCGGGCTCCTCGCCCTCAGCGACGGGGGACGGGGTGGGTGCACCGCCCACCTGGCGCATGTCGTAGCGGTGCCACATCTCCTTGACCCAGCCAGGGGCGCCCGGGCAGAACACCCACGCATCGCCGCCGCGCGCCGCGGTCTCGAGCACGCCGGTGGAGAACACGGAGACGACAGGGTTCGGGAGTTCACGGAGCGGCACGTCGGTGGGAGCGAACTCGAGCCCGCGCCGCTGCCAGAGGCGGTGCTGGGTGCGGGAGAGCACGTCGGTCTCCGCCGGGTGCGGGCGGTAGAGCCCGTTGTTCTCCTTGCAGAACCGCACTGCGGCGCCACCGGTGAGGCGACGGGACAGCTCGGCGCCATGCAGCTGGCCGAGGAAGATCGGGCGCTCCGGATCTGGCAACTCAACAGGAGATTCAGACTCGGTCCCGGCCGAGGTACCAGGGGACTCGTGCGCGGCCTGCCAGAGCAGCTGGGAGCCGACGTCGATCGTCGACACGTCCTCGCGGTCGCTGCGCCAGAACTCTCCGTCGGCCGCGGACCAGGCGAGCAGGGTCGCGCCGTACGGGAGCGGCGGCGCGTAGGGGGTGAGCGCGCCGTGCTGGACCACGAACTCGGGAATGCCTCGACGACGTGCGAGACGGTGCGCCGCGGCGCCGGCGGCGAGGTGCTGGCCGATCGAGACGATCGCGCCGTTCGACGTGCTCGCCGCGTCGTCGGGGATGTCGAGGGAGCGCGTGGTCCACTCCTCCCCGTCGAGCTCCGGCAGCTCGACGTCACCCGGTGCCAGCACGTCGACGCCGACGCGCTGGTAGAGCAAGCTGCTCAGCAGCGCGGCACGGGAGGTGGGCGTCCCGGAGTCCACGGCGAAGAGGATGCGCCGCTCCCCCGCGTCGGCGTCCTCGGCCTGGCGGGAGCGCAGCACCCAGGCAGCGGGTACGTCCTCCGCGGGCGCGTCCTCATCCGATGCGCCGCCGGGCAGCCGGTGCCGCACTGCCGAGGCCGTGCCCGTGACGGCGTGCTTCGCGCGACGCAGGCGGTGCCGAGAGCGGGACCATTCGGTCCACAGCTCGAAGTTCTCGGGATGGATCAGTCCTGCCACAGGGCATCGACCTCCTGGATCCGATGATCGAAGGTGTGCTCGGCGAGGGTACGAACCCGACCCTGCTCCCTCATCCGCTCCGCCCAGACCGTATCGGTGAGCGCGCGGCGCGAGAGCTCGGTGAGCTCGTCGAGGTCGTGCCAGACGGCGACCTCGGTGCCGATCTCATAGAACTGTGCCACGTCATCGCGGTCCACGAGCTGCACCCCGCCCATACCGGGGATCTCGAAGGTGCGCATCGCATGGCCGTTCTGGAGCCCGTGGATCGCGATCGCCGCAGCACCCTCAGCGTGGATCTGATAGGCCCTCTCGAGCGGGACCTCGCGGGAGGTCGGGAAGCTCGGGCGGTTCCAGGAGAAGGTGCGGGCGCGGTCGAAGGGGTGGCGGGAGAAGTCCCGGCCCCATGCATGGACAGGCAACCCCTGCCCAGCGAGGTGCTCGAGGCTCTCGCGACGGTTCGCGTACCCGGAGCCGATGAAGACCAGCTCGCCGGTGCGCTTCCCCGTCGGTGCACTGCGGTGGGGGTCGAAGGCGTTGGGGACGAAGTGGGCGTCGACTCCGCGCTCGCGCAGCATCTCGGTCTCGGAAAGCGCGTAGTCGACGACGGGCCCGACCTCGCGGAGGAAGTCGTCGTCATAGTCGTGACGGCGCAGGTCGTCGTAGAGCCACAGGATCCGCGGCAGCGAGGCCGTGGCGTCCCAGAATCGCTCGTCGAGTCCGTCGCCCTTGATGACCAGGACGCGGTCGGGCTGCAGCGTCGTCAGGGAAGTGAGCACCCGGTCGGTGAGGCGGCGCTTCTCGGCACTCGCCCGATCGCCCGGCAGGTGAAGCCGGTCGGGTAGCTCGACGGTCGCCTTAAGCCGGGCCTTCTCCGCGACCGCATCGTAGGCGTCGTATCGGACCGTTGTGACGTCGTACCCGCGACGGGCGAAGGCTTCCTCGATGCTCTTCCAGTAGGTGTGGAAGGTCGGGGAGACGAGCAGGAGCCGTGGTGCAGGGCTCATCGCGGCAGGTCCTTCCCCGCGGAGTAGATCAGCGACAGCTCCTCGCGGGCGCCGGCGAGCGGGTCGACATCACGTCCCGCCGCGCGCCGGCCGGTGTTCCACACCAGGTTCGCGGCAGTCGCGGCAGTGAGACCGGCACGGAGACGACGGACTCCACCGTGCTTACGGGCGTAGCGCATCCTCGCGCCGACGAGCCAGCGGCGCCGTCGCGCCTCACCTCCGGAGGAGCCGCCGCCCACATGCGAGACCTCGAGATCTGCGTCGAGCAACGAGGGGATGCCTCGCTGGCGAAGGCGCAGCTGCAGGTCGACCTCCTCGGTGTACATGAAGTAACCCTCGTCGAAACTGCCGGCGTCGCGCACCTCGGCGAGGGGGAGGAGGAGCATCGCCCCGCTGACCCAGTCCACGGGAACCATCCCGTGCGCGCGCTCGGCGCGAAGATCGTGTCCGACGGCACGGTGGAGCGCATCGCGATGGCGCTGGGACGCGAGCGGCACGAGCCACTCGATCACCTGGTGCGAGGTGCGGGGGAAGTACCGCGCGGAGTATCCGGACCGTCCGTCCTCCCCCACGACACGGCATCCGACGGCCGCGGGCATCCAGGGCGCGGCGTGGTTGAGAAGTTGCCGCGCGAATCCCTGCGGCAGCCGGAGATCGGAGTTCAGCACGAGAACCTGCTCGACCTCCGGAGCCAGCTCTGCGATGGTCTCGAGGCCGGTGTTCACCGCAGCGCCGAAACCACCGTTGCGATCGCGGCGCACCAGCTGGACACCATCGGGTAGCGCGTCCGGAGCGACAGCGGGGTCGGACGCGTCGTCGACGAGCACGACCACCGCTGGACGATCAGCGTGATCGACGTCGTCGCCCACGAGGTCGTCGAGGAGCGGCACGACGGGAGTGAGCGGGCCGTGGACCGGGATCACCGCTCCGAGGCGTCGCAATGTCATCAGGAGTCTGGTTCGACGTCGGCGCGGCGGCGCCCGCTCGTGCGCGCGACGGGGGTAGAGGTGGTGCGGGCCTGCCCGGAGTCGAGGTGGGACGGGGCGGATGACTCGACCTCGCGACCGTCGATCGCGGCGATCTCGATCTCATCCATCTCCGGGATATTCGCAGCCTTGTCATAGGCCTTGCCATAGCCCCCGTACTCCGCGGACGCGCCATAGGCGATGCGGGTCAGGCGGCTCGACGGGACCCGGTTCATCACCACGCCGTACACAGTGCCTCCGATGCTTCGCACCGCCTCCACCCCACGGAGGAGCTCGTCGCTGCGGGACCTGCCCGACACGGCGACGACCAGTGCCCCGTCCACCTGCCGTGACAGGAGCTGGGCATCGGTGACGGCGAGCAGCGGCGGGGCATCGATGATGACGAAGTAGCTGCGGGAGAACTCCTCGACCAGCTCGTGCATGCTGCGCGATCCCAGAAGCTCCGATGGGTTCGGAGGGATATGCCCGGCCGGGAGCACGGTGAGGCCACGGGTTCCGGAGAGTTGGAGCGCGTCCTCCACGGAGATCGACTTCGCCAGCAGCTGCGACAGTCCAACCTTGCCGTCGACCCCGAATGCCGCGGCAACCGTGGGACGTCGCAGGTCCGCGTCGATGAGAAGGGTGGGCTGGCCGGCACGAGCCATCACGCGGGCGAGATTCGCTGCGACCGTCGACTTGCCCTCCGCGGCAGTGGAGGAGGTGACGACGATCGAGCGGGGCGGGGAGTCGACGTCGACGAAACGCAGATTGGTGCGCAGCTTCCGCATAGACTCACGCGCCGCGAAGCTCTCCGGCTCCGGCAGCGCACCGTCCTTGGTCCGGGTGAAATCCTTGACGTCCGGCAGGCTACCGAGAACGGGAACGCCCACGAGCGCGGTGATGTCCTCGGGGGTCCTCAACCGGGAGTCGTTCCGGCTGCGCAACCACCCAAGCCCCAGGCCCAGGAGCAGACCCAGGGCAGCACCCGCGAGAAGGAAGCGGCTCCGGTCCGGAGAGGCGGGGCCACCCGGGACGAGGGCAGTCTGATAGGGCACGAGCTGCACCGACGGCGTCCCGCGACCGTCCGCCCCGGTCTCCAGCTCCAGGGCTTCGGCAGCCGTCGCTTCGACAGCGGAGTTCGCAATGGCCGACGCGTCCTCGGCGGACCCGGCGTACGCAGTCACCGTGATGATGGGCGCGTTCGGATCCACGGTCGCCTGCAACGAGCCCGCGATGGAATCGGGGCTCTGCTGCAGGCCCAGGTCCTCGACGACCCTTTCACCGACCGCGCGCGTCCTGAAGAGCGGCAGGTAGCTCTGCGCCTTGGAGTACTGCAGTTCCATGTTGCCACCGGACTGCGCAACCGGGCTTCCGCTCTCATCCGTGCTGGTGTTCGCAGAGACATACCCGAGAGCACTGGCGGCATACACCGGGGAACGCGTGAAGGAGAGACCGAGCCCAGCTACCGCTCCCACGATTGTCAGCACGAGCAGGACCAGCGCATTGCGCAACATCATTCTGAGGAAGTCTTCGATAGTCACGCAATGCACCGTTCAGGATCAATGACAAAACTCGAGGGCCGGGTCGGGTCGGCCCTCACAACAATCCTCCGCATCGAGGTCGCCTCCGTCCGCTCCTGCGCGGCGCCGGAACACCCGTAGCGGCGACGTGGAGGGCGCCGCTCCATGATGAGGCCCTCAGCGGCTGCTGACGCAACGGCCGAGGGCGCTCATCAGCACTGCAGTGCTCAGCTGTTGCTCTCTGCGTCAGCCTCCGCGGGCTCCTCCGAAACCGGTGAGGTCTCCTCCACGGGCGCGGACTCGGTGGCGGGCGCAGGCTCGGTGGCGGGAGCCGTCTGGTCGGTCGCGGCGGGGTCCTCCGCGGGAGCCTGCTCCGAAGAGGGCTCCTTCGCAGCCGCCGACTCCTCCGCCGGAGCGACCGGAGCAGGTGCCCCGATCGGGCACGGGTAGTCGGGGGTATTGGCGTTGTTGTTGCAGGGCGGGAGCGAGGCCACCTCGAGCGGCTTGGTCACCACGAAGGTGTTCGTGCCCGCGGAGACCTCTACCGTCGCTCCGGCAGTGCCCTGAGCGGTGTTGGTCACGACGCCGGAGCACACTGTCCAGGTCACTGTCGCTCCCGGGGCGAGCGTGCCATCGGGCGGGTAGGTGAAGTTGACCGGCTGACCGGACGTGGCCTGGACCCAGAGCGCCGTGAAGTCGTAGTTGATCGGGACGCTCAGATTGTTCTTCATGCTGAACGTCAGGTAGTAGTACGCATCCTTACGTCCGGGCGGCGGAGTCTGCTTGCAGGAGAGCGTCGGATCGACCGTGATCGTCACCGGGTTGGATGCGGCGTACGCCGGAGCCGCCACCGCCACAGCCGCCACGGGCGCAGCCCACGCTACACCCTTCATAAGAGCCCGGCGGCTCGAGGTCTTCTGCTCAGTCATCGTTCCTGCTTCCTGTCCTTGCCGCCCCCGCACAGGAGTCGCGCACCATCACGTCCACGGGCCCGAGAGCCCCCTGCTTTGCACAGCATCTGCATTACTCAGGAGTAGCGCAAATCGGACATCGCGCTCCAGCCCGCGCTCAACATAGCAGGCTCCTGGACAAATGCCCAGGACTATCTCGGGCGCTGTGACCGGTCTGTGATGGTATGGCCACCTCCCGGACACCTCTGGACGCTTCAGCCGACAGGCATGAGGGCTGCTCAGGCCCGGTCGTGCTCGACGTGCGCGCCGTCGTCGGCCGCGGCGTCGCCAGCGCCCCCGTCGGCCGCCTCTCCCCCGCCCGACCGCACGAACCGCACGGTCTTGACCCGGCGCTCGTCGATCTCGAGGACCTCGAGGCTGCCGCCGTCGATCTCGACGCGGTCGCCGACCTCGGGGATCCGGCCCAGCTCCGCCATGAGGAACCCGCCCACGGTCTCGTAGCCGCCGGTGTCGGGCAGGGCGATGCCGGTGGCGGCCTCGAACTCCTGGAGGATCAGGCCGCCGTCGAGCTGCCCGTCGGGGCCGACGATGCGGTCGAGGTTGCCGGGGCTCGGCCAGGTCTCGCGGTCGAACTCGTCGTAGATCTCGCCCACGAGCTCCTCGAGCAGGTCCTCGAGGGTGACGATGCCGTCGGTGCCGCCGTACTCGTCCACGACCACGGCGATCTGGTCGGCGTGGGCGCGCATGCGGTTCAGCGCCGAGAGCACCTGGACGGTGCCGGGGATGTGCTCGATGGGCCGCACCAGGGAGGACATCTTCGTGGTGGCGGCGTCCTCGACCAGGAGCATGTCGCGCACGTGGATGAAGCCGAGGACGTCGTCGACGTCCTCACCGGTGACCGGGTAGCGGGAGAAGCCGGTGCCGCGGATCTCCTCGCGGGCCTGGGCGACGCTCTGGTCGCCGTCGAGGAAGTGGACCTGGTGGCGGGGCCGCATGACCTCCACGACGGTGCGCTCGGACGCGTCGAACACGTCGGCGAGCACCTTGGACTCGGCCTGGTCCAGGGCGTCGGAGTCGCGGACCATCGCCTTGATCTCCTCGGCGGAGACGGCCTCGCGGTTGGCGTCGGGGTCACCGCCCAGCAGGCGCACCACGAGGTTGGTGGAGACGGACAGCAGCCAGATCGCCGGGCGCATAAGA
Organism: Brachybacterium aquaticum; assembly: GCF_014204755.1. NCBI lineage: Bacteria > Bacillati > Actinomycetota > Actinomycetes > Micrococcales > Dermabacteraceae > Brachybacterium > Brachybacterium aquaticum. The sequence continues at coordinate 2,912,452 of NZ_JACHLZ010000001.1, forward strand.
CGGCCGAAGAGGTTCAGCGGCGGGCCGACGACCTTGGTCAGCCCCAGCGCGTTCTGCATCGCGAGGCGCTTGGGGACCAGCTCGCCGAACACGAGCGACAGGTAGGCGATCAGGAGGGTCATGCCGATCAGCGCCACGGTGCCCGCCATGCCCTCGGACAGGCCGAGGCTCGTCAGCCACGGCACCAGGGAGGGGGCGATGGTGGAGGCGCCGTAGGCGGAGGAGAAGAAGCCAGCGACCGTCACGCCGATCTGCACGGCGGAAAGGAACAGGTTCGGGTCGCGCACCAGCTTCGCGGTCTTCGCGCCGCTGTCGCCGGTCTCCTCGAGCTGCTTGATCTGCGATTCGCGCAGGTTGACGATCGCCATCTCGGTGCCGGCGAAAAGGCCGCCGATGAGCACGAAGAGCAGCACGAGGCCGAAGTTGAGCACGGCGATCCAGTCCATGGCGCCTACGCTACTCGCCCGCTACGCAGGTCCCTCACAGCAGTGGCAGCAGCTCCTCGCGGATCGCGGCCAGGATCACGGCGCCACCGCGGCCTTCGAGGTGCGAGGTGACGGTCAGCACCGCCTGCTGCTCTGGCAGGACGAGGAGGAACTGGCCGTAGGCGCCGTCGGCCCGCCACGCACCGGGGGTGGTGCAGTCCCACACCCCGAACCCGTACCGGGCGGACTCCGGCTCCGGGTCACCGGTCGCGACCCAGATCTCCTCGGCGTGCAGGGCGTCGATCCAGGAGGCGGGCACGAGCTGGGTGCCCTCGTGGGCGCCACGGTCCAGGAGGAGCCGGCCGATCCGGGCGAGCTGGCCGCTCTTCAGGTGCAGGCCCGTCGCACCCCATGTGTGGCCGTCGCGGGTGGTGTGCCACTGGGGGTTCAGGATCCCGAGCGGCAGGAACAGTCGCGGCATCAGCCAGTCGCGCATCGTCTGCCCGGTGACCTCGGTGAGGAGCCTCGAGAGCAGGAAGATCGAGCCGTTGGAGTACTCCCAGGCCGTGCCGGGCTCGCCCCGCAGGTCCGTGCCGAGGATGAGGGAGGTGAGGTCCTCGCTGTCCCGTTCGGAGTCCTCGAAGCCGAGGACCGGGGAGGTGGTGGTCATGGAGAGCAGGTGGCGGATCCGGATCTGCTCGACACCTGAGCCGTATCCGCCGGCGGGGGCGGCCAGGTGGCCCGCGACCAGGTCGTCCAGGCCCAGCAGACCCTCGTCGATCGCGATGCCGATCGCGAGGGCGGTGACGGTCTTGGAGACGGAGTAGACGTTCTCGGCGGTGTCCTCGACGAAGCGGTGGCTGAGCTCCTCGTGACCGGTGCGGTGCAGGTGCAGGGCGCGCACGCCGAGGTGCTGCTCGAGGATCCGCTGGCGCAGGGGCAGCAGGAGGAGCGGGTCGGGCACGGGAGCATCAGCGGTCATGCGGCGACGGTACTCGTCCGCATGCGTCGGTGGGAGGGGCGGCGGGGAGGGGCGGCGGGGAGGGGCGGCGCGGAGGATGGAGCTGCAGAATGGGGCGTCTCAGTGCACAGCGGAACGAATATTGTCAGCGCGTGCTCTGAGACACCCTTTTGTGCAGGCGCCGCCGCGGCTCAGTGCGGGATCGCGGCGGGGGCGGGCTCGGAGGCGGGACGGGTGACCGGCGCGAGGAACGGCACCCCGGCGCGCCTGCCCACCCAGGCGGCGAGGAGCACGGCGAGGGCGAGCAGCGCGATCGCCGAGGTCACGCCACCGGCGAGAGTGGCGGCGTGCGCACCGGTAGTCGACGCCGCGAGCGCGGCGGCGGAGGTGCCGGGTGCCGCGGCAGCAGCGGTGAGCACCGCGGTGCCGGCACCGGCGCCGGTGCCGGCGGCGAGCGCGGAGACGAGGTGGGAGCCCGCCGTGATCGTGGTGGTCAGCGCGATCGGCAGTTCGAGCCCGCCGCTCTTCCAGGCGAGCAGCCCGGAGGCGAGGCCCAGAGCGAGGGCCGGCAGCACGACCGCGGGGGTGAGCTCGCGGCCCACCAGCATCACGAGCGCGCCGATGACCACGGGCACGGCGGGGCTGCGCAGCACCGCGCCGAAGGCCTGCATCACCACGCCCCTGAGAGCGAGCTCGAGCCCGGCGGCCTGGAGCGGGGCGAGCAGGAGCACGAGCACGGCGAGGAGGAGCAGCTGCAGGGGCGAGGAAGCGCCGCCGTCGGCCGCGATCCCGTCGGCCGCCGCGGATGCCCCGCCTGCAGCCCCACCCGCGCCGCCGGCGATCCCGCCCGCGAGGGCGGCGAGGGCGATCACGGCGAGTCCGCCGACCAGCCCGGCCGTGACGTACGGGCCGCGCAGCTCGCGGCGCAGGCGTCCGGCGATCGACCAGGCGGTGCCGAGCGGCCGCCAGCCGCCGGCGCGCACGCCGATGATCCCGGCGGGCAGCCACATCGCACCCATCGCGAGCGCCAGGCCCACGTCCAGGGGGCTCGTGGGGTCGCCCGCGGTGACGCCGCGGGCGACGTTCACCCCGGGCGCGACGGCGAGGATCAGCACCATGCCGACCAGCACCACGGAGATCAGCACGACGTAAGCGATGAATGCGGCGGCGAGGGCGAGGAGCGCCTTGGTGGGGCGGGCCCACTCCGGGCGCAGGGTCGCCATGCGGTGGTAGGCCGTGCCCTCGGCGGGGGTGGGCGTCGCGGCTGGGGTCGCGGCGTCGGCGGCGCTCATGCGGCGCGCTCGGCGAGTCGGCGGCGGCGCTGCTGCTGGGCGCGGTCCTGGGCGGCGTGGGCCTGGGAGGCCGCGGCGGACAGGCCCAGGTCGTCGATGGTGAGGGGGTGCGCGAGGGGGCCGAAGGGCTTCTCGGTGCGGATCTGCCCGTCGGCGGTGAGGTGGAGCAGCTCGCCGGAGTCCATGAGGCGCCAGGCGGGATCGTCGTCCATCGGCTCGGAGGCGATGACCACGGAGTCCACGCCGGCGAGGTCCTCGCTGCGGGTGCGCAGGGTGTCCGAGGCCTGGTCGAGCGCCTCGCGGGGGCTGGTGGCGGAGGCGTCGCGGTCCAGGACCCACAGCTCGTTGGTGGCGGGCAGGCGCACGGCGATCAGCTCCTCCCCCTTCATCGCCAGCAGGTTCACGGAGTAGACGGGCACGTTGCCCGCGATCCAGGTCAGGGCCGCGACGACGCCGTCGTGGAGGTCCCCGCCGTGGGCGGCGGTCTCCCCGGTCACCAGCGCCGCCATCCACTCGGAGTCGGTGCTGCCGTGGACGTGGTGCGCAGCGCCCAGATCCCGCACGCGCTGCTTCATCTGGTCGGTGACCTCGAGGACGCCGTTGTGGGCGGAGACGATGCCGTCCTGGAGGAAGGGGTGGGTGTTCTCGTCGCAGTGCTCGGTCCCGGAGGACAGGCGCACATGGGCGATCATCGCGCAGGAGTGGAGGGCGGTGGCGACCTGGCCGAACCGCACGGACTCGTAGGCGGCGACGGGGCGCTTGGCGACGTGCGCGGCGCCGTCGGCGTCGATCCAGCCCAGGCCCGTCCCGTCGGCGTTGAAGCGGGACTGGTTCACGAGCGAGTAGGGGGCGTCGAGCAGCCAAAAATCGGCGGTGACGGGGGTATCGGAATGGAGAGCGAAGAGTCGGCACATGGCGTCTCCACTGTAGAACCGGCTGGCCCGAACCGCAGTGAGGGCCGCCACGAGCGGGAAGAGAGATGCGGGTCGGCGCGTTGTGGCGGGGCGTGGACACGACTGGGCACTCCTCCGCGACCTCTGATGGCACGGCAACCGGCTCTGCCCTGACCGTGGTCGGCATCCTCGGTGCCGGCAAGGTGGGGACGGTGCTCGCGCGCCTGGCGCTCGGCGCCGGGTACGAGGTGCTGATCTCCGGCTCCGGCGACCCGGAGAAGATCGCCCTGATCACCCAGTTCCTCGCCCCGGGCGCGCAGCCGGTCACCTCCCGCGAAGCGGCCGAGCGGGCGGACCTCGTGATCCTCGCGCTCCCCCTCGGCAAGCAGGCGAGCATCCCCGCGCACGCCCTCGAGGGCAAGCTCGTCCTCGATGCCATGAACTATTGGTGGGAGACCGACGGGATCCTCGAGGAGTTCTCCTCCCCCGCCGCCTCCACCAGCGAGTTCGTGCAGGAGCAGCTGCCAGGCGCCACCGTCGTGAAGGCCTTCAACCACATGGGCTACCACGACCTCGAGGACCTCGCCGGCCGTCCCGCGCCCCGCGCCGCCATCGCGATCGCCGGGCCTGAGGAGGCGCTCCCGCCCGTCGCCCGGTTCGTGGATGCGCTCGGCTTCGACCCGCTGCCCATCGGCCCGCTCACCGAAGGCGTGCGCCTGCAGCCCTACACCGAGGCGTTCGGGTCCAAGGGCGATGCCGCCGAGCTCGCCGCGATCGTGGAGCGGTTCCCCGAGACCGAGCGCGGCCAGGAGGTCCTGGCCGCGCTCGGCGCGAGGGTCTGAGGGAGAGGTTCCGAGGGCTCGGTCAGCCCCGGCCCGCACCGCCCGGTTCCGCACTGCCCGTATCCACACCGCCGGTGCCGCGCAGCGGCTCCCAGATCCTCAGGCCCTCGCGGCGGGAGAACCACACCCAGATCCCGGCGCTGAGCAGGAGCATCGGGGCGAGCGAGACGACGAGCGCAATCGGCGGCACATGCCCCTGGACGAGCGAGCCCGGCAGCAGCGGCGCGATCGCGAACAGGGTGAGGTTGTTGGCCACGTGCAGCAGGATCGGGATCTCGATCCCGCCGGTCTTCCACGCGAGCAGACCCATCACCAGGGCGAACACCCCGGTGCTGACCTGACCCACCCAGTCGTAGCCGTGGGAGACCATGAACAGCGGCACCGGCAGCAGGATCCCGACCAGCGGCGAGCGCAGCCACGTGCCGAGCACCTGCAGGGGGAGCACCCGGTAGAGGTACTCCTCCCCCGCGCACTGCAGAGGCGCGAGCAGCACCGCGATCGCCCAGGCGGCGAGCACCGGCGCGGTCAGCTGGGGCACCTCGATCCCGTCGCGCTCGACGATCAGGGTCAGCACTGAGTTCACCAGCACGTACACGGGCATGACCACGAGTGCGGCCCGGCCCAGCAGACCCCAGCGGAACCGCCCGCGCACGGAGTGGGCGATGCCGGCCCGCCCGTAGGCGACGCGGACCCCGAGCAGCACCGCGGGGATCAGGATCGCGATCGATCCCAGGCCGATCAGCATCCCCAGCGGGTCATGCGGGTCGAGCACGCCGCTGTCCAGCATCGGCGAGGTCACACCGGTGACGGCGGAGAACACCAGCAGCGGGACCATCAGCGCGGCGGTGAGCACTCCCGCGGCCGCGCCGGTGACGGCCAGTGCGATGAGGGGCCGGTGCCATCGGCGACGGTGCGGACGGGTCAGTGCGAGGCGGTGGAAGGGCTGCGGTGCCGGGGCGGTGGGGACGGTCGGGTCGGCGAGGATGGTCGGGGCAGTGGGAGCGGCGGAGCTCAGGACGTCGTGGGGAGGCTGGACGAGCGGAGCGGCAGCGTGGTGAGTGGCGGGGCGGGGAGCGTCGGCGGGGCGGGGGGCTCGGGGGCTGTCCAGCAGCTCGGTGGTGGTCATGCCGGAATCGTGGCCCGCGCCGGCCAGGCCGGACATCGGCCGACGGGCCATGCTCCGGCATGGCCGAGCGGCTGACGCCCTCGCCTTTCGTCGGGGGTCGGCCGACAGGCCCGTCGGCCGGACGGACGATCCCCGCCCGCTCTCCCCTTCCCTACTGTGAGTCCATGACCTCCCCGGCCACGACCCTCGACGCGGCGGGACCCGCCCTGCCCGCGCCGTCCCCGCGGCGCCTGCGCCCATGGCTCGTCGCCGCGGCGCAGTCGGCGGCGTGCCTGCTGCTCGGTGCACTGACCTGGACGTTCAGCTTCGGCGACGCCCTCCTCCAGTACAACGACGACCCACCGCCCATCGTCCTCGCCTTCCACGGGATCGATCTGTTGCTCGGCCTCGGCGCCGCGCTCGTGATCGGCCCCTCGAGGTTCCTGCCACCGGGCCGCGCGCACACGGCGGTGCATGTCCTGCTCGCCCTCGTCGCGGCGCTGAGCGTGTGGGCGCTGCCGGCCGGGATGCTCGCCCTGTACCGGATCGGGACCCGGCGCCGGCTCGGACTGTCGATCGCGGTGGCGCTCGCGATGGCGGTGCTCGCCGCGGCCGGGCTGTGGCTCGACGCGGCGCTGCGCGCTCCCACCCCCGCCGTGATCGTCGTCGTGGCGGTCCTCGTCACGGCGCTCCTCGCCGCCCTGCCGCTGCTGCTCGGGCACGTGCTGGCGACCCGGGCGCTGCTGATGACGGCGCTGCGCGAACGGGCCGCGTCGGCCGAGCGGGAGGCGCAGGCGCTGGAAGGAGAGCGCGAGGCGCTGGTGCGGGAGCGGACGGCCGATGCCGCCCGGGTCCGGGCCGAGGAGCGCACCGCGCTCGCCCGCGACATGCACGACTCGATCTCCCACCACCTGGCCACGATCGCCATGCACGCCGGCGCCATGGCCTACCGCGACGACCTCCCCCCGGAGCAGGTGCGCCGCGCCGCACAGACCGTCCGCGACGCCGCCCAGCAGGCGAACCGCGAGCTGCGCACGGTGCTGACCACCCTGCGCACCACCGACGCCGACGCCCCGCTCGCGACCGTCCCAAGTCTCGCCGCGCTCGTGGAGCGCTGCCGTGAGGAGGGGCAGGACGTGACCCTGACCTGGGAGGGCACAGATGCCGAAGAGCTCGCCGGACGTCCCCGCACGACCGTGGTCGCGCTGGTGCGGATCCTCGCCGAGGTCGCCGCGAACGCCGCGAAGCATGCACCGGGCCTGCCGCTCGAGGTGCGGATCGCGCGGGAGGGCGAGAGGACGAGCGAGGGGCATGACAGCAAGGACCGCGTGGTGCTGCGGGCGCGCTCCCCGCTGCCTTCGGAGCCGGTCATCGCCCCGACCTCGACCGGGCACGGGCTGCAGGGTCTGCAGGAACGGGCGCGGCTGCTCGGCGGGGATGCCCGCTGGGGACGACGAGTCCCTGCCAGGGAACGCACGACGGAAGATCGCACGACGGAAGATCGCACGACGGAGGGGTTTTTCGAGGTGGAAGCATGGATGCCGTGGTGAGCGACGGGACGACGACTGAGCGCGTGCGCGTGCTGCTGATCGATGACGAGGCGCTGATGCGCGCCGGTCTGCTGATGATGATTGACGGCGCCCACGGTATCGAGGTGGTCGGCGAGGCGGTGGACGGCCACGAGGGCCTCGCCCTCATCGACCGCCTCTCCCCCGACGTGGTCCTGCTGGACCTGCGCATGCCCCGCATGACCGGCCTCGAGATGCTCCGCGCCCTGCAGGAGCGAGCCGTCGCGCCCGGTGAGACGGCAGCTCCTGCCCCGCGCATCGTGGTCCTCACCGCATTCGACACCGACGAGTTCCTGCTGCAGGCCCTGCGCGCCGGCGCCACCAGCTTCCTGCTGAAGGACTCCCCGCCGGACGAGGTGGTCGCCGCGGTGCTTGACGCCGCAGCGGACCGCTCCCGCTTCTCTCCCGACGTGCTGCAGCGCCTGGTGCGCCTCGCCTCGGGGCCGGGCGGCGACCCGGCCGGTCCGGCCGGGGTGCGCCCGTCGGCCGCGAGTGGCGCGCCGGGCTCGCAGCGTGCGCCGGGCTCGCAGCGTGCGCCGGGCACCCAGCCGCCGCCGGGCGAGGAGCCCCCGTCGGCCGACTCCCCCGCGGCCCCTGCGCCCGAGGGGATCACGGACCGCGAGTGGGAGGTGGCGCGGCTGGTCGCGCAGGGGCTGAGCAACACCGAGATCGGGCAGAGCCTGTTCATGTCGTTGGCGACGGTGAAGACGCATCTGGGCCGGCTGTACCAGAAGATGCAGGTCACCAACCGTGTGCAGCTCGCGATCCGGGTGCTCGAGCTCGGCGGCTGAGCGCGCCGGGCCCCTGTCAGACCAGCATCGTCAGCACCGCGACCATCACGAGGCCCAGCGTCACCGCGGCGAGGACCAGCACCCAGCGCGGAAAGTGCGTGTTGCGGGCGGTGACCACGGTGGTGTGGATCGAGATGAGGGTGCCGAACAGGCACAGCCCTGCCAGCAGCCACACAAGCATCGACAGCGTGCTCATACGCGGCCACCGGCCCCGACTCCTGCCCCGCGCATCCGCTCCTGCTCCCCGCTCGTCCCGTGCTGGTCGCCCCGCTGGGGCGCAGCCGCGCGCCGTGTGCGGACCGGTCGATCCTCCTGTCCGGTCGGCCGCGGGGAGTCGAGCGTCCTGCGAGTGCCGGGGCGGCGGGCGGCATACTGGTCGCGTCCGTGCATTCCGCACGGCCGCCGCTCCCGCCCGGAGGTGACGACGTCCCGCATCCTCGTCGTCGAGGACTCCCCGGACGCGCGCGCCCTGCTGGTCGAGACCCTGCAGGGCGAGGGTCACGACGTGACGACCGCGGCCGACGGGCTCGCGGCCCGCCGAGCGCTCGCCCCGGAGACTCGGCCCGCCCCGGACCTGGTGGTGCTGGACCTGATGCTCCCCCACGTGGACGGGTCCTTGCTGCTCGCCGAGATCCGCGCCGCCGGACCTCTGCCGGTGCTCGTGCTCTCGGCGAAGGACGCGGTGTACACGAAGGTGGACATGCTGCGCCTCGGTGCGGACGACTACGTCACCAAGCCCTTCAACCTCTCCGAGCTCACCGCCCGCATCGAGGCGCTGCTGCGCCGCGCCGCCCCGCACGCGTCGGCCCCGACGGTGCTCGTCCACGGCCCGCTCGAGCTGGACCCGCAGACCGCCCGAGTGCACCTGGACGGCGCCGAGGTGTCGCTGACCGCAACCGAGTACCGCCTGCTCACCGTGCTGGTGGAGCGTCCCGGGCAGGTGTTCTCCCGGCCCCGGCTCTACGAGGCGGTGTGGGAGGAGCCCTTCGTGGGCGACGACGCGGCCGTGAAGACGCACGTCTCGAACCTCCGCGCGAAGCTGCGCGAGGCCGCGCGGGCGCTCGACCCGGTCGAGACGGTATGGGGGCTCGGGTACCGGTTGCGGGAGCTCTAGTCTGCTGCTCCCGTTCGATGACTGTCGAGTGCTCGAGGTAGCGGGTGGCCGTGGGCTGACCCGTACCGCGACCTCGAGAAGAGTCGCCGCGTCGCCCGCCGCGCCCACCTATCCTGTGCGGTATGGCCTCAGTACCCGACAGCTTCCGCCGATTGCGGATCGCAGTTGTGGCAGTCGGTGATCCCACGGATCCGACGACCTGGTCGGGGACCCCTGCCGGTCTAATGGCCGGCTTCAAGGCGCTCGGGCACGAGGTGGTCCCTGTCGATGCGCTGCCGCCGAGACTTCCGCGCAGAGCGGCTCTGAGTGCTATCGCCGCGAAGAGGCTCATCACGGGTCCTCGGTTCTCGCCGACGGGCGCCCTTGCCGCCGCACGTTACGGATCCGAGTGGAGCACTGTTCTGGGTCTTTCGGCGAGGCAGAGGCTCCGGAAAGCCCGCCCTGATGTGATCGTCCAGGCAGGAGAAGGATGGGCAGTCGAGCATCCTCGCGTGGCGATGTACCTGGATATGACCACACATCAAGCGATCGAGCACCGAATGTTCACGCCAAAGGACAGTCTGTCAGGACTCGACGAATCGCGCGTCCGCGCTGCGGATCGTGCATTCCGTCGCGTTGATGTCATCTGTGCCTCCACGCCATGGGCTGCACGGTCTGTCGTGGAGGAACATGGAGTTCCCTCCGCGAAGGTTCACGCTGTGGGCATCGGGGCACGCCCTCTAGATGCTTCAAGACAGATCCGGGATTTCAGCACTCCGAAATACTTGTTCGTCGGCACTCGGTGGGAGCGGAAGAACGGCCCGACCGTGCTAGCCGCTTTCCGTCGTCTCCGCGAGGAACATCCCTCCGCCACGCTCGACATCGTCGGTGAACACCCTGACCTCAAGGAACCCGGAGTGAGCACCCACGGCTTCCTCGCACGGGATAATGCTGAACATCAGCGCAAACTCGCGGACCTGTATGGCCGGGCAACATGCCTTGTGTTGCCCGGGGCCTTCGAAGCTGCGGGCATCGTCTTCATCGAAGCCTCACATCAGGGCATTCCTTCCATCTGTGGAGATGTCGGAGGCGCAGCCGATCTCGTGGGTTCCGGCGGTGTCGCGGTCCCCCCTGGAGACGTGAGCGCACTGCACGCCGCAATGCGAGCGATGGTCGGCACCCCCGGGGAGCGCATGGGACTCGCCGCCAGCAAGAGAGCCGATCTCTTCACATGGCCTTCGGTGGCCCGTCGGATTCTGGAATCGCTCAACTCCGAGCAGCCCTCCGACAATGCCGGGATGTGGGAAGCGTGATTCTGACGTGCACTCCACAGCATCCCGCACTCAGCACGCAGTGGCAGGATCGTTACATCGGCAAGGGCGCCAACGTGAGCGGTGTGCTCCGGTGTCGCAACCTTGGCAGCCCCGAAACGGATAGGAGAGAGAGACGTGGCATCAACCGCTGCCGTGACATCCGCGAAGGATCTCCTGCGCCGGGCAGTCACCACACCGATTGGGGCAGCGACCGGTGCTCCAAGGGTGCATGTCGCGTCACCACTGATCAGGGGAGGAAACTTCCTGTACTACTGGATGTGGGCAGCCGGCATGGACTCCGAACGTCGGCCCGCGAGAGTACAGCTTCAGGAGTCCATCCAGGACTGGCTGGCTGAGTTCCCTCTCGCTGCTCAACTCACTGTCGCCAAGGGTGAGGTGCCGCTCCTGCGCACCGAGTGGGTCAGCGGACGCCGTCACAGGTTCGGAGTCGACTTCGACAGGTCGGATGTCACTAGCTTCTCCCACCGACTAATCGAGTCCTCACCAAGGTTTCTGGACCGTCGAGAGAGGCTCCGGTCTCTCATCGACGACGGCACGATCGTCATCAATGTCCGACGTGGCGACTACTACCAGTACGAGCACCTCTCCAGCACCTACGGGCTGGCGAATGAGCTCTACGTTCCAGCGGCGGTGAGGCTGGCCGCCGAGGCGGGACGAGGCAGCGAAAGGTTCTTCCTCGTCTCCGACGACATCCCGTGGTGTCGCGAGCATGTCAGCCCGGCCCTTGACGGCAAGGTGATCATCGACGATGGCCGGAGCGGGCCATTCGACGACCTCGCAGCTCTGTCACTTGCACGAACGTCAGTCATCACCAACTCGACATTCTCCTTCTGGGGTGCCTTCCTCGCCGCGGCCACTCGTAACGACCACATCGGGATCGCACCGCCCTATCACCTGCGCGATGAGGACGGGCATCGCAATCGTGAAGCCTTCGACCCCGACTGGCTCACGGTCGAACTCCTCACCCCCGTCACCCACGGGAGCGAGGCGTGACCCAAGCAGCCCGTCGAATCGTCGTGGTCAGCCCAACTCCGGCGCTCGAGGCCCCGGGCCATGCTGGGGGTCAGCTGGTTTCCTCCATCGTGATGTCGTATCGCTCCCTCGGTGACCACGTCGTACTTCTCGCCCCCTCCACCGCCCCAACGCTGGTCGAGCTTGAACGAACCAAGGTCATTTGTGATACCCGGCTTCTGGGTCGCCCTCGCGACAATCGTGGATTGCGACGGCTGCTTCTGACACTCGCGCATCGAGCAATGCCTCCGATGCTTCGGTGGGATCCGTATCTCCCGTGGATCCCCTTGGTCCTCGACCTGCTCACCGATCCCTCACTCCGCGCTCTGCTACGGGGCGCCGACGTCGTAGACCTTCAGTGGGAAGAGTACGGACGGCTCGCGCCCCTCGTGAAGATGCTGTCCCCCGGATCCCTGATCACGTGCATGTTCCATGACGTGAACGACCAGCGGGCCACGCGCCGGCTTCATGCCGCCGACACGACAAGCATCAAGAAAGCGCGGCGACAGCTCAGACAAGTACAGCGCGCTGAACGCAGACTGACTGCGCGGCTCGACGCAGCATTCGTGCTTTCCGAGAAGGACAAGAAAGTGCTCACCTCCGTCGCCCCAGGGGCTCCCACCCGTGTGGTGCCACCGCCTCTGGCTGATTCAAGTATTCCAATGGTCGACACCGAGCACCGAGAAGCAGCCGTAGGATTCGTGTCCGCCCTCGGACGCCAGGAGAACCGGGACGCCGCGCATCGCCTCGTGCACTCCGTCTGGCCGCTCATCCACCAGGCACTTCCCGATGCACGCCTCATCCTCGTGGGAGGCGGACTCGATCTCTCGACGAAGGCGGGATTCCTGGAAGTTCCCGGTGTGGAAGTGACCGGATTCGTGGACGACCTCGATGCGCAGTACCGGCGGTTCAGCGCCACCCTCTCGCCGATCTCGACCGGTGCTGGGGTGAAGTTCAAGATCCTCGAGTCGATCATTCGCGGCCTACCGACGATTACCACCTCGGTGGGCATCGAGGGGATCGAGCCGGACCTCGCGGAAGCTGTCGGGGATGACGACGCAGAGCTGGCGAGAGCCACCATCGCCGCTCTGCAGGACACGGATGCCCCCAAGCGAGCACGGGCGGCGTCAGCACAGGCGAGGCAGCTCTACAGCCGGGAGCGATTCCACCAGGAGTACCAGGCAGCGTTTCGGTAGTCCCCGCCGCCCCGTTCTGCCGGTCTGCGAGGCCCCGCGACCTTCACCGAATCCTGACCTTCTCGCCCCCGATCCCCACCCCGGCCGGACTTCCGCTCCGTAGCGTCGACGTCACCAGCAGAAGACGAGAGCAGCGCGAGAGCAGGAGGGAGCCCCGCCATTAGCGACCCCGTCGTGAGCGACCCAGTCATGAGCGACCCAGTCATGAGCGACCCGGTGCTCATCACCCGTGGCCTCACCAAGCGCTACGGCGCGCACACCGCCGTGAACGCGGTGAGCCTCCGCCTCGAGCGCGGGCGGGTGTACGGGCTGATCGGCCGCAACGGCGCCGGGAAGACCACGCTGATGCGGCTCATCACCGGGCTCAGCCTCCCCACCTCCGGCACCATCGAGCTGTTCGGCTCCGGCACCGGCCACCCTCGCCAGCAGGACCTCGCCCGGATCGGCACCCTCATCGAGTCCCCCACCCTGCACGGCGCGATGACCGCGCGGCAGAACATGCACCTTCACCGCCTGCTGCGCGGCGTGCCCGACCCCGGCATCGAGGAGAAGCTGCTGGAGGTGGTGGGCCTTTCCGGCACCGGCCGCAAGAAGGTCCGCGACTTCTCCCTCGGCATGCGCCAGCGCCTCGGCATCGCCCTCGCCCTCGTCGCGGACCCCGAAGGGGGATCACCCCCGCGAAGAAGAGCCCCATGAGTACTGCAAGTGCCACAAAGGCACCGAACAGTGCGCCCCACCCGAACCTGCTCTTCGCAGTCCCTTCGCCACCCATCACAGCTCCTGTCCGTGACATCGCCGCCCTCGGGACGCGCCCGATGCGCGGCAGCTCCGCTCAGTCGGCGAAGCAGTGGTCCCATCCGCCCTTGTTGTCATAGCCGCCGGCGTCGTCGATCACCCAGCCGTGCGGTCCTCCGCGGGTGAGCTCATATTGCACCGTCCAGTACGCGCAGGACTCCCCCTCGGGGACGTACTTCGGCGCCTGCCAGGACAGGAAGGTCACCACCGCGCTGCGTGTGTCGCCGCTGCCGCTGACGTCGAGGATCAGCACATCCTCGATGACGCTGGTGCTCTGGTCCTCGCTGAACGCCTCGAGCGAGTAGCTCGACTGGTTCCGCTCGGAGCGCTGGGCGTAGGCCCGCTCGTAGTCCGAGCTGTTGATGCCGTCGAAGTAGTCGTAGTAGACGTGCGTGACCGCATCGACGTCGGGCCCCTCGGCGATCGACGTGACGAGCACGGAGGGGTCGTAGACAGAGTCCTCCTCGACCTCCTCGAAGTCGCAGCTCTCGGCCGACAGCGGCTCGGGGGTGTCCCGCCAGTCGTCGACGCGCGCGGCGGCGAGATCGGAGGGCACCGCATAGCCGTAGCCAGGCACCGCACTGCCCGTGCTCTCGACGCGCTGACCGGTGACGACGCCGACGATCTCGCCGTCCGCATCGATCAGCGGACCACCGCTGTTGCCCGGGTTGATCGCTGTGGAGATCCGCATCGCGTTCGGCACGGCGATGCCCGACTCCCCGTACTCGATCGGCTCGTCATGGGTGCTGATGGTGCCCGGGCCGGAGAAGGACAGGGGGCCGCTCAGCGGGTAGCCGAGCGCCGCGACCGGTGTGCCGACGGGGGCGCGCTCGTCGGACACCTCGAAGATGTGACCGCTCAGCGGACGCTCCGCACTGACCAGCGCGAGGTCGTCACCGGGCGAGTAGCCGACGACCTCGCCGACCACGGCCTGGTCCCCGAGCTGCAGCTGGATGCTCGAGTAGCCCTGGACCACGTGGGCGGCGGTGAGGACGAGGTCGTTGGCGACCAGCGCGCCGCTGCCCATTCCCGCGTAGTCGCCGCACATGCCCACGGCCACGCGGACCACCCCGTCGGACACTTCGTCATACGTGGACACGAAATCTCCCTCGGGCTCATCCGTGGTCGTCGGAGGAGCCATGGGCCCTTCCTGCTCCTCGTCCGACTCCTCGGCGGGCCCATCCGAGACGGGATCCTCTTCGTCTCCGGTGACGCCCGGCGGATCGGAGATCGGCTCGCTGATCCCCTGCTCCTCCACCTGCTCGGAGACGGGGCTGGTCGGCCCGCCGCCCGAGCGGGAGAGAAACGAGCCCCCGCCGAGGAAGACGAAGTAGACGCCCAGCGCGGCCACGAGGGCGAGCACGGTGAGGAGCGCGCCGGCGACGATGAATGCCGCGGGACTTCCTCCAGATGGTCTCTGCATGTCCATGGTCTCCCCCTCGCTGGTGCACCGCGCTCACCGGGCGCCATCACCTCGGTGTCGGAATGTGGAGCTGGGTTCCCGAGCCCTACGAAAGCTCGGAGATGCCCGGAGTATTGCATCGGACATTTCAGACAGCAATGGGTGGGGGATTCTTCTTCGGTCCGGGCCGAACAGGAATGTCCGGGAAAAGCTTATCGGCGACTCCCCGAACTATTACCGATCAGTCATGCCCGCGGAATTCCCTGGCTCCGAACTCCGCACGCATGACCCGTCGTACCTCAGCGGGTCTTCGCGCCCGCGCCGAGGGTTGACTCGCCGGGAGCGAGGGCGCCGACCACCTTGTGCGGGACGTACGGGGCCTCGAGCTCGGCGATCTCGTCGGCCGAGAGCTCGAGGTCGAGCGCGCCGAGCGCGCCGTCGATGTGGGAGGTCTTGGTCGCGCCGATGATCGGGGAGATCACCGGGTTCTTCGCGAGCAGCCAGGCGAGCGCCACATGCACGCGCTCCACGCCGCGCTCCTGCGCGATGCGGGCGACGGCCTCGACGATCGCGCGGTCGGTCTCCTCGCTGGAGTCGTACTTCGACTTCGCGGTCTGGTCGGTGCGGGCGCGCTCGGTGTCCGCGTCCCAGTCGCGGGTCAGGCGCCCGGCGGCCAGCGGGCTGTACGGGGTGGAGGCGACGCCGAGGTCCCGCAGCAGCGGCATCATCTCCCGCTCCTCCTCGCGGTACAGGAGGTTGTAGTGGTTCTGCATGGAGACGAACTTGGTCCAGCCGTGGGTCTCGGCGACGTGCTGGGCCTTGAGGAACTGCCAGGCGAACATCGCCGACGCCCCGAGGTAGCGGACCTTGCCGGAGCGGACCAGGTCATCCAGCGCCTGCATCGTCTCCTCGATCGGGACCGTATGGTCCCAGCGATGGATGATGTACAGGTCGATGTAGTCGGTGCCGAGCCGGCGCAGGCTCGCCTCGGCCTCGGCGATGATCGACTTGCGGGAGAGCCCCCCGCCGTTGGGGCCCTCGTGCATCTTCCCGTGCACCTTGGTGGCCAGCACGTACTCCTCGCGCTTGGCGTAGTCCACCAGCGCCTTGCCGACGATCTCCTCGCTGCGGCCGATCGAGTACACGTTGGCGGTGTCGAAGAAGTTGATGCCCTGGTCCAGGGCGTGCTTGATGACGGGGCGGGAGGCGTCCTCGTCCAGGACCCACTGGTGGATCCAGCGCTCCCGGTCGCCGAAGCCCATCGTGCCCAGGCACAGGCGCGAGACATCCAGTCCGGTATTGCCCAGCTTCACGTAGTCCATGCGGTGCTCCTTCGGATGCGCGGATGCGGAGTCGTGGGCGCTGTGCGCCCGACGCGTCCATGCTGGCACCGCCGCTCGGCCGACGGGAGGGGCTGCCAGTTCCCCCCTTCCCGCTCCACCGCGCCGGGCGGCGATCATCTGCGGGATGTTCTTCCTCGCGATCGGCGTCGCGGCGCTGCTGTTCGTCTTCGGCCTGCTCGTCGCGCCCGGGTCGATGTCGAACTTCGTGCCGCTGAACCTCGTCGACACCTGGACGTACCTCGTGCTGCGATCGTGCTGGTCGGTCTGTCATTCCTGTCCGGTGAGGTCAGGCCCGCCCCGGTGAGGACCCTCCGGCACGCCTGAGCCGTTCGCGCCGGGTCGCCGCTGCGGCGGCGATCCGGCGGCAGACGGTGCTCAGGAGCACTTGCGGAAGGTCTTGCCGCCGGGCATGCCGTAGCGCTTGCCGGTGTACCCGCCGTCGTCGGAGTAGAGGATCTCCGGGCCGTACGGGACGCAGCTGGAACCGGAGGAGCCGCCCGAGGAGGACTTCCCGGAGGAGGACCCGCCCGACGAGCCGGAGCCAGAGGAGCTTGAGCCCGAGGACGTACCGGAGCCGGAAGAGGATCCGATGGACGAACCGGACGAGGAGCCGGACGAACTGCCGCCGGACTTCCCGGAGGAGGAGGACCCGGAGGAGGACGCAGCCGGTTGCTGCTGTGCCTTCCTCTCGCGCTCCTTCCGCTCCCTCTCCTCGCGCTCTTCCCGTTCCTGCTCCTCGCGCTCGCGCTCTTCGCGCTCCTGCCGCTCGCGCTCCTCGCGTTCGCGGCGCTCGCGCTCCTCCTTCTCCTTGCGCAGGCGCTCCTGCTCCTCGTCGTAGGCGGTCTTCGCCTCCTGCATCCGCTCGTGGCCGGTGGTGCCGCGCTCCAGCACGTCGCCGGCCTCCTCACGGCGCTCCGACATGTACTGCGCCATCAGCGGCGCGGCGAGGACGGCATTGCCGAGCCCGGGCAGCCCGTCGTCGGCCAGCCCCGCGACGAGCGCGTCGGCGTCCTCGACGACGGTCGCGGCCTCGGCGAGGGGACCCGCCGGATCACCCTCGACGGTGGTCGGGATCCCGTCGGCCGCCTGGGCGACCTCGGCGATCTGCGCAGGGATCGTGCAGGCGATGTCGGCGGCGAACAGCCCGAGCCCGTCGGCCTGCGCCGTCGAGGCGGCCTCCTCGACCTCGGGCAGGAAGCGATCGTTCGGCTCGAAGAGCACGGGCACGCCCAGCCCGGCCGCGGCGATCTCGGCGTTGACCAGCGAGTCGGACTCCAACACGCCGGCGAGTGTGCGGCCGTAGCGGTCGGTGCGCTCCTGGTCGTACTCGAGCTCGATCTCGGTACCCGCGGGCAGTCGCTCGGCGAGGAACTCGCTCGCCTCCGGGCCCAGGCATTGCACGGGCTGGTCTGGGTCCTTCGTCTCGGGGGTGTCGATGTTCAGCAGGCGGATCGTCGTCTCCTCGCCGCGGATGTCCGCGATGAGGGTGTCCCCGTCGACCACGCGCACCACGGTTCCCCGGCCGTCACCGCCGATCCCACCCACGGCACCGGCCGCCACCGCACCGACCACCACGACCCCGGCCACGAGGGTCGCGAGAACGCCCCGCCGCGTCCCGGTGCCGACCGCCCCGTGCTGCCCTCGGGTGTGCTTTCCGCCCGCCACCACCGCATCCGCCTTCCGCAGACCCTGACACTTGACGGATCAAGTATCGGCGAGCGGTCGGACATTCGAGCTTCGAGTCCAAGGCGCAGAGCGGGCAAGGGGGGCGGGGCAGACCGCAGAAGCGGACCCACAGAGGTGACGACGGATAGTCGCTCAGAAGTTCCGTTTCATCACCGGGTCAGTCTCGTCCTCATCCCTCGACTTCCGCAGGAGCTTCCGGAGGCCCGCTCCGAGCGGGGCGCCGGCGACCACGAGGATGAGGGTCAGAAATCTGTTGTCCAGCCATCCCTGAAAGCCGAGCCAGATCAGGACGGCGAGGAGGACCAGGTAGACGCCGATCGCCAGCTTCCGCTCGAACGGGGTGAGCTCCCAGCGCCGCGACGACGGCCTCGTGCCACCCACGGCCCCCTCCCCCGTGAACTGCCCGAAGTGCGGCCCGTCACCCGGCCCCTGCGCATCGTTTCCCCGACGATTCCCCATGCCCACCAGCGTAGAGGGCGAGACCAGTGTGCGCAGGGGGCGCGCTCAGTCCCCGAAGTAGCGGGAGGCGAGGTTCGCGATGCGCCGGACGAGCGGGATGCCGACGACGAAGATCAGCCACCAGGCGTTCCAGCCCGAGCGGTAGAACGTGAACGCGATGACGATCAGCACGACGATCGAGACGAGGGCCGAGATCAGCTCCTTGGTACTCGGCCGGCCCTGGGGCTGACGGGTGCGCCTGCTGCTCCGGGCCTGGTCACCGGTGAACTCGCCGAAGCGCGGCGCGGACTCCTCGGGCACACTCCGCCCCTCGGCGGTCTGCGCACTGTCCGGGGTGAAGTCCGAGGACCAGCCCCCGTCGGCCGCGCCCCCGCTCCCCGGGCCGCCGACCCCCGCGCGCCCGCGGCCCTTGCCGCCGAGCCAGGAGGGGTCGCCCTCCGGGTCATGACTCTCTGATCCCCATCGATTCCCCATGCGAACACCTTAGGCGTGACGGCGCCGCCGCCCCAGAGGATCGGCCGCCCGGTCCCCCTGCCGCGCGAGGTCCGCCCACAGGCCTTCCCTTCGCCGCACCCGTCGATATGATGACTTCATCATGCCGCTATCCCGCGCCCAGCGCCCCCTGTACGAGATCAAGGCGAACCTCTTCAAGGGCCTCGCCCACCCCTTCCGCATCCGGATCCTCGAGCTGCTCTCCGCCGCTCCCGAGGTCTCTGTCGCGAGCCTCCAGCAGGAGACGGAGCTCGAGGCCTCCCACCTCTCCCAGCACCTCGCCGTGCTGCGCCGCCACCACCTGGTGATCTCCGAGCGGCGCGGCAGCCACGTCTACTACCGCCTGGCCGACCGGCGCACCGCCGAGCTGCTCGCCGTCGCCCGCGAGCTGCTCATCGGGATCCTCTCCGCGGAGAACGACCTGCTGGGCGACGCGGAGGACCTCCCGGCGTTGCCCGGCGCCCCGTCGGAGCCCGTGGAGTCCCCGTCGGCCGAGCCCGCCTCCACAGGGGCCGGCGCATGAGCGCCCCCGCGTCCCGGCCCACCCTCGACCCGTCGATTCTCGCGCCCGAGCCCGCGCCGCGCACCGCCGGCGAGCGAGCCCGCGAGGCGCCCGCCACTCGGAGCTGCTGCGCAAGGTGGGCGTGCTGCGCGCCCTGCGCCACCAGCACCACCTGTTCGAGACCTTCGACGACGCGCTCGCGCATGCGCGCTCGCACGTGCGCCGGGCCCGGGAGGAGCGGGAGGAGCGGGAGGAGCGAGAGGAGCGGGAGTCTGCCGCGAAGAGCGCGGGCGGCGTTGAGGAGTTCGAGATCTGACCTCGGTGCCGACACCTTCGTATAGATGGCGTCAAGTATCAGGAGGTATCGAGGACTGCCCGGCCGCTCCCCCAGGGATGCGCACCGAGCAGGCAGCTCGGGGTGGACGCGGACAGCGCAAAAGGCGTTGAGCCTGGCGTCCGGTCACAGATACGGTCACGGCCATGCCCGACCTCACGATCACCACGCTGGACGACACGACTGCGCAGTTCATGGCCGACTCGATCCCCGTCTGGGCATCAGCTGTCCCGGCATGGCGACGGAGCATGGACGAGGGCCGCACCACGCTGTTGGTCGCTCTGCTCGACGGAGCTCCCGTCGGTGTCGCTCAGCTGGTCCACGGCGTGATCCCCGAGGTGTGCAACGTCGGCGTGCTCGCGCCGCACCGCGGCCACGGCATCGGCTCCGCGCTGATGAGGGAGGCGGAACGGCGGGCGGCGCCCGCCGGCGGTCTGCGCCTCGGTGTCGGGGTCGACAACCCGTCGGCACGCGCGCTCTACGAGCGGCTCGGGTTACGGCCGACAGGCGAGCGCACGACGACCACGTACGACTATGTCGGTGCGGAGGGCGCCACCCGCACCGCCACCGAGACCGACGAGTGGATGGAGAAGACCCTTCCCTGACGCCGCTGCCCCGCACCCGACGGGGAGCATCGCAGCCCTGCCCCGACAGTGAGTCTCCATGTCAGGATGGCAGCTCTTCCAGGATCTGAAACGCGGTGACCATGGCTCTCTCCTCCGACCTCGACGGCGCGCTCGCCCGTGCCCGGATGCTGTTCGCCATGCTGGCGGCCCCGACGCTCCGCGCCGGGCTCGGCGCGCGACTCACCGGATCCGCGGTCGACGAGGACCCGGGGGTGCGAGGCCCGCTGTCCGCACTGGACTGGCTGGATGCCGAGGGACGGATCGACCTGGACACCGTGCGGGCCACGGCGGAGTCCCTGGGGTTCCTGCGCTCGGACCAGGTGCTGCTGGAGGTGGGCCGGCTGGAGGAGCTGCCGGTGGACATCGAGGAGAGCCGAGAGGTGAGCTGCCGGATCGTGCGCACGGTGTTCGAGCGGGTCGGACCGGGACGCCGGCTCGGGGAGCCGGAGCTGAACGCGGCGCTGGCGATGTTCACGGCGAACGTGCCGGTAGTGCGGCGCGATGCCGTGGATGCCGGGGTGCTCGCACGCACAGCGGACGGCGGCTCCTACTGGCTCGCTGCCGACCAATGACGCTCGGCGGAGGACCCCGCGCCCTGCCGCAGATCGGTCGATTCCGTTCCAGATCCGGCCCAGAACTGGAACGGAATCGACCGATCTGAGCTGCGGACCAGAGCGGACGCCCGCGGCGCCCGGAGGCGCTCCCCTCACGCCACGCGGGCGAGCTCCTCATAGCGGCTGCGCAGCTCGGCGCGGGTGGTCCAGCCGCTGAACAGCCCCTCCCCCGGCTCGATCTGCCGACCGGCGGCGAGGGAGCCGAGCAGCGCGGCGTCGTAGCCGAGGCGGTCGAGGATCCGGCTCACAGCCTCCGCGGCGCGGGCGTCGTCCGAGGCGACCGCGATGGCGCGGCGCTCGGGGTGCTCGGCGCGGCGGCCGTGGTCCTCCACGTCGTGGTAGCCGATGTGGTTCAGGGCCTTCACGACGGTCGCGCCGGTGAAGTGGCGGGCCAGCAGCTCGGAGGTGGACAGCTCCCCGTGCACATCCCCGGCGGCGTCCCGCGCGGCGGTGACGGCGGCGGCGTCCGCCTCGCCCCAGGGGTTGGTGACGTCGACCAGGATCGCACCGTGGAGCGCGGCCGGGTCGAGGGTGAGTGCGACGTGCAGCGGCACCGTGAGCAGCACGATGTCGCTGGTGGCGGCGAGGTCCGCGAGCGGGGTCGGGACGGCGCCGGGCAGCTTCGCGGCGAGCACGGGCGCGGCCGCGCGGCCGGACACGTGCACCTCGAGACCTGCGCGCAGGGCCGTGCGGGCGAGCGCGGTGCCGATCTTTCCCGGGCCCAGCAGACCCAGCCGCGGGGTGCGGAGGCCGCGGGGTGCGAGCGCCGTGACCCCGGCCAGCACCGCCTGTCGACGCCACGCGGAGTCCTCGGGCCGGCCGTGCGCCGCGGACTGCAGCGCGGTCGCGGCAGCGGGCGCATCGAGGCCGGCGAGATCGGAGGCCACGTGAGCGTCCACATCGTCCCAGGTCCCGCCTGCCGAGCCCTCGTCGGCCGCGCCCGGAGCGCCCTCGCGACCGCGGGAGGCGGCGTCGAGCAGCTCGCGGGCCAGCGCGTCGTTCCGTCGATGGCAGGGAGCATTGGTGCGGGGGCGGGCGAAGGCACCGATGGGCAGCTCGGAGGTCCACGGGCCGACCGCCCACAGGCGCGGCTGCACGGTGCCGTCGGGAGCGATCACGCGGTGGTGGTCGTCCACATCCAGGGCGCCCGGGGCCGCGGCGGACTCGCGCCCCACCGCCGCCCCACCGCCGGCGACGAGGTCGCGCAGCAGGGGGTTGGTGGACTCGGCGAGGGACGCCTCGGGCAGGAACGCGTCCACGAGCGCGGTCGCGGAGACCTCGGTGCCGGCGCCGCCGCGGGCGATGAAGCGGCCGGTGGCGTCGTCGGCGCGCACGCGGGTGCGCGGTCCGAGGAAGCGGACGACGCCCGCGCGCTCGAGGGCGAGCAGCTGCTGGAGGCGATGCGGGGGCGGTCCGGAGTCGACGAAGCTGAACAGGGAGTGCCACCAGCGGGGGTAGTCGCCGCGGGACTCCTCGCGCAGCCGCGAGGCGGGCAGCTGGTCCACGAGCGCGCCGTGCAGGCGCAGGAGCAGCTGGAAGAGGGTGCGGGCGGGGGTGACGTCGCCGTGGGTGCGCTCGCGCAGGTCCGCCTCGATGTAGCGGACCACGGCGTCGCGGGTGACCTGGTGGTCGGCCTCACCGTCCAGCCAGGCCAGCGGATCGTCCAGCCACGCGAGCGGTTCCTCGCCCTCGACGGGGGCGGGGGCGCCGGGGACCTGTGCGGCGATCTCCGCGGCGATCAGCGGCAGCACGTCGGCTCGGAAGTCCAGCAGGCCGCGCTCGTCCTCACGGGCGGCGAGGTTCTCGGCGGTGACGTGCTGGAAGGCGGTCAGGCCGGTGGGCTCACCCTCGGCGCGGACCTTGGAGTGGTAGGGCACGCCGCGACGGGAGCCCACCCACAGGCGCGGCTCCAGGCCGGAGGCGGTGTACTCGAGGCGGCCTGGGTCGTCCGGGCGCGGGGCGGGCGTGAACTCTCCGCCGCGGCCCTCGGTGAGCAGGGCCATGAGGTCGATGAACCCCAGCCCCATGCCGCGCACGATGACGTCCTCGCCCTCTCCGAGCTGCTCGAGGCGCGCGTCGTTCGCCTGGGAGGGCGGCAGGTAGGCGCCGCCGTGGCGGCGAGCGAAGGCGGCCAGCTCGTGGCGCGCGGCCGACGGGCGCGAGTCGGTGTGCCCGGCGGCCAGCAGGAGCAGGTCCGCGGGGAGCGGGGCGCGGTCCTCGAGGGCGACGGTCCACGCCGCATCCCCCGACCCGGCGCCGTTGGCCCGGCCGCGGCGCACCCCTGTCGCGATGGTGCGGTGCACGGTGACCGACACCGTTCCGGGCAGCGCCGCGAGGACCTGGCCGAAGAACCACTCCAGGTACAGGGCCTGGACGCGGCGGCTGGCGAAGTCGGTCTCACCGAGGGCCTTGATCTCCTCGAGGCGCTCGGTGCCAGCGGTGGGCGCGGCGATCTCGCCGCGGCGGATCCCGTCGGCCCATTCGGCGAGCGACGGCCCCGCGACGACGGGGCCGGCGATCTCGACGGTCTCGTCCGTGAAGATCGACACATCGGCCGCGCGGGAGTTCATCAGCAGAAGACCGGACTCGTCGGCCCGCCAGATGCGGCCGGAGCCGGGCATGTGGGGGTCGATCACGTCGATATGGAGAGGGCGTTCCTCCAGTTGGGAGGCATGTTCGGGCTGTGCGGCGCTAGCGCCGAGGCGCTCGACCACGCCGATGGCGCGGGGTCCGCCGCCGACGATCACCAGGCGGGTGGGCGCACTGGCGGCGGCGCCCTGGGCGGCCGTCCCGCTGCCTGCGCTGATCCGGGAGTTCATCCGGTCGGGTCCCTTCTGACGTGCATCTATGTCGCTGCATGACCACTCATAGTGAGCACCTTGCATCTCCATTAGATTCACTAATATCGTCTGCCTCTGCAACCCCGGACCGCATCACGGTTCACGCACCGTCACGGAAGGCACAGACATGACCTCCTCCGTCGTCACCCACGACACCGCGCGTCGCACCCCCGCGACCGATGCCGCGATGGGGTCCGACGTCATGTCGGGCCCGTCCGGTTCCACTCCCCACGGCGCGGACCCCCACGGCTCCGGCAGCGGCTCCGGCGACGGGCCCCGTCCCGGCGCGATCACCGCCGTCTCCGACGCGGAGCTCTCGCGGCTGAAGGTGGTCCCCGCGAAGCATCCGGGCCGCGTGGTCCTCGCGGTGGTCGTCGGCCTGCTCGTCGCCCTGGTGCTCTACTCCTTCGTCACCAACCCTCGCTGGGAGTGGGGCGTGGTGGCGCAGTGGTTCTTCGCCGAGTCGATCATCCGCGGACTGCTGGAGACCCTGAAGCTCACCGCGCTCGCCGGCGCCGTCGGCTTCGGCCTGGGCCTGGTGCTCGCGCTCATGCGGCTGTCCCCGTCCTCGCTGATCTCGTCGGTGAGCTGGACGTTCTCCTGGATCTTCCGCTCCACGCCCCTGCTGGTCCAGCTGCTGCTCTGGTACAACCTGGGCTACCTCTACGAGCGCGTCACCCTCGGCATCCCGCTGACGGACGTGACCTTCGTCGATGCGCGCACCAGCGACCTGATGACCCCGATGCTGGCCGCGGTCCTGGGCCTGGGCCTGCACCAGGCGGCCTATGCGGCCGAGCTCATCCGCGGCGGGATCCTGTCGGTCGACCAGGGTCAGCTCGAGGCGGCGAGCGCACTGGGCATCCCGGCCCGCGACCGCTCACTGCGCATCGTGTTGCCCCAGGCGATGCGGGCGATCCTGCCCACGGCGTTCAACGAGATCATCGGCCTGGTCAAGGGCACTGCGATCGTGTACGTCCTCGCCCACGCCGAGCTGTTCTTCACCGTCCAGCTGATCTACGGCCGCACCCAGCAGGTGCTGCCGATGCTGCTGGTCGCGACGGTCTGGTACATCGTCATCACCTCCGCGCTGTCGATCGCGCAGTACTACATCGAGCGCCACTACTCCAAGGGCGCCGTGCGCACCCTGCCGCCCACTCCGCTGCAGCAGGTCCGCACCCGTCTCGCCCGCCTCCGTCCCACCCCCTCGGGAGCCTCCGCATGAGCCCGCTGTCCCTGCTCCGCCGCCGCACGGGCCATGACGCCGTCGGCACCCCCGCGCCGGACCGGTCGGCCGGTTCCCTCACGCCCGCCCCGTCGGCCGGCACCCCGCCGGCCGACGCCCCCGCCGCCCGCGGCGGGCTCATCGAGATCCGCGGGGTGCGCAAGTCCTTCGGCGACCTCGAGGTGCTGCGCGGCATCGACCTGACCCTGCCGCCCGGCTCGGTCACGGCGATCCTGGGCCCCTCGGGCTCGGGCAAGTCGACCCTGCTGCGCTCCATCAACCACCTCGAGCCCGTCACCCAGGGCCTGATCAGCGTGGACGGAGAGATCATCGGCTACCGCCGCGACGGGGACCTGCTGCACGAGCTGCACGAGAAGGAGGTGCTGCGCCAGCGCACCGCCATCGGGATGGTGTTCCAGAGCTTCAACCTCTTCGCCCACATGACCGCGGTGCAGAACGTCGCCGAGGCGCCCCGCCGCGCCCTCGGCGTCCCGAAGGCCGCCGCCGAGGCGCGGGCCCGGGAGCTGCTCGCGCTCGTGGGCCTGGAGGACAAGCTCGACGTCTACCCCCGTCAGCTCTCCGGCGGCCAGCAGCAGCGCGTCGCGATCGCCCGCGCCCTCGCGCTCGAGCCGAAGGTGCTGCTGTTCGACGAGCCGACCAGCGCGCTGGACCCGGAGCTGGTCGAGGAGGTGCTCGCCGTGATCCGCGACCTGGCCCGCGCCGGCACCACCCTCGTGATCGTCACCCACGAGATCTCCTTCGCCCGGGACGTGGCCGACACGGTCGTGTTCATGGACCGCGGCGTGATCGTCGAGCAGGGACCGCCCTCCCAGGTCATCGACCATCCCTCCCACGAGCGCACCCGCACCTTCCTCCAGCGCGTGCGCACCGGCACGGAGCAGCCGAGCACCGAGCAGCCCGACCTCGACGAGCCCGTCCCCACCCCCGCCTCCCCCGCCCTCCCCCGATCCTCCGAGGACCAGTCATGAACCCCCGCACCACCCGTCCTGCCCCGCGCCGCCTCTCCCGTCGCTCCGTCGCCGCCTCCGGCCTGCTGCTGCCGCTCGGCCTGCTGGCCGCCTGCTCCGATCCGGCCCCCACCGCGACCGGCGGCGGTGCCGCGGCCGCGAGCGACGGCGGCGGATCCTCCGCCTCCGACGGCGGCGGCGAGAGCGCCGGCTCCGTGGACACCACCGGCACCCAGGAGCTGATCCGCTCCACGCCCGACGAGTCGGTCGCCGCCCTGCTGCCGCCCGAGATCGCCGAGGCCGGCGTGCTGCGCGTGGGCGTCAACGGCACCGGCTCGGCGCCGCTGACGTTCCTGGCCGACGACAACCAGACCCTGATCGGCTCCGAGATCGACATCGCGCGCATCGTCGCCGACAAGCTCGGGCTCGAGTTCGACCTGCGCACCACCACCTGGGAGAACTGGCCGCTGAAGCTCGAGGCCGGCGAGTTCGACGTGGTCCACTCCAACATCGGCATCAACGCCGAGCGCCTGCAGAAGTTCGACTTCGCCTCCTACCGCGCCGCCTACATGTCCTTCCTGGTCAAGAAGGGGGCGGACTTCTGGCTCGAGGACGCCGACTCCCTCTCCGGCCGCATCATCGCCGTGGGCGCCGCCACCAACCAGGAGCGGATCCTCACCGACTGGAACGCCGAGCTCGTCGCCGCGGGCAAGGAGCCGGCGGAGCTGAAGAACTACTCCACCGAGGCCGACACCCTGCTCGCCCTCGGCTCCGGCCGCGTGGACGGCTACATCGCCCCCTACGCTTCGCTGAGCTTCGTCGCCGACCGCCGCGACGACATGGAGCTGCAGGGCCGCATCAACGCCGGCTGGCCCGACGAGACCCTGGTCGCCGCGACCTTCCCCGGCGGCAGCGGCCTGGCCGAGCCCTATGCTGCCGCGCTCAACGCCCTGATCGAGGAGGGCACCTATGCCCAGGTCCTCGACCGCTGGCTGCTGAGCGACGAGGCCCTGCCCTCCTCCCGCGCCCACACCAAGGAGAACCCGTGACCGTCGCCGCCACCACCGAGAAGGAGAACAGCGCCCCTGTGACCACCACCGACGCCCCCACCACCGACTCCGCCGCCGCGGCCGGCGCGGCCTCGGACGCGCAGGGTCGCACCCTGCCCGTCCTCGCCGTCGACCTCGTCACGACCCCCGAGCTGCTCGGCTCCCTCGCCGAGCTCGCCCGCGGCCTCGAGGACGCGGGAGTGGGCGCGCTGACCCTCAGCGACGGGGGCCTGCACCCCATCCACGTCGCCTCCCACCTCGCGCCGCTGACCCGCAGCGTGGGCCTGCTGCCCCGCACCGACGCGATCTACGTCGAGCCCTTCCACCTCGCGACCCAGCTGATGAGCCTGGACCACATCAGCCACGGCCGCGCCGGCTGGCTGCTGCTCGCCGAGACCGACCCGGCCGTCCCGCCGACCGTCGGCCGTGAGCTGCTGAGCCTCGAGCAGACCGCCCGCGAGGCGGCCGACGTGCTCGCCGCCGCCCGCCTGGTCTGGGACTCCTGGGCCGACGACGCCGTGGTGCGCGACACCGAGAAGGGCCTGTACTTCGACGCCTCGCGCCTGCAGTACGCGGACGCCCGGGCGGAGACCTTCTCCGTGCGCGGCCCCGCCATCACCCCCCGCTCCCCGCAGGGCCTGCTGCCCGTGCTCGTCGCGGACACCGACCGCGAGGCTGTGGGCGAGGCGGCGACGGCCGCGGCCGACGGGCGCGTGCTCGACGTCGATCTCGCCGCCGGCGCCGATGCCGTGCGCTCCGCCCTCGAGACCGCCCTCTCGGGCGCAGAGGACGGGCAGGCCGGAGAGGGGCAGCCCGCGCTTCGCCTCGTGCGCCTGACGGGCCTGGACCTCGACGCCGATCCGCTCGGCACCGTGCAGGCGCTCGCCGCGGACCTGCGCGCCGCGGGCCTGATCGCCCCGGTCCCGTCGGCCGGCGTCGACCTGCGCACCCAGCTGGGCCTCGCGCCCGCCCCCCACGTCGCAGATCCTGTGCGTCGCTCCGACCGCGCCCGCCTGACCTCGAAGGAGTCCGCATGACCGCCGGCCACTGGCCCCTCCCGACCGCCCCGGAGCTGTCCGAGGAGGCGCGCGCCCTCGCCACCGGCACCGCCGAGCACCCGATCCACCCCGAGCACACCCCCACCGGGCAGCTCGCCTTCGGCGTGTTCTTCCAGGGCGTGAACTCCTCGACCATCTGGCGCCTGCCCGAGAGCGGCGACCAGGTGGCGTGGGAGTCCTTCGAGTCCCTGATCCGCACCGCCGAGCGCGGCAAGTTCGCGGCGTTCTTCCTCGGCGAGGGGCTGCGCCTGCGCGAGCACCGCGGCGTGCCCTTCGAGCTCGACGTCGCCGGGCGCCCCGACGCGCAGACCCTGCTCTCCGCCCTCGCCGCGGTGACCTCCAAGATCGGTCTCGTCGCCACGCAGAACACCACGTTCAACGACCCGGTCGACCTCGCCCGCCGCCTGCAGACCCTTGACCTGCTCTCCGGGGGCCGCGCCGGCTGGAACATCGTCACCACCGACAACGCCTGGACGGGCGAGAACTTCCGTCGCGGCGGCTACCTCGACCACGCCGACCGCTACACCCACGCCGAGGCGTTCGTGCAGGTCGCCGAGCAGTTCTGGCGCGGAGAGAAGATCTCCCACGACGGCGCCCACTACACCGTGCGCGCCGAGGGGACCCTGCCCCGCTCCGCGCAGGGCCGCCCGACCCTGTTCCAGGCGGGTGCGTCCCCCGCCGGGCAGGACTTCGCCGCCCGCACCTCGGACGTCATCTTCTCCCCCCACGCCTCGCTCTCCGCCGCGGTCGACTTCCGCCGCTCCATCGTGGAGCGCACCGTCGCCGCGGGCCGCGACGCGGGCGCCGTGAAGATCCTCCCCGGCGCGGAGATCGTCCTCGCCGAGACCGAGCAGGAGGCCGACGAGAAGGTGCGCTGGGTGCGCGACCTGCAGATCGGCCCCGAGCAGGCCATCGCCCTGCTCGAGCAGTACTGGGGCCGGGACCTCTCCGAGTTCGACCCGGAGGGTCCGTTGCCGGACGTGCCGCCGGAGGTCGAGGAGTCCGGGGTCACCCGGGGTGCCGGCTTCCAGTACGCCAAGGCCGAGGAGCTCACCCGCACCTGGCGCGAGGAGGCGAAGGAGAAGGGGCAGAACATCCTCGAGTTCGCCCGCGTGAAGTCCGGCGCCCGCCGCGGCGAGTTCACCGGCAGCTACGACGCGGTCGCCGACCGGCTCGCGGAGTACGCGGCGCTCGGCGCGATCGACGGTCTGAACATCACCCCGTGGCTGATCCCGTCGGGCCTGGACGACATCGTCGACCACCTCATTCCGCGCCTGCAGGAGCGGGGCGTGTACCCGGAGGACTACGCCGGGGACACCCTGCGGGAGAACCTGGGCCTGCCGCCGCTGTGACCGCTGGCTGCCGCGCGGCCTGACCGCTCAGGGGCAGAGGGACCTCGGGGGCGCGACCATCACGGTCGCGCCCCCGACGTGCCCCAACCCATAAGCACAGCTATCCACCCACGGGTACGATGGTGCGCATGGATCCTCGACGCCTGCTCATCTTCCGCACCGTGGTGCGCAACGGCTCGATCGGCGCCGGCGCCCGCGAGCTCGGCTGGACCCAGCCCGCGGTCTCCCAGCACCTCGCGGCGCTCGAGAAGGAGGTCGGGACCCAGCTGCTGCTGCGCTCCTCCTCCGGCATCACCCCCACCGAGGCCGGCTCGCGCCTGGCCGCGCATGCCGAGGCGATCGCCGCCCAGCTGCACGCGGCCGAGGAGGAGATCGAGGCGATCACGGCGCTGCGCCGAGGCAGCGTGAAGTTCGGGACCTTCCCGTCAGCCGCCGCGATGATCCTGCCCCAGGTGCTGAACCGGCTACGCGAGACCGCGCCCGACCTCGACGTCACCTTCTCCGAGCTGGAGCCGCCGGACGCCGTCGACGCGCTGCGCGAGGGCGATCTCGACCTCGCGCTCGTGTTCCGCTACCCCTGCAGCGACATCGGCGACGAGGGCACCCTGGAGTGGACCCCGCTCATGGAGGACCGGGTCATGCTCGTCCTCCCCACGGACCACCCCCACGCCGAGGACCCCGACCTCACCCTCGGCGATCTCGCCAAGGACGAGTGGATCGCCGGCTGCGAGCGCTGCCGCGCGAACCTCATCTCCTCCGCCCGCCGGGCCGGCTTCTCCCCGATCGTGCGCCACTCGACCGACGACACCATCGTGGTCCAGCAGCTCATCACCCACGGCGGCGGCGTGGCGCTCGTGCCCGAGACCGCGCTCGAGGCCGCCCCGGCCGCCGACCTCGTGGTCCGTGCGATCCCCGACCTCGACAACCGCATGATCGGCCTGCTGAACCGCCGCGGCGCCCTGTCGATCCCCGCCGTCGGCGCGCTCCGCGACGCGCTGGTCGCCGAGACCACCGAGCGCCTGGCCACCGCGGTGATGATCTGAGCATGGCCGCCTCCGACGACGCCGTCCCCGGCGACCGCACCCCCGAGACGCCCGACGCAGGCGCCCCCCGCGACCGCACCCCAGGCGACCGCACCCCGAGCGACCCCGACCGCACCCCGATGGCCACCACCGCGCCCGCGCGGGCGTGGCTGCGGCCGATCCTCATGCTGCTGGGCGGGCTGTTGCTCGCCGGGCTGCTGATGCTCGCCGACCAGCGCCTCGCCGCCCTGCTCGCGGCACTGTTCGCGCTGTTCATGGCCTACTGGACGAGCCCGCTGCGCTCCGGCCCCCACACCTCGCTCGCCGATGCCCTGGCCCGCAAGGACGAGGGCGCGACCGTGATCCTGTGGGCGCCGGGCAACCCGCTGTCCGCCCGGCTGCAGGCCGTGGTGCGCACCCCGCGCGAGGATCAGGAGGTGGTGTGGGTGAACGTCTTCCACGACGCCGAGGCGCGGGCGCTCGTCGAGCAGCACGGCGGCGCGGACGCGCTGCCGCTGGTCCTCATCGGCGAGGACGTGATGACGGCCGTGACCGCCGCGGAGCTCGAGCGCCGTCAGGAGGAGCAGCGGCGCCAGGACGAGGAGCGGCGCCGCGGCGGGAGCCCGTCGGCCGACTGACCCGTCGGCCGACTGATCCGTCGGCCGATCCCGGGCCGACTGACCCCGCGGCCGACCGGCCCCGCCGACCGGCCGACCTCTCAGGCCTCGGGCAGCTCGCCCACCACGACGGTCCACTCGCGCGCGGTGCGCTCGGTGATGACCTGCTCGCGCCAGAACGGATCGGCGTCCAGGGCGGCGAGCGCGGCGTCGGCCGAGTCGGCCCGCACGATCACGAGCGCACCCGGCGCACCGTCGGCGAGCGGCCCGGACAGCGCCACGACGCCCTGGCTGTGCAGCTCGGCGAGATGCGCGCGGTGCTCGGGTCGGAACGTCCCCACGCGGTCGGCATCGTCGATGTAGGTGTACTGGACGGCGAAGGTGGCCATGACTCCCCCTTGGAGCGCTCGGCGGGCAGGATGGGGTCCGTCGGCCGACGAGGGCGCGGGCCGGAGGACCTGACGACCATCCTCCCCCACACGCTCGGGCCCGGGGCGGGCCGTCCGACCCGAGGCAGCGGAGTAGCCCGTGGGCGGGGCCCAGCATTGAAGGTTTACTTTTCCGGAATTACGGATAACATGGATCTCGTTCACGGGAGCCCTGCCGATCGGAAGGAGGAGCGATGTCCGACGTCGCTGGGATGTCCGCTGCGGACCCTGCCGAGGCCCGCGCCGGCGATCCCGCGCTCCAGGACCGGCTGGTCGCGCTCGAGGAGCGCGTGCATCAGCTCGAAACCCGCCTCGGCGGCGGCGGGGCAGACATCGCAGACACTGCCGCCAGGGGCGGCGATCCCGTCGGCCGCGACGAGAGCGCCCGCCCTGCCGATCCCCCGTCCCACGAGGACGTCTTCTGGGCGCTCGAGGGGCTGAAGGAGCGCGTGCCCGCACCGGGCGGCGTGCTCCTGACCGGCGCGGTCGAGGTGGGCGCCGGGCGCCTCGACTACCAGTGGGCGCGCCCCACCGAGCACCTGCTGGAGACCGACTGGACCGGGCGCGCCGACGCGCTCGCCGCGCTCGGGCACCCGCTCAGGATGGCGATCCTGCGTCACCTGCTGGACGGCGAGCGCACCGTCGCCCAGCTGGTCGAGGAGCTCGAGCTCGGATCGACGGGCGTCGCCTACCACCACCTCTCGGCCCTGCAGTCCGGAAGCTGGGTCCACTCCCCGCGCCGCGGCAGCTGGGCGCTGCCCGCCGACCGCGTGATCCCCCTGCTGACCATCCTGATCGCTCTCGAGAGAGGCTGACCGTGTCCGCACCCGACGGCACCCCCGACCGCGCCGATGACGACACCCCCGACCCTGCTGCGGGGTTCCCGGCCGTGACCCGCCGCACCGCTCTCGCCGTCGGCGTCCCGACCGTCGCCGCGCTCGTGGGGCTGACGGCGCTGACCGCCCCGCGCCCCGCCCGGCTCGGCGAGCCCACCGGCGACGAGACGCTGACCAGCGCGATCGCCGGGCAGCTGGACGGGCACCGCCACGTCGCCATCGCCTACCTCGACGGCTCCGGGCAGACGCGCTTCTGCGGTTTCGGGGCGGACGAGAGCACCGAGTTCGAGATCGGCTCGGCGACCAAGACCTTCACCGGCGCGCTCATGGCCGAGGGGATCGCCCGCGGCGAGGTCACCGCGGAGACCACCGTCGAGGAGATCCTCGGCGACGAGGCCGCAGACAGCGCGATCGCGGACGTGACCCTCGCGGAGCTCGCCACCCACACCTCCGGCATGCCGCGGCTCGGCGGCGCGACCCTCGGCGCGTCCCTCGCCGGGACGTTCCTGCGCAAGGATCCCTATGCCGGCCGCGACGCGGACCAGGTGATCGCCGACGCGCTCGCGACCACGCCGTCGGGCCGCGGCGAGTACGCCTACTCCAACATCGGTGCGGCGCTCGAGGGGCAGCTGCTCGCCCGCGCCGCCGGCACGGGCTACGGCTCCCTGCTCGCCGAGCGGGTCCTCGACCCGCTGGGCCTCGCCGGCACCTATCTGCCGCTCACCGAGGCGGGTATGCGCGAGGGCGCGCCGCGCGGGCACACCGCGACCGGGCTCGGCAGCGCGGCCTGGACCTTGGACGGCAGCGCCCCCGCGGGCGGCCTGCGCTCCACCGCCGCGGACCTCGCCGTCTACCTCCAGGGCACCCTGGACGGCTCCGCACCGGGCGCCGATGCCGCCACCGAGGTGCTCTTCGAGGGCAGCGCCACCAGCCGCAACGGCATGAACTGGTTCCACCAGGACGTGGGCGACGGGGTGTGGGTGACCTTCCACAACGGCCAGACCGGCGGCTTCGCGTCCTTCCTCGGCTTCGTCCCCGAGACGGGCCGGGGAATCGTGCTGCTCACCGACACGGCCCGCAGCATCGACACCCTCGGCGTCCGCATCCTCACCGGGGAGGTGGCCCTGTGACGACGTTCCTGCTGCTCCTGCCGCTGCTCGCAGTCCTCGTCCTCGCCGGCGCGCTGCTGGTCTCGTGGTTCACGCTGTGCGTGCGCTACCTGCATCCGTGGCGGATCGCGCTGCGGGTGCTCGGCGCGGCGACCACGATCGGCGTGATCGGCCTGGCCTCGGTGCTGCCCGACTCGCTGTGGTGGCTGCTGTGGCTGCCGGTGGTGCTCACGATCGGTGCCGCGGCGATCGCGCTGCGGCGTCTGCTGGTCTCGCACCCACCCTCGCGGCCGACGCCCAAGGAGGCGAAGCTCCTCACCCGCCCGAGCATCGCGACGATCGCGGTGGACATCGCGCTCTACGTCGCGCTGGTCGTGGTCGCGCTCCTCGCCGGCTGATCCGGCGTGCGGGTCAGCGGCGCAGCGGCAGCCAGTCCAGGACGTCCTGGATGCCCTGGTCCCAGAAGTCCCAGGTGTGGGCGCCGGGGCGCAGGCGCGAGGTGACCTCGACGCCGCGGGCCTCGGCCTCGGCGAGGAAGCGCTCGTTCTGGGGCAGCAGCTCGTCCTCCGTGCCGCAGTCCAGGAACAGCGCCGGCAGCGAGGCGGGGTCGGCGCGGCGCACGAGGCCGAGCAGGTCGTCGTCGGTGCCGGAGATGCCGCGTCCGCCCCAGACCCGCTCGGCGAGGTGGCCGGCGTTCAGCTCGAGCGGCAGGGAGGCGGGGTCGACCGCGCCGGACAGGCTCGCGGCGCCCGCGAACCGGCCCGGGTGGTGCAGGGCCAGCTTGAACGCGCCGAAGCCGCCCATCGACAGACCCGCCACGAAGGTGTCCTCCCGCGCGGTGGAGACGCGGAAGGTGCGCGCGACCAGCTGCGGCAGCTCCTCGGCGACGAAGGTCCAGTACGCCTCGCCCACGGCTTCGTCGGTGTAGAAGGAGCGCCGCACCTCGGGCATGACCACCGCGATGCCCTTCTCGCTGGCGTAGCGCTCGATCGAGGTGCGCCGCTCCCAGATGGTGCAGTCGTCGCTCAGGCCGTGCAGGAGGTAGAGCACGGGCACGCCGGGATGGCGGCCGTCGGCCGCGCCCTCCTCCCCCGCGGCGCCCGCGCCCTCCATCCCGATCCCGGCCGCGGCCTGCGGCATCAGCACCACCATCGAGGTGCCCATGCCGAGGGACTCGGCGAAGAAGTCGGTGCGCAGGCGGATCATGGCTCTCCTCGGGACGGGGCGACGGTGCGGGGCGGCGGCCGACGGGACCCCGGCGGCCAGGCACCAGCATCGCACCCGGCCGCCCCGCCCCGTCGGCCGCCCGTCCCTCAGGGGCGCACGAGCACCTTGATCGCGCGGCGCTCGTCCATCGCGGCGTACGCCTCGGCGATGTCGGTCAGCGGCAGCTCGAGGTCGAAGACGAGCCCGGGCTCGATCTCGCGGGCGAGCACCTTCTCCATGAGCCGGGGCAGGTAAGCGCCGCAGTTGGCGGGCCCGCCGCGCAGGCCCACAGCGCCGTCGCCGACCACCGCGACCGTGCTGCCCTCGGTGACGCCGCCGCTGACGGCCGCGTGCCAGCCGGTGCACATGACGTCGGACAGGGTCAGCAGGCTCGGGATCAGGTCGTCTGCGGGCATCTCGGGGGTGGCGACGAGGGTGCCGTCGGCGTGCGGGATGCGCACCTGCTCGGCGTGGGCGCCGTCGTAGGACTGCTTGTGCAGGCAGTTGGCGGTGGCGCCCTTGCGGCACAGGGGGCAGGTGCCGTCGGAGGGGTTGAACCCGCCGACCACGAAATCGCCGACCTTCACGGTGGTGACCGCGTCGCCGGCGGCGTGGATGATCGCTCCATAGATGCGACACAGAAGGCCACGACGCGGCCGGGGCGTGGGAGGGCCTGACAGTCTCCCTGCGGCGCTGTCGGCCGCGCCCCGAGTCGCCCCGTCGGCCGTGACCTCGCAGGTCCGCCAGCCTACGATGGCCGCATGAGCACCACGACCGCCCCGTCCTGGATCACCGACGCGATCTGCTGGCAGGTGTACCCGCTGGGTTTCTGCGGCGCGCCCCGCCACCGCGAGGACCTCACCGGCGAGGCCTACGGCGGCGGCGCCGGCGAGAACGTCGTGCACCGCCTGCGCCGACTGACGGGCTGGCTGGACCACCTGGTCGCCCTCGGGGCGAACGTGCTGGTGCTGAACCCGATCTTCGACTCCGTCTCCCACGGCTACGACACCCTCGAGCACCGCCGCATCGACCCGCGCCTCGGCGACGACGCCGATTTCGACGCCCTGGTCGCCGCCTGCCACGAGCGCGGGATCCGCGTGGTCCTCGACGGGGTGTTCAACCACATCTCCGACCGCCACCCCACCGCCCGCCGCGCCATCGCCGCCGGTCCCGACACCGAGGAGGGCGGCCGCATCCGCTGGGCCGGCACCAGCCCCTACGGCTTCGAGGGCAACCCCGACCTCATCGAGGTGGACCTCGCCGACCAGGTCGTCCAGGACCGCATCGTCGAGATCATGGACAAGTGGCTCACCCGCGGGGCCGACGGCTGGCGGCTGGACGCGATGTACGCCGCGGGGGCTGAGGCGTGGGCGCCGATCCTTCAGCGGGTCCGCGCCGCGCACCCCGAAGCGTGGATCCTCGGCGAGGTCATCCACGGCGACTACCCC
Source organism: Brachybacterium aquaticum (assembly GCF_014204755.1). Classification (NCBI taxonomy): domain Bacteria; kingdom Bacillati; phylum Actinomycetota; class Actinomycetes; order Micrococcales; family Dermabacteraceae; genus Brachybacterium; species Brachybacterium aquaticum. Next base: position 2,948,371 of record NZ_JACHLZ010000001.1, read on the forward strand.
GCCTTCGCCGCCGCGTCCGGCGCCGACTCGATCACCCAGTACGAGCTGTGGAAGGCGATCTGGTCCTCGCTGCACGACGGGAACCTCTTCGAGCTCGCCCACGCGCTCGGCCGCCACCAGGACTTCCTCACCGCGCAGCGCGACGCCGGCGCCGACGGGCTGCCGCTGACCTTCGTGGGCAACCACGACACCACCCGCATCGCCTCCCAGCTGACCGACGGGCGCGACCTCGCCGCGGCGATCGGCCTGCTCGCGCTGCTGCCCGGGATCCCCGCCGTCTACGCCGGGGACGAGTTCGGCGCGGCCGCGGTCAAGGAGGAGCGCGCAGGCGGCGACGACGCGATCCGCCCCTGGTTCCCCGGCTCGCCGGACGAGGTCCTCGCCGCCGGTGCCACCACGGACACCGGCACGATCGCGGCGGTGCCGGGTGGCGAGGAGGCGCCCGGCGCGGAGCCGAAGCCCGGCGACGTGCCCCGCTCGCTGCGCCTGCTCAAGCCCGACGCCGCCGGACGCATCCTCGAGGTCCACCGGCGCCTGTTCTCCCTGCGCCGCCGAGAGCGCTGGCTGTCCACCGCGTCGGTGTCGGTGGACGAGGGGACGCTGGAGAACACGTGGGCGCAGATCGTGCTGACCCCGTCGGCCGACGGGGCCGGCGGCGCCGCGGCCGACGGAGCTGCCGCCGGTGGTGCCGAGGGCGGTGCCGTCGGCCCCGATGGCGCACCCGCGCAGCCCCTCACCCTCGTGCTGAACCTCGGCGACGAGGCCCGGCCCGCGCCCGGCGAGATTCTTGAGGTCGTCTCCGGCGCGGACATGCTCGACGGTGTCGGCCCCGCCGCCCCCGGCGAGGTCCCCGCCCACGGCATCGCGGTGGTGCGCTGAGGCTCGCGCCCAACGGGGCACGCGCAAATAGTGATCGAGCGTCACGCAATCAATGACGACCGCTCCCGCTGAACCGATGGAGCCTGACCAGCGGGGATACCCCGCATCGTGCAGTTGCTGTCAGGAGGCGGCGCAATTGTGGTGCCAGGCGAGTGCCGTCCCAGGCTCGGCCCGGCGGCCCGGCGTAGGCTCGTCCCCATGAGCACTGCGATCAAGCCTGCCGAGTCCGTGAAGACCGCCCCCGTCGTCGCCCTCGGGCTGGTGGGAGGGTGGCTGACCGCCCGCGAGACCGGCATCCGACCCCTCGGCGGCGTGGTCCTCGCCGCCGCCGGCGTCTACGCCGGACGCACCTGGCTGGCCCGCCGCGGCCCCGCCACCACCGCTCTGCTCGGCGCGACCTATGTGCTCGGCTTCGGCCTGTCCCACCCGCTGGCCAAGAAGATCGGCGCCTGGCCGTCGGTGCTGACCGTCGCGGGCGTCTCCGCCGGCGCCGCTGCGCTGCTGTCCGACGCCGCCTACAGCGACTGGATGCCCGACGCCGACGAGGCCTGAGCCCTCCGCGCTGCCGCCACGCAGTAGGGCATGGTGTCTCACGCGTCGCTACCGCGCACAAATAGCGACGCCTCAGGCACCCTGGCTCCGCGATAGCGACACACCAGGCACCATGGCCGTGGTCACACCAGGGCACGGTGCCTCATGTGTCGTTACCGCACACTCATAGCGACGCACCAGGCACCGTGGCCACGCGATGGCGACACGCACGCCCCTTGCCGACGCCGCAGTGACGCTCTCCGCGCCCTGTTAAACGCTATCCGCCGAGCGAATAGTTGACTAGGCTAAGACTCCGGCCCCGATCGTCGGGCCTCCCGCACCCCGGCGCACTCGATCCCCCGGCCCACTCGATCCCCCAGCCCTCCCGCACCCCCCGCCTTCCCACTCCCCTCGAGGTTCTTCCACCCCATGCTCGGCACCATGGGTCGTCTGTGGACGACCGTCCGACCGATCCGCTTCCGTCTCTACCTGGGGCTCCTCAGCGCCCTGACCGCCTCCCTCGTCGCCCTCGGCATCCCGCAGGTGCTCGAGTTCGTCGTCAACCGCCTGCACATCGGTGCCGCCGCCGCGACCGTGTGGACCGGCGGCGCGATCGTGCTGGGCCTGGGCCTGGTGGAGGCGGCGCTGATCTGGCTGCGCCGCGTCTTCGCGGTCTCCCCCTCCACGCTCGTGGAGAAGGACATCCGCGTCGCCTTCTACGAGAAGGTGCAGAACATGCCGGTGGCCTTCCACGACGGATGGGGCTCCGGGCAGCTGCTCTCGCGCATGATGAGCGACATCAACCTGATCCGGCGCTGGATCGCGTTCGGAATGATCATGCTGGTCACGTCATCGGTGACGATCGTGGTGGGCATGGCGCTGCTGATCCGCTCGTCGTGGATCCTGGCGCTGATCTTCTTCCTCGCCGCGGTGCCGGTGACGATCATCGCCTTCCGCTTCCACCGCGAGTACTCCTACCTCTCCCGCCTCTCGCAGGACCAGAACGGCGACCTCGCCACCACCATCGAGCAGTCCGTGCAGGGCATCCGTGTGCTGAAGGCGTTCGGCCGCGGACCGTCGGCCCTAGAGGGCTTCACCGAGCAGGCCGAGGAGCTGCGCCGCACCGAGGTGCGCAAGGCGACCTCGATGGCCCGCTTCGACATGTTCATGTTCATGCTCCCCGAGCTCGCCCTCGGCATCGCGCTGTTCGTGGGCCTGCACCTGGTGGCACGCGACGCGATCAGCGTCGGCCAGCTGGCCAGCTACTTCGCGACCGCCACGCTGGTGGTCGGCCCGGTGCGGATGCTCGGCATGCTGTTCGGGCAGATGGTCAACGCCTCCACGGCGCTGGACCGCCACTACGAGGTGATGGACGAGGAGAACCGCATCGTCTCGCCCGACGCGCCCACCCGCATCGACCCGTCGGCCGCGCGCGGCGCCGTGGTGTTCGAGGACGCGCACTTCCGCTACGAGGACGCCCCCGACCACGTCGACGACGTGCTGGACGGCGTGGACCTGGAGATCCGCCCCGGCGAGACGATGGCGCTGGTGGGCGTGACCGGCTCCGGCAAGTCGACGCTGCTGCAGCTGGTGCCGCGGCTGTACGACGTGACCGGTGGGCGGATCACCATCGACGGCGTGGACGTGCGGGACATGGACCTCACCGCGCTGCGCACTCTCACCGCCGTCGCCTTCGAGGACGCGACCCTGTTCTCCGACTCCGTGCGGGAGAACGTGCTGCTCGGCGCCGATCCGGAGCTGTCCGACGAGGAGGCGGAGGAGCTGCTGCACCTGGCCCTGCGCACGGCGGACGCGACCTACGCCTACGACCTCCCCCAGGGCGTGGACACCCGCATCGGCGAGGAGGGGATGAGCCTGTCCGGCGGGCAGCGTCAGCGCCTCGCCCTCGCCCGCGCGATCGCGGCCCGGCCCACCGTGCTGCTGCTGGACGACCCGCTCTCGGCGCTGGACACCAAGACCGAGGAGACCGTGACGGGCCGGCTGCGCGAGGTGCTCGAGGGGACCACCACCCTGATCGTCGCCCACCGCACCTCCACCGTCGCTCTCGCCGACCGCGTCGCACTCCTGGACGGCGGGCGGGTCGTCGCCGTCGGCACCCACAGCGAGCTGATGGCGAGAAGCGCCCGTTACCGCTGGGTGATCGCGAACCAGGAGGAGGAGAAGCGCCGCGACCAGGACATCGAGACCCTCACCGGCGAGCTCGACCTGCGCGGCGCGACCCCGTCGGCCGACGACACCACCGCGGGAGGTGCCCGATGACCGCCCAGACCGCCCCCGGCCGACGCGACGACGAGCAGCGCGACCTCACCCCCGAGGAGGCGAAGGCCTCCCGCAAGCGCTCCATGGCGCTGCTCGGCGAGCTGATCTCCCCGGTCAAGGGCCAGTTCGTGGTGATGGCGCTGATGGTCGTCGTCGCCCAGCTCGCCGTCGTCGCCGGTCCCGCGATCATCGCCTGGGGCATCGACCACGGAATCCCGGCGCTGATGGAGGGCGACGGCGGCCCGGCGCTGCAGGCCGCGGCGCTGCACATCGCCTGCGCGCTCGTCGGCGGCGTGCTGACCTTCGGCTACGTGCGCCAGTCCGTCGTGGTCGGGCAGCGGATGCTGCTGACGCTGCGGCGGAAGGTCTTCCGCTTCACCCAGCGCCAGGACCTCGAGTTCCACGAGCGCTACACCTCCGGACGGATCGTCTCCCGCCAGACCTCCGACATGGAGGCGCTGCGCGAGCTGCTGGACTCGGGCGTGAACGTCATGGTCGGCGCGGCGCTGTCGATGGTCTTCACGATCGTGCTGATCGTGGTGATGGACCCGGTGACGGGCCTGGTCATGCTGCTGATGCTGATCCCCTGCATCGCGCTGACCGTGTGGTTCCAGCGCCGCTCCTCCCGCGAGTACCGTGCGATCCGCACCCACTCCGCGCGGCTGATCGTCCACTTCGTCGAGGCGATGGCCGGGATCCGCGCCGTCAAGGCGTTCCGCAAGGAGGAGCGCAACCACGAGCGCTTCGACACCCTCGCGATGGACTACCGCAACGCCTCCCTGCGCTCGATCAAGGTGTTCGGCATCTACCAGCCTGCGCTGCGCGTGCTCGCCAACGTCACGATCGCCGCGGTGCTGGTGGTGGGCGGGTTCCGGGTGCTGGCCGGGGATCTGCAGGTGGGCGTGCTGGTCGCGCTCGTGCTCTACTCGAGGCGCTTCTTCCAGCCGATCGACGAGATCGCGAACTTCTACAACGCCTTCCAGTCCGCCGTGGCGGCGCTCGAGAAGATCGCGAACCTGCTGGCCGAGCAGCCGCACGTCAAGGAGTCCCCCACCCCCACGCCGCTGCCCACCTCGAGCGGCGAGATCGACTTCGAGAACGTGTCCTTCCGCTATTCGGCCGACGGCCCGCTGGTCCTCCAGCCCCTGGACCTGCACATCCCGGCCGGGCAGACGGTGGCGCTCGTGGGCCAGACCGGCGCCGGGAAGTCCACCGTCGCCAAGCTCATCTCCCGCTTCTACGACGCGACCGAGGGCCGGGTGCTGCTGGACCGCGTGGACCTGCGCGACATCTCGATGAAGGACCTCACCCGCAACATCGTCATGGTCACGCAGGAGGCGTACCTGTTCTCCGGCACCGTCGCGGACAACATCGCGCTCGGCAAGCCCGGTGCGTCCCGCGAGGAGATCGAGGCGGCCGCCCGCGCGATCGGTGCGGACGCCTTCATCGAGCAGCTGCCCTACGGCTACGACACCGACGTGAACAAGCGCGGCGGACGCGTCTCCGCCGGGCAGCGCCAGCTGATCTCCTTCGCCCGCGCCTTCCTCGCCGACCCCCGCGTGCTGATCCTCGACGAGGCCACGAGCTCCCTGGACATCCCCTCGGAGCGGATGGTGCAGGAGGGTCTCACGAAGCTCCTGGGCCGGCGCACCTCGCTGATCATCGCCCACCGCCTGACCACCGTGATGATCGCCGACCGGGTGCTCGTGGTCCACGACGGCCAGGTCGTCGAGGACGGCTCGCCGACCGAGCTCGTCGCCGCGGGCGGGCGCTTCGCCGCGCTGTACCAGGCGTGGCAGGAGTCGATGTAGCGGGGCCGGCGGTCGGGGCGCGCCCTCAGCGCGCCCCGAGCAGCGCCTTCAGCTCCGCGGTGACGCCCTCCACCTCGACCGGCATCTCCGGCCTGCGGAAAGTGTCCGGGGTGACCAGGAACCGCTGCTGCAGGGTCACTGGGCCGGGTTCGGTGGACATCTGGATGCCGTTGTCCTCGTAGCCGCAGGCGCGCGAGACCGCGGCGGAGCGATGGTTCTCGACCGCCGCGGCGGACTCGGCCCGCTCGGCGCCGAGGTGGTCGAAGGCGAGCACGAGCATCGCCTGGCGCATGAGGCGGCCGTACCCGCGGCCGTGCGCATCGCGCGTCAGCCAGGAGCCGGAGTGGACGGTGCGCCGCTCGGCGAACCGCTCCGCGGCCACGTCCTGCACGCCGAGGAGTCTGCCGCCCGCCCAGATCCCGAACGGGAGGGTCCATTCCTCGGGCCCGAGCCCGCTGCGCAGGCGCCACTGGAAGCGCAGCGCCTCGCGCACGCGCTCGTCGGGCTCGGCGCGGTACCAGCCGAACACGTAGGAGGCACCCTCGTCCTCGAAGATCGGCCGACGGATCAGCGCCGCGTACTCGGGCAGATCCGCGTCTGCGAGCACCCTCAGGGTCAGGTCCCCGGCCCGCACGACGAGCCCGAAGGGCGGGTGGAGCGTGACGAGCGCAGGGTCGACGGTGGACGCAGAGGAGCCGGGCACGGAGGATCCGGACGCAGAGAGATCGGGGGCGGAGGCCATCGCTCCAGCGTAGTGCTGGGAACGATGGTCTCCGCCCCCGATCTCGGTGGCGGTGCGCGGCGCCCGGACGTCGGCCTGGCCTCGGGGCCCGGTCGGATCAGGCGCGGCCATCGGTCACGCGCTCTGCGCGCTCAGGCGCGGGTCTGGTCAGGCGTTGACCGGCTGGGCCTCGGTGCTCTCCGGCGCGGACTCGACGGAGCCCTCGGGCTCGGGGCTCACTGACTCGCCGGTGGCGGACCCGCCCTCGAGGGCGACCGGACGGTCGCTGTGGGTGACGGCGATCTTGCGCGGCTTGGCCTCCTCGGCGACCGGGATGGTCAGGCGCAGCACGCCGTCGCTGTAGCCGGCGTCGATGCGGTCCAGCGCGACCCGGTTGCCGAGGGTCAGCTGACGGGCGAAGGTGCCGGTCGGACGCTCACGGGTGAGCCAGGAGCGCTGGCCCTCGACGGGGGTGGCCTTGCGCTCGGCACGGATGGTCAGGGTGCGGTCCTCGACGTCCACGTCGATGCTGGCAGGGTCCACGCCCGGCAGGTCGATCTCGGCGACGAAGCTGTCGCCGTCGCGGTAGAGATCCATCGGCATGCCGACGGAGGCGGGGGTGCGGGAGAGGTCGGAGAAGAGACGGTCGACCTCGTGGAAGGGGCTGAGGGTGCGTGCCATGGTGTGTCCTCCTGTGTGCATTTCTGGCGTTCCGGGTGACATCTCTCGATGTCGGCGGGGAGTACAACGCATGAGTCGGCCTTCTATTCCACAGTTGAGTCATAGGGACTCATGCCGTGTGCGTCACACCCGGGCATGTCGACGTCAACTGGCCTCCGGTCGCGCACCGGCGCACCCGCCGCGCTGCACAGCTCACGCCCTCCGTACAGTGGCTCCATGACCACCGACGTGCTGCTCACCGGCTTCGCCCCCTTCGACGGCGCGGCGCTCAACGAGTCCTGGGAGGCGGTGCGCGCGGCGGCGCCGCTGCTGGGCGAGCGCGGGATCGCGGCCGAGGCGCTGGAGCTGCCGGTCGAGTTCGGCGCCGCCTCCGCCCTGCTCACGAAGGCCGTCCGGGAGCTGCGCCCGCGCCTGGTGATCGCCGTCGGCCTCGCCGCCGGGCGCAGCGCGATCACGCCGGAGCGCGTCGCGATCAACGTGCGCGACGCACGCATCCCCGACAACGCCGGCGCACAGCCGATCGACGAGCCGGTCGTCGAGGGCGGGCCCGTAGGCCGCTTCTCGCACCTGCCCGTGAAGGCGATGGTCGCCGCGCTCGCGGCCGACGGGATCCCCGCGGCCGTCTCGCAGACGGCGGGGACGTACGTCTGCAACGACGTCTTCTACGCACTGCTGCACCTGCTGGAGACGGAGCCTGAGCTGGCCGGGATCCGCGGCGGGTTCGTGCATGTCCCATCGGCCGACGTGGTCGACTCCCCCGCCGCAGCCCGCGCCGTCGCACTGATGGTCGAGGTGGCGCTCGCGACGGAGGCCGACGTCCGCCTTGTCGGCGGCGCCGAGCACTGACGGCCCGGTCGCACCCCGCCTCCGCACCTGCAGCGCGCCGGCTCCGCGCCGTGCCGCGCTGCACCGTGCCGTACCGAGCCGTGTCATCCCCCTCCAAGCCGTGCCGCGGGAACGTTCCGCCCCGCACGGCGCGGCCGTTGTCAACACCCTCCCCGTGCCGGGGATGAGCGACGCTTCCGACTGTGCACATCGGGCCGTGCGCAACGCCCTCGAGGTGGACAACCGCCCCTCTTCCACCCCTCCGCAATAGTTATCCACAACGTTTTCCACCGCGGTGGAGGAATCACAGACTTGTAGTTCCGCAGGTGCGAGCGAGATGCCGGGCGTGTCGCGCCTCGGGAGCCGTCCGCGGCCGTGCGGCGGCGAAGCCTCAACCTCAACTAGAGGTGCAACCACGCAGTAACTTCACGAAGATGCAGGTCAAGGGCTCGCAAAGTTGCCGTGCGAGCTGGGCCTCCACGGCTCGGAAAGCTCTCTCGATGGGCCTGTCGGGCCGCTGATCACCTGGTGTGAGGGCACTGTTCGGGCCGCGGGCGGCCGCTGCGGGACGTCGTCATCCCCACCGTCCATCCACACAGCATCCCGAGTTATCCACAGCAAGACGCCGCAATCCCCAAGGAGGGGGCAGGTTGTCCCCATCCTTGTCCACAGCTGGGGAAAACCACACCCGTGTAGTTCCCCTGCACCGCGCCCCATCGGCCGACGAACGTTCCCGCGGGAACGTCTCCGCCGCCCCTGCCGCTCCCCCGCTCTGTCACTCCCGCACACCGGCCCCGGCCCCCGCGCCTGCCCCGGACAGACTTGTGCGCCCTGTCGGTCGATGTCAGATCCGACATCGACCGTCAGGGCGCACAAGTCCGGTGGCCCGACTGCGGGTGGTCGGGCTGCGGCAAGCCGCCCGGCCCGGGGCCGCCCGGCGCTCGGCCGCCCGGCCAGCGGCCCTCAGCCCCCGAGCACCATCACGGTCTTCACCGCGATAAGCACCACGCACAGCAGCACCGCTGCGACCACCACGCCGGTGTGCAGCAGGGCGGAGCGCCTGGCGAGGGCCTCGCGGTCGGCGCCCGGGGTGGCCTTGGGGCGCAGGGCGAACATGCCGGCGGTGACCAGCGCACCGAAGACGAGTCCGCCGAGGTGGCCCTGCCAGGAGATGTTCGGGAACGTGAAGGTGATGACGAGGTTCAGCGCGATGAGCACCAGGATCTGCGCGGTCTGCCCGCCGAGGCGCCGGTTGACGATGAACATCGCCGCGAACAGGCCGAACACGCCGCCGCTGGCGCCGACGGTGCCGGTCACCCACGACTGGCCCATCGGGTCGGCGAGCAGATAGACGGCCGTGTGACCGCCGAGCACGGAGACGAGGTACACCGCGGCGTAGCGGACGTGGCCGAGGGTCTGCTCGAGGTACTGCCCCACCGCCCACAGCGCGTACATGTTCAGCGCCAGGTGCATGATCCCGCCGTGCAGGAACCCGGCGCTGAGGAAGGTCCACGGCATGGCGAGCGCACGGAAGGGCGCGAAGATGCCCAGCTGCTCGACGATCTGCGGGGCGACCATCTGCCCGAGGTACGCCAGGACGCACAGCGCGATGAGCGTGTAGGTGACCACGGGGGTGCGCTTGCCCATGCGCCCGCCCATGGCGGTGCGGGGCCGGGCACTCGCCTGCTGACGGGCGATGTCGCGCTCGCAGTCCACGCACAGCACGCCGACGTCGGTGGGGCGCTGGCACTCGGGGCAGGCGGGGCGGTCGCAGCGCTTGCAGCGCACGTAGCTCACCCGGTCGGGGTGGCGGGGGCAGACGGGCTGGCCCGGCGGCTGTCCCTGCGGGGGCCCCTGGGGCGGCGGGGCGTCGTCGGCGCTGTAGCCGTAGGTGGGTCGATCCATGGCGCTCATTCCATCACGCGCGCCTGGGGCGGGGCGGGGCGCGCCGGCCGACGGGGCGCCCGCCCGCTCGGGGCCCGCCGGCCGACGCCCGCCCGCCCCTGCCTCAGCTCGCGAAGGGGAACGCTGCGTACCGCTTCTCGAACCGCGCCCGCTGCGGGTCGCTGATCGGGGCGAGGGCGGTGAGGTCCAGTCGCCGCTTCGCCCCGGAGCCGGCGCGGGTCCACACCCCGACCACCTCGCCGCGGCGGAGTGCGGAGCGCTTGAACACCCCGTTGTTGCCGGGCACGAGGGCGCGGTGGCGGTCCTCGTCCATGAGGTAGAGGCGGTCGCGGTAGCCGAGCACGAGCTCGTCGAAGCCGGGCAGGAGCAGCTCGCGCATCGTCTCCTTCTCGAGCTCGGCGTACTCCTCCATCAGGCCCGGCCGCCAGTACAGCCGCTCGCCGTCGCCGCCGCGGGCCTCGTCGGCGCGGGCGTGGAGGCGGCCCTGGGCGTCGGCGTAGCCGCTCTCGAGCTCGGCCTCGACGCCGGGCAGGACCTGGCGCAGCAGGCCGAGGGGCAGCTTGGACCACCAGGCGAGGTCCCGCTCCCCCGCCGGGCCGTGGCTGGTGAAGTAGCGCCGGGCGAGCTCGGCCGCGGCGCCGGCGCGGTCGCCGTTGAAGCCGCCCTCGAGGTCGGTCCCGGCCGGCAGCCAGTCGCGGGCGAGGACCACGGTCATCTCGCCCTCGCGCCAGGGCCCGTAGGCGGCATGCCCCATGGAGATGAGCTCGGCGAGCAGGTGGTAGCCGCGCCCGCCCTTCCCGCCGATCCCGGCCTGCTCCCACGCCTGCTGCACCTCGGCGCGCAGCACCCCACGACCGACGCCCCGCTGCGAGCGCGGCGCGGCGAGCTCCTCGAGGACCTCGCGGGCGCGCTCCACGTCACGCTCGGTGAGCTCGAGATGGGGCCGACGGGAGATCGCGGCGCGCAGCGGGCCCTCGACGCAGAGCTCCGTGAGCCAGGCGAGGGTGTCCGCGGCGACGGCGAAGACCGTCCCGCGCATCGGGTAGCCGCGCACCACCTCCCCGGCGTCGAGCGCGGCGAGGACGGGGGCGAGGTCGCCGCCGGTGCGCAGGGCGAGGGAGGCGAGCACGCCGGGCAGGTCCTGACCCTGATGGGCACCGAAGGCGCGTGCGGCGTCGGCCGGGGTCTCGAACCGGGTCGGGCCGGCAACGCCCTGGGCGAGGATCCGGGCGCCGGCGAGATGTCGCGAGGTCATGACTCGAGAGTACGGAGCGGGCGGACCGGACCTGTCCTCACGCGCCGTGCACCGGCACGATCAGGTAAGGCGAGCCTTCCATCACCACAGCTCAGGAGAGCCTTACCTTGCTTGTCTGGACTAAGTCCAAAGAGTACCGTGGAGCCATGACGCTCCTCGAACCCACCGCATCCCGCACCGACGGCGCCACCGCGCGGCCCGTCGGCAGCGGCCCCGAGTCCGCGCGGCAGCACGACTCCGCGCCGCACCCGGGCGCGGAGGGCAAGGACGCCTCGCCCAAGGACGCCTCGCCCGAGGACTCCTCGACGAAGGACTCCCCCGGCCGCAGCCACCACGACAAGGAGCGCAGCTCTCGCTCCGAGAAGGTGAACCGTCTGCGCGCCGGGGTGCTCGGCGCGAATGACGGCATCGTCTCGGTCGCGGGCCTCGCCGTCGGCGTCGCCGGTGCCACCACCGACACCCGCTGGCTGCTGATCGCCGGTCTCGCCTCGCTGATCGCGGGCGCGCTGTCCATGGCGATGGGCGAGTACGTCTCGGTCTCCACCCAGCGCGACACCGACCGCGCCCTCATCGAGCGGACCCGCCGCGACCTCGCCGCGGACCCCACCGGGGAGCACACGCACCTGGTCGAGTCCCTCGCCGAGACCGGGATCCCGGACGACGTGGTGGAGGACGTGGCCGACTCGCTCGAGCGGCACGACGCCCTGCGCGCCCACACCCGCTTCCGCCACAACGTGGAGGACGACGAGGTCGTCTCCCCGCTCGGCGCCGCGATCGCCTCGCTGATCTCGTTCTCCATCGGCGGCACGATCCCGCTGCTGGCGATCCTGCTCTCGCCGCCGGTGCTGCGCCTTCCGATGACGATGCTCGCCGTCGTCGTCGCGCTCGCCCTGCTCGGCTGGGCCAGCGCGAAGCTCGGCCAGTCCCAGGCCCGCCGCGCCACGGTCCGCACCATCATCGGCGGTCTGCTCGCGATCCTGGTGACCTACGGGATCGGCGCGGCCCTCGGCGTCGCCGTCGGCTGAGCGGTCGCCGTCGACCGAGCAGTCGACGTCGGCCGGCAGCCCACCCGGGCCGATCCGTCGGCCGACCCCCACACACAACCCCCGCACACAGGAGCGCCGCCGGCGCCTCCCGCACCCTCTCGGGCTGGGGGGGCGCCGGCGGCGCTCACTGCGGTGGGCGGCGGACCGCCCGGCCGGTCACTTCTCGATGGTGACCTTCTCGATGACGACGTCCTCGAGGGGACGGTCGCGCATGTCGGTCTTCACGGACGCGATCTCGTCGACGACCTTCTTGGAGTCCTCGTCGGCGACCGCGCCGAACACGGTGTGCTTGCCGTGCAGGTGCGGGGTGGGGCCCACGGTGATGAAGAACTGGGAGCCGTTGGTGCCGGAGGGGCGACCGGTCAGCGCGTTGCGGCGCTTGCCGGCGTTGGCCATGGCGAGGACGTAGGGCTCGTTGAAGTTCTTCTCGGGCGAGATCTCGTCGTCGAAGGTGTAGCCGGGGCCGCCGGTGCCGGTGCCCAGCGGGTCGCCGCCCTGGATCATGAAGCCGGAGATGATGCGGTGGAAGATGACGCCGTCGTAGAACGGACGGGTGACCTTCTCGCCGGTCTCGGCGTCGGAGAACTCCTTGGAGCCCTCGGCCAGGCCCACGAAGTTCTCGACGGTCTTGGGTGCGTGGTTCGGGAACAGCTCGATGCGGATGTCCCCGTAATTGGTGTGCAGAGTTGCGAACATGGCGCAATCCTCGCACAGACGCCTCCCCGACCGGCTGGACGGCCGCACCTCCGTCCCGGCTGTGAGCGGTGTGGGCCCGTAGCGTTAGAGTTGTGCCACACGGGTCCGTGACAGCAGAGTCTCCCCCCAGGGGTCACTGTGCCGTCCGGGCCCAGGGACCGCCGTCGGCCCGACCCGACGGATACGACCGAAAGGGGAACCCCATGGCGCTTTCCACCAAGCGTGAGGCCAAGAAGGCCGAGAAGCACGCGTCCAAGGCCGCCGACGCCGCGTCGGACGCGGTCAGCAGCACCGCCCAGAACGCCCAGAAGGCGGTCGAGGAGCTGCAGAAGCTCGCCGCCCAGGTGGGCCCCGTGGTGTCCGAGGGCGCCCGCGAGGCGCGCTCCAAGGCGTCCGATCTGTACGGCCAGTACGCGCCCGAGGCGCAGGCCCGACTGCGCGAGCAGTCCGAGAAGCTGACCCAGAACCTCGGCCCGCGCGCGCAGAAGCTCCGCCACGACGTGGAGGACGACTACCTGCCGCGTGCGAAGAAGACCGCCGAGACCACCGGTTCGGTGCTCAAGGCCGCCGTCGACGCCGCCCGCAAGGAGCTCGACAAGGGCCAGGGCGACATCCGCGCCGCGATCGTGGAGCCCACCCCGCAGAAGAAGAAGGGCCGCGCCGGCAAGGTCCTGCTCATCCTGGGCCTGGCCGCCGCCGGTGCCGCTGCGGGCTACATCGCCTGGCAGAAGACGCGTCCGGTCGAGGACCCGTGGGCGCCGCCGGCGGACTTCGCCCGCGCGCACTACCCCGCCTCGGCGGGCACCGAGTCCGACTCCTCGACCGTGTCCGACACCGTCGGCTCGGCCGACGCCGGTGACGTCGCCTCCGCCCTGAAGGGCGAGGACCGCTCCTCCGACGTGGAGCCCAAGGAGGTCAAGGTCGAGTCCGACGAGACCGCCTCCACCGCGGCCGACGAGGAGAAGCGCGGCAATCACCGCGGCGACGCCTGATCCCAGGCCTTCCGCAGCGCGAGGCCCTCGCGTGACGCACGTGCCCGACGGCGCGGCGATCCCGTCCCCGGACGAGGAGCGCCGCGCCGTCGGCGCGTCCGGGGGCGGGGGCGCAGATGGGGTCGCGGCGGCCGACGGGGGCGTCCTGCCCTGCGCGCTGCTCACCTCCCGCCTGCGGCTCACTCCGGTCGCGGCGGCCGACGAGGCCGAGCTCTTCGCCCTCCATGCCGATCCCCGCGCCTTCGCGGAGGACTCCACCACCCCGCTCACCGACCCCGCGCAGATGCGCTGGGTGCTCGCGCAGTGGCGCGAGAGCTGGGCGCGGCACGGGATCGGATACGTCTGCGTGCGGGCGCGGGAGGGGGCGCAGTCGACGGGGGCGCGGCCTACGGGGGCGCGCGACGAGCTCCCGCCTGGGCTGCTCGGCGTCGTCGGCCTCGCCCCGCTCACCACGGGCGCGGGCGAGGAGCTCCTCAGCGCCTACTGGCGCCTCTCCCCCGCCGTGACCGGCCGCGGCGTCGCGACCGAGGCGATGTCCGCCTTGCTCGCGGACCCGCATCTCGGTCCGGGGAACCGCGAGGTCGTCGCGATCACGGCTGCAGGCAACGGGCCCTCCCGCGCCCTCGCCGCCCGGCTCCGCTTCCGTTCTGCTCCGTCGGACGGCCCCGTGCCCGGCGGCCGCCCGGACGACGTACTGCTGGTCCGCCCGGGCGGCGCCCCGCCGGGCCGCACGCCCGCTCCTTAGACTGACGCGCATGCCAGACGCCTCCCGACCCTCCGGCGACCCCGTCGGCCGACCCGCCGGGCACCCCGTCGGCGCGGGCCGCTACGCACCGTCCCCGAGCGGCGATCTGCATCTCGGGAATCTGCGCACGGCCCTGCTCGCCTGGGTGCTCGCCCGTGGCACCGGCCGCGCCTTCCACCTGCGCATCGAGGACCTGGACCGGGTGCAGGAAGGCGCCGCCGCACGGCAGCTCGAGGATCTCGCCGCCCTCGGCATCGACTGGAACGGAGAAGTCGTCCACCAGTCCGCCCGCCATGCCGCGCACGAGGCGGCGATCGCGTCCCTCCAGGAGCGCGACCTCGTCTTCGAGTGCTACTGCACGCGCCGCGAGATCCTCGAGGCGCCGTCGGCTCCGCACGCCCCACCCGGCGCCTACCCCGGCACCTGCCGCGACCTCTCCCCCGCAGAGCGCGAGGCCGGGCGCGCACGGATGACGGCGCTTGACCGCGAGCCCGCTCTGCGCCTGCGCGCCGAGGTGAGCTCCTGGCGGGTGCACGACCGCTGGGCCGGGGAGGTCACCGGGACGGTGGACGATCTCGTGCTGCGCCGCGGCGACGGGGTCGTCGCCTACAACCTCGCGGTCGTCGTGGACGACGCGTACGCCGGCGTGGACCAGGTGGTCCGGGCCGACGACCTGCTCAGCTCCGCCCCACGCCAGGCGCACCTCGCTCACCTCCTCGGTCTGCCCGAGCCCGGTTATGCGCACGTCCCGCTCGCCGTGAACACGGCCGGGGTGCGCCTGGCGAAGCGCGACGGCGCCGTCACCCTGCGGGACCGGCTCGCGGCCGGGGAGGACGCCGGGGACGTGGTCGAGCGGATCGGGGACTCGCTCGGGGTGCCGGGCTGCCGCACGGCCGCCGACCTGCTCGCGCGCTGGGATCCGGAGACCCTGTCGCGAGAGCCCTGGGTGGTGGACCTCCCCCGCTGAGGGGCCGGTGGCGCGGCGCCGGGCGACGGCCGGAGGGTCTGCCCCGCCACACTTGTCGGCAGCAGGTGACGAGATTGGATACACGAATGTATCGTGTCGCCCGTGCAACGACTCCTGCGTGCTCTCCTCACCGCCCTCTCCTCAGCGCTGCGCACCGTCCTGACCGCTCTCGGGAGCGCGGGGACCGCCATCGGCCGCGGCCTCTCCGCCGCCGGTCGGGGCGCGGCCGCCCTCCTCCCCCGCGAGTGGAAGAAGCCGATCGCTGCCCTGTTCGTGACGGGTCTGGCCATGGTTCCGATGATCTACTCGGGGAACATGACCTGGTCCTTCCACGACCCCTCGAACAATCTCGACCAGATCACCGCGGCGGTGGTCAACGAGGACGTCGGCGCGGACTCGACCGCCCCGGACGGCACGGTCTCCCACCTGGACGTCGGGGCCGAGTTCACGGACACGCTGCTGAGCAAGGACCAGCCCAACCTCTACCGCTTCGTGGAGGTTCCCGCCGCCGAGGCGCGGCAGGGCCTCGAGGACGGCACCTACGGGGCGACCGTCGAGATCCCCGCTGACTTCTCGGCGAACATCGCCTCTCTCGGGGGCGACGCCGAACAGGCCGCACCCGCGATGCTCACGGTCACCACGAACGACTCGGTGAACTACGTGGGCGGCAACTTCACCAAGTCCGTGGGGACGGCGCTCACCGAGGCGCTGCGCGGCAGCGTGCTCGAGCAGTACCTGGACCAGATCTACGTGGGCTTCACGAGCATCCACGACGGGCTCGTCGACGCCGCCGACGGCGCGAGCGACCTCGCCGACGGTGCCGCGACGCTGCACGACGGCACCGGGCAGCTCGTGGACGGCAGCACCCAGCTCGCCGACGGCACCGCCCAGGTCGCCGACGGCGCGCACTCTGCGGCCGACGGCGCCGCAACGCTGCACGACGGCACCGTCGACCTGGTGGTGGGACTGGACCAGCTCGCCGCCGGTGCGGTGACCCTGCAGGACGGCAGCGCCACCCTCGCCACCGGCGCCGGCGACCTCAGCAGCGGGCTCGCGACCCTGGACGCGAACAGCCCGACGCTGCGCAGCGGGGCCGACGCCCTCGCCACCGGCACCTCCCAGCTCGCCGGCGGCGCCTCCGACCTCGCCACCGGTGCGGGACAGGTCGCGGACGGCACCCAGCTGCTGGAGGACACGGTCACCGATGCCCAGCAGCGCGCCGCGGAGCTGGGGATCACGGAGCAGTCGGTGCAGACCACGAGCGACGACCTGGTCGACGCCATCGACGCCCTGGACCGCGCGGCGAGCGGCATGCCGGGACGTCTCGACACCCCGATCAGCGATGCGAGCACGCTCTCCACCTCCGCCTCGACCCTGGACCAGGCCGTCTCGGACGTGGACGACGCTGCCCAGGACCTCGCCGACTCCACCGCCGACCGCGCCACGGACGCACGCACCGTGCGCGACGGCGCCGCGACGATCGGCGAGGACGTCTCCGGCCTCGACACCGCCGTGCAGGACGCCGCGGGCGCCGCCGCGACCGCCGCGGACAGCACCGGCACCGCCGCGGACACAGCCCGCACCTACACCGAGACCGTCGACGACCTCGCCACCCGCTGTGCGGACTCCGGCGCCGACCCCGCCTTCTGCCAGGAGCTCACCGACCTGTCGGCCGCCTCCCCGCAGGTGCGGGACGAGACCTCGACCGCCGCGACGGACGCGACCGGCGCGAACGACCTCGCGACCACCGCCGCCGACACCTCCACCGACGTCGCCGGCACCGCCGAGTCCATGACCGGCGCCGCCGATTCCCTCGTCGACTACCTCGACGGGCTCGACACCGCGACGTCCACCCTCGCCGAGGGCACCTCGGCGCTCTCCGACACCACCACGACGATCGCCGACGGCGCCTCCACGCTGCACGGCGACCTCACGACCGTGCAGCAGGACGCCGAGGCGGCCGTGCCCGCGCCCGCCTCGGGCCGCAGCGCGAGCGAGCTGGCCGGGGACCTGACCAGCCAGGCGCGCACCGCCGCGCAGGAGCTGCCCGAGGCGTACCGCCTGCTGGGCCAGGGGGCCGAGGACGTGCGCACCCTGAACTCCGGCGCCCAGCAGGTCTCCACCGGCGCCCAGCAGCTCGCCGACGCGAGCGGGACCGCCCGCGACGGCGCCTCGCAGCTGTCCTCGGGCATCGGCACGTACACCGACGGGGTCGCCGCTGCGGACTCCGGCGCCCGCCAGGTCGCCTCCGGCGCGGACCAGCTCGCCGACGGGGCGGGGACCCTCGCCGACGGCGCGGCCTCCGCGGACGACGGCGCTCGCCGCCTGGAGGCCGGCGCGGACACCCTCGCGGACGGCACCGCCGAGCTGGCCACGGGCGCCGACCAGGCGGCCGACGGGGCCGGGGAGCTCGAGGACGGCGCGGTCTCGGTCGACGAGGGCGCCGGGCAGCTCGCCGACGGGGCGGGCACGCTCGCCGACGGACTCGCGGACTCCGAGGACCAGGTCCCCTCCTACACCGACTCCGAGAGCCAGCACCTCGCCGAGACGGCCGCGGACCCGGTGCAGATGAGCTTCGTGCGCGACCACGAGCTGACCCGCTTCGGCGAGGGCCTGGCCCCGCTCTTCCTGGCGATCAGCCTGTGGGTCGGCGGGATGGCGATCTTCCTGATGATGCCGCCGTTCTCCGCCGAGGCGATGGCCCGCGGCGTCGGCCCCGTGCGGCTCCTGGCCGGCGGGCTCGTCCCGGCGCTCCTGCTGGGCCTGGTCCAGACCGCGGTCGCGGTCGCCGCGCTGCGGTTCGGGGTGGGCATCGGGATCGAGCACATGGGCGCGTTCCTCGCCATGGCAGGACTGACGTCGCTCGTGTTCGTGGCGCTGAACCACGGCTTCGGTGCGCTGTTCGGCCCGGTCGGGAAGTTCGTGGCGCTGGTGCTGGTCGCCCTGCAGATCTCCGGGGCGGGCGGCACCTACCCGACCGGCACGCTGCCTGCCTTCTTCCAGGTGATCCACCCGTTCCTGCCGATGACCCATGCGGTCGACGCCTTCCGCGGCGCGATCGGCGGCGGCTGGATCGACCCGGTCGGGGACATCTCCTGGTTGTCCGCCTGGCTGGTCCTCGGCCTTGTGCTGGGCCTGCTCGGCTCAGCGGTGCAGCGCCGCCGGCTCGGCGCCGGCGCACGGGCCGAGGAGGACGACGCCGACGATCCTGCGGCCGCGGCGCAGCCCGTCACGGCATAGCTGGCGGCCGGGTACAGCCGACTTCTGCGCGCTCACGGTCGATGCCGAGGCCGACATCGACCGTGAGCGCGCACAACTCAGCCACGGCCATCGTGCATGGGGAACAGTTGCTGGAATCCCTCACGCATTCCTGCACGTGTTCCCCGCGCGCTGCTCACGTCAGCGCCGCGCGGCACGCTGTCGATCACCTGCCCGCGCGCGCACTACGCGGCAGCCACCTGATCGCTCGTGTCCAACCTCTCCGCCGCGGCCGCCGCCTGCGGGGCCTCGCCGCGGCCGAGGCTGCGCAGCTCCCAGCCGGCCTCCCTCCACGCCGCCGGGTCCAGCACGGTGCGCCCGTCCAGCATGCGGGGCGCGGCGACGAGCCCGGCGGTCCGCGCAGGGTCCAGCTCGCGGTACTCGGGCCACTCGGTCAGGAGCACCACCAGCTCAGCACCATGAAGCGCCTCGTCGGTGTCCTGCACGAAGCGGTCCTCCCCCACCAGCCGCTGGGCACCGGCACGGGCGGCGGGGTCGGTGACGGTGACGTCGGCCCCGGCGTCGAGCAGCCGGCGGGCGACGTCGAGGGCCGGGGAGTCGCGCACGTCGTCGCTGTCGGGCTTGAACGCGGCGCCGAGCACGGTGATCCGTCGGCCGCCCAGCCCGCCGAGCATCTCGGAGGCGAGCTCCACGACCCGCGCGCGGCGGCGCTCGTTGATCGTGTCCACCTCGCGCAGGAACCCGAGCGCCTCGCCGACGCCGTGCTGCTCGGCGCTGGCGAGGAAGGCGCGGATGTCCTTGGGGAGGCAGCCCCCGCCGAAGCCGACGCCGGCGCGCAGGAACCTGCTGCCGATGCGGTCGTCCATGCCGATCGCAACGGCGACGTCGGTGACGTCCGCGCCGGTGGCCTCGCACATCTCCGCCACCGCATTGATGAAGGAGATCTTGGTGGCCAGGAACGCGTTGGCGGAGACCTTGACCAGCTCCGCCGCCTCGTAGCCCATGACCAGGCGCGGGGTCCCGGCCTCGAGCAGCGGCGCGTAGACCGCGTCGAGGGCCCGGACGCGCGGGTCCTGCTCGGGGGCGGACCCGTCGGCCGACGGGATCCCGTAGACGAGCCGATCCGGGGTGAGGGTGTCCCGCACGGCGAAGCCCTCGCGCAGGAACTCGGGGTTCCACATCAGCTGCGCGCCGGGGACGTGCTCGAGGCGGGCGGCGAGGGCGCGGGCGGTGCCGGCGGGAACGGTGGACTTGCCGACGACCAGCGTGGGGGCGCCGGCGCGGGCGGGGAGCACGGCGGCGAGCGCGTCGACCGCGGACTCGAGGTAGCTCAGGTCCGCGCCCGTGCCGTCGGCGCGCTGCGGGGTGCCGAGGCCGAGGAAGTGCACGTCGGCGCCCGCGAGCTCGGCGTAGTCGGTGGTGAAGCGGAGGCGTCCGGCGGCGAGGCCGCGCCGGAGGAGCTCCTCGAAGCCGGGCTCGTGGAAGGGGGCGCGGCCGGACTGCAGGGCGGCGACGCGCTCGGCGTCGACATCCAGGCCGATCACGTCGTGGCCGAGCTCGGCCATAGCGGCGGCGTGGACGGCGCCGAGGTAGCCGACGCCGATCACGGAGATCTTCTGGGTCATGACGTCACGGTCCTTTCGTGGTGGGGACTGCGGGGTGGGGAGGGGTGGAAGCGAGTGCGGCCGACGGGGCAGTGCCGGCCGACGCGGACTGAGCGAGCTCGGCGGCGAGGCGTCGGGCGTTCTCCTGCCAGCGCGGACGGAATGCGTACACGCAGGTGAGGCGCGCTAGGGTCGCGGCCTCGTAGGCGGCGAGGGTGTCGGGGTCGATGCCCTCGCGGTCCGCGGCGCCGTCGATCTCGCCCTGGACCTCGCAGGCGTGGTCCGCGCTCCAGATCTCCTGCAGCTCGCGCCAGCGGGTGTGGGCGCGGAGGTTTCCGAGGTCCAGGGCGGGGTCGCCCCAGGTCGCGGTGTCCACGTCGAGCAGGCCGGGTGCGGCACCCTCGAGGTGGAGGATCTGCTTGTCGTGCAGGTCGCGGTGCACGAGCGCAGGTCGCGCCGGTGCAGGGGTGCCGGCGAGGGCGCGCAGGGCGGCGCCGACGGCGGCCTCGCGGCCCGCTGCCCCGTCCGGATCGACGGCGCGGGCGCGTTCGAGCCAGGTGATGAGCACCTGCGCCTCGGCGTCGGCGCCGTGGAGGTCGCCGAGCACGCTCTGCTCCTCGCGGGAGCGGGTGATCGCCTGCGACCAGGCGTCCATCACGCCGCGCCAGGCGCGCTGCCAGGTCCCGTCCTCGCGCCGGAGCGGCTCGTGGAGGGTGCGGCCGGGGAGCTCGGCGAGGATGATCGTGTCCTCGTCGGCCGCGAGCAGGGCGGGGGTGCGGAAGGGGCCGTCGAAGGGCGCCGCCGTAGCGAGGGCGTCGCGGAGTCTCGCGGCCCGGCCGGGGCGGACTATCTTCACGTACCGGGCGGGGCGCTGCCCGGGCCTGGCCGCCAGGCGCACCACGGCGCGCTTGCCCGGGCGCAGCGAGACGAGCTGTCCGTCGGGGTGCGCGGTGAGGGTGCGGGCAAGACCGGGCAGGCGCGGGTCCTCCCCCAGGCGGTGGAGGGTGAGCGCGCCGGTCGCGGGGTCGACGCGCGCGCCGCGGAGGGCGCCGGAGCCGGCGCCGCCCTCGGCCGACGGGGTTCCCTCGGAGTGCGCGCCGCCGTCGGTCGCGTGCTCGTCGGCCGCCTCTTCGTCGGCCGAGCCGCCGACGGCCCGCAGCTCGAGCGGCATGCCGCGGCCGTCGTCGGGCCAGGCCCGCTCCACGCGCCACGTCGCCCCACCGTCGCTGACCTGAGCGGGGATCCGGGTCGTCGGCGCGGTGCCCGAGGCAGGGGGTGCGACCGGTGCGGGCGCAGCAGCGCCGGCGGGCGCTGCGACACCGGCGGGGGCGGCGACACCCGACTCCGCAGCCCCGCCCGGCAGGGGCAGCCAGGCGGGCTCGCCGAGCACGGCGCCGGCGAGGTCCAGGCGCTTCTCGAGCAGCAGGGGCCAGCCCTCCTGCGCGCGGCGCATCGGGTCGACCGACGCGGCGGCGAGAGCGCGGGCGGTCCACGCCGCGAGCTCCGAGGTCTCCGGCAGCGCGCCCCCGGCGGCGACGTATCCCTCGAGAAACGCCTCGGCGAGACGCGGCCGCCCCATGACCAGGCACGACGCGAGCCAGGCACCGAGGTCCGCGCCGAGCGGTCCGGTGCCGGAGCGGTCGAGGTCGACGATGCGGATGGCGGGCTCGGCCGCGGTGCCCTCGGCGTGGGTGTCCACGAGCACCTGGTCGGGGGTGAGGTCGCCGTGGAGCAGGCCGGTGCGGGGCGCGTCGGGCAGGGCCTCGTCGAGGCGGGCGGCGAGGGTGCGCACGGCGCGGCCGCGGTGCGGGAGCAGCTCGCCGAGCAGGTCGAGGGAGTCGGGGACGGTGCGGCCCAGGCGCGCGGCCGGCAGCGCCGCCGACGGCTCCGCGCCGTGGAGGCGGGCGATCGCCGCGCCGGTCGCCCGGGCGGCGTGCGCGGCGGCGGAGTCCGTCGGCCCGAGCGCGGGGTCGGCGAGATCACCCTGACCCCAGTGGGCGCTGCGCACCGCGTGGGCGTCCGACGTGGGCCGCAGAGCCAGGGTGGGCAACTCCAGCGCGCGCCACGCCTCGGCGGCGCGCAGCAGCCGGTCCAGGGGGCGGGAGGCGATGCGGAGCACCTGCTCGGAGGCGGGGACGCCGAGGACCACGTGCTTTGCGGGGTTGTAGGAGAGGACGCGGATCCGCTGGGCACCGGCGCGGCGGGCGCGGCGCAGGGCGCGGTCCACGGAACGTCCCAGGCGCGGGTCGGCGTCCAGGCCGCCGGTGAGCAGGGTCGTGCCCGACTCCTCGCGGACCTGGAGGGGCACGTCGCGGCGGGCGGCGCGGCGCAGGGCCCCGTCGCGCTTGTCGGCGTCGGCCGTGAGCATCGCCCAGCCGACGTCAGCCGGAGTGTCCCCGCCGGGGCGGGAGCCGGGGCTACGGTGGCCGACCATGACGCTCGCGCCGGGCTTGATCCGCACCCGGGAGAGCTCCACGGAGCGACCGAGCAGCGCGGTGAGCTGCGCCGGGTCCAGGATCCGGGCGGCGCCGGGCAGGTCGGCGTGGGCGGTGAGCAGGTCCAGCGGGTCGCTGGGGGCGGTGAGAACGTGCGGGGTCATCGGGTCTCCTTGCCGTCATGGGGCCGGAAGGCGTCGGTGCCGGGTGCGGTGTGGGGCGCAGTGTCGAGCACGGCCCAGGCGTTGACCTCGGCCTCGTCGGCCGCCGGGCGCTGGGGCGCCTCGACCTCCGGCGAATCGCCCGCGCCCGCCGCCGCAGCGTCCTCCCCCGCCTCCCGCTCGGTGCTCTGGGCGAGCATCCAGCGGGCGTAGCGGGAGTCGGGGTCGGCGGCCAGCACGGCCGGGGAGCCGTCCTCGAGGATGGCGCCGTCCTCGATCCACAGCACCCGGTCCAGGCCCTGGACCATCGCGGCATCGTGCGTGATCGACAGGGTGGTGCGGCCACGGGAGAGCTCCACGATCGACTCGTTGACCTGCGCCTTCGAGGCAGGGTCGAGGCCCGTGGTGGCCTCGTCGAGCACCACCACCGGGGAGCGTCGGATGATCGCGCGGGCGATCGCGAGGCGCTGCCGCTGCCCGCCGGAGAGGGTGTCGCCGCGGTTGCCGAGCACGGTGTCGTAGCCGTCCGGCAGCGCCATGACGAAGTCGTGGGCACCGGCGCGGCGCGCGGCCTCCTCCACCTCGTCGTCGGTGGCGTCGCGTCGGCCGTAGCGGATGTTCTCCCGCACGGAGACGGAGAACAGCACCGACTCCTGGGGCAGGATCGCGACGTGGCGGCGCAGGTCCGCCAGGCGCACGGTCTGCACGTCGTAGCCGCCGACGCGCAGGATCCCGTCGTCGGGCTCGGCCAGGCGCAGCAGGTAGGAGACGAGGGTGGACTTGCCGCCGCCGGAGGGGCCGAGGATGCCCACGTGCTGCCCGGCCGGGACGTACAGGTCCAGGTCCTCGAACAGGGGGCGGCCGTGGCCGTCGCGGGAGGTGAGGCCCTTGATCTCCACGGTCCCGTCGCTCATGCGCATGGGGCGCGGATGAGGCGGGTCCTGGATCTCGACCTGCTCGTCCAGAAGGTCGGCGATCCGCTCGCCGGAGGCGGCGGCGCGGGCGATGCGGCCGGTGTACTTGGCCATGTCGCGCAGCGGCTTCATCGCGATCTTCAGGTACATCACGAACAGCACCAGGTCGCCGGGGGTCATGGTGCCGCGCAGCACCTGCAGGGAACCGGAGAGCAGCACGGCGGCCTGGGCGATGCCGACGACGAGGTCGGTGGTGCGCTCGAGCCCGGCGGAGAGCTTCTTGGCCTTCACCCCGGCCTTCATCGCCTTCTCGTTGCCGCCGGCGAACTCGGAGGCGACCGTGCCCTCCAGCCCGTAGGACTGGACCACGCGGATCGCACCGAGCGCCTCGGCGGCGGAGCCGACGAGGGCGCCCTCGCCCTTGCGGGTGGAGCGGGAGGCGGAGACGATGCCCGGCGAGGACGCGCGCGAGAGCAGCAGGTACCCGATCGCGGCGACGATGACGATCCCGGCGAGGCTCGGTTCGAGCAGCGCCATCACGACCAGGAGCGTGACCAGGGTGATCACGTTCCCGACCAGCGGCAGACCGGCGGTGACCGCCACGTCCTGCAGGCGTCCCATGTCGCCGACCAGGCGCTGGGAGGTGTCGCCGATCGAGGCGCGCTGGTGGTAGCGCAGGGACAGGGACTGGACGTGGTCGAACACGCGGGTGCGCAGCTCTGTCGCGATCCGGGCCCCGACCAGGGCGAAGGAGACGGTGGAGAGGTAGTTCGCGCCGGCGCGGCCGCCGACGATGATCAGCAGCGCGAGCGCCGAGGCGACGACGGTGCCGGTGACGTCCAGGCCGAACGGGGTGGCGTCCGGCATGGTCGCGCCGAGGGCGGAGGTGACCGCGTCGATCGCGAACTTCATCGGCCACGGCTCGAGCACCCGGAAGGCGACGTCGGCCAGCAGCGCCACCAGGCCCAGCAGGATGAGTCCGATGTGGCGGGGCAGATGCGGGCGGACCACGTGCAGGGTGCGGCGCAGCGCGGAGGGATCGAGCTTGTCCTTGTCCTTCTTCTTCCCGGACTTCTTCCCGGACTTCTTCGTGCTCGCCTTCGCCGGCTCCCGCGGGGGCTCGACGGGCGTCGGGGCGAGCTCATCGGGGCGCTGGTGCTTCGGCGGTGCCGTTGCGCGCGAGGCCAGGCCGGCGCGGGGGTTGACCCCGGCGCGGGGATGCAGGCCGGTGCGGGAGGTGCCGATGGCCATCATGCCGCCACCTGCACGAGATCCATCAGGTCGCGGCAGCGACGACGCCAGTCGTGCTCGGCGACCGCCGTCTCCCGCGCCGCGCGGCCGAGGTGCGCGCGACGGCCCGGGTCGGCGGCGAGCTCGTCGAGGGCGCTCGCGAGGGCGTCCACGTCGCCGGCCGGGACGAGCACGCCGAGCGCGCCGTCCTCGAGCATCGAAGGGATGGTGCCGATCGCCGAGGCGACGACGGGCAGCCCGGCGGCAAGGTACTCGTACACCTTCAGCGGGGAGAAGTAGTGGTCACCGGCCGGGTAGGGAGCGACCGCGATGTCCATGCCGCGCAGCGCGGCGGGCACCTCTTCCGGGGCGACGGCGCCGCGCAGGCGCACCCGGTCCGCGATGCCGAGCTCCGCGGCGAGCGCCTCGAGGCTCCCCTGCTCGGGGCCGGTGCCGACCACGTCCAGGCGCAGGTCGCCGCGGGTGCGGGCGAGCGCCCGCAGCAGCAGGTCCGTGCCGTGCCAGGGCTTCAGGGTGCCGACGAAGCCGACGGTGACCGGGCCGGCGGCGCCGTCGGCCTCGAGGCCGTCGTTCGCACGTCCGTCGGCCGCGAGTCCGTCGCTCCCGATCCCGTGGGCCGACGGGGCTCCCGCAGCGGCTCCCAGCGGGCGCGGGGTGATGCGGTCGGTATTCACGCCGTTCGGGGTGACGACCACGCGCGCTGCGACGGCGCCCTGCTGGATCGTCCACTCGGCGACGGGCGGCGAGACGCAGGAGACGACCGCGGCGGCCTCGAGCTGCCGGCGGGTCGCCTCGACCGCCCCCTCCTCGTCGTAGAGGCTGCGGTGCCGGCGCTGCTCGGTGATCAGCGGCGCGTTGACCTCGAGGATCGTCGGGATCGGGCGGGCCCCGTCGGCCGCGCCCATCCCGTCGGCCCCGCCCTCGCCCGACGGGGCGGCGAGCCGCGCGGCGACGTCGGAGAAGAGCGAGTAGCGCTCGTAGGCGAGGTCGAAGCCCTCCGCGAGGATCTCGGCGGCGATGTCGGCGGCGGCGCGGGCGACGGCGGCCTCGCGCTCAGGGCCCTTGCCCTTGGGGAGGCGGTGGCGGCGCACGTCGAGGTCCGCGAGGTCGACGGGCACGTGCTCGTCGGTGCGGGTGCAGAACACGGTGACCTGGTGGCCGTCGGCGCGCAGCGCCCGGGTGACCTCCTGGACGTGCACGGAGGCTCCCTTGGTGCCGAACACCCCGATGCCGGGGTCGAGCAGGACGTAGGCGATCCTCATGATCAGCTCCTGGTGGCGGCCGCGAGGGGCGCGGCGTCGGGGGCGGGGGTCGGGTCGGTGGCGGCCGGGTCGGCCGACGGGGCCGGATCGGCCGACGGGGCCGGGTCGGCCGACAGCGCCTGCGCGGCCGGGTCCTCTTCGGCGAGCGGCGCGTCGGCTTCGGCGAGCAGCGCATCGGCCTCGGCGAGCGGCACGTCGGACTCGACGAGGGCCCTCAGCCGGGCGGCCTGGGCCGGAGAGGAGTACTCGGCCTCGACGAGCGCCCGGGCGGCGTCGGTGAGGCGTCGGCGCTCCTCGGCGCCCGCCCCGGCGGCCTCGTCGAGGGCGGTGACCAGGGCGGCGGTGTCGTCACAGGGGATCAGCCACCCGGTCTCGCCGGTGCGGATCACCTCGGGGACGGCGGTGACGCCGGCGGCGATGCAGGGGATGCCGCTGGCCATGGCCTCGAGCAGCACGGTGGGCAGGCCGTCGGCGTTGCCGTCCTCGGCGATGACGAACGGGGCGGCGAAGAGGTCCGCCTCCTGCAGCAGGGCGCGCACCTCCTCCTGGGTGCGGGGGCCGAGCAGGGTCACCCGGTCGCCGACGCCGAGGCGGTCGATCCGCTCCTGCAGCTCCTCGCGCAGCGGGCCGTCGCCGACGATCTCGGCGGTCATCGCGGTGCCTGCATCGCGCAGGGCGGCGATCGCGTCGATGAGCTGGGCGAATCCCTTCTTCTCCACGAGCCGGCCCACGCCGAGCACGCGCGGCACCTCGGCCATCGCGGGGCGCGGCAGGTAGGGGAAGCGCTCGAGCTCGAGACCGTTGCGCACCAGGCGCAGGCGGCCGACGGCGCCCGGGAAGCGGCCGCGCAGGTGATCGAGGTTGTAGGCGGAGATGGTGATGGCGTGGTGGGCGCCGGAGAGCTTGCGCTCGAGGTCCTCGTCGCGCACGTCCTGGTGGAAGATGTCCTTCGCATGGGCGGTGAACGAGTAGGGCAGCCCCGCGATCGCGCCGGCCATCCGGGCCACGCCCGTGGCCATCGAGGCGAAGTGGGCGTGGAGGTGGGTGAGCCCGTGCTCGCGGGCGAGGCGCGCGATGGTGAGGGCCTGCTCGGCGTCGTCGGCCTCTGCCTGGACCAGCTCCGGAAGGATCTGTGCCGCACCGTCGGCGAGCTCGGGATCGGCCATGGTCGCCCGCCAGGTCTCCCACAGGCGGCGGGGGCTCGCGGAGCGGCCGACGGGGATCACCGGCGCCTGGACCCGGGCGAGCTCGGGGTGGAAGCGGGCGTCGGTCGGCGGGCGCAGCGAGAAGATGACGATCTGCTCGCCGGCGGCCTCGCGGGCGAGGATCTCCGAGACGATGAACGTCTCCGAGAAGCGGGGGTACATCTTCAGGACGTACCCGATGCGGCAGGGCCGGTCAGGGGTGAGCTTCGCGGTGGTGGGCTGGTCAGACGGCATGGCTGTGCACCTCCGGGAGGACGCGGGCGGGGACGGTGACGTCAGGGGCGGCGACGTCAGGGGCGGCGATCTCGTGCGCGGCCGACGGGTCGAGCAGACGGGCGGCCAGGCGCGGGACGACGGCGAGACCGTCCAGGTCGATGCCGCTGCGGACGGTGCGGCCGGTGACGGCACGCGCCCACCATTCGGTGATGTCCGCCGCGGTGAGCCCGGCGGCCTCCTGCGTCTCCAGCGCCCCCGCGGCGGCGAGGGCCGCAGCGCGGCGGGGCTGCTCCAGGCGGCGGCGGGCGCGGGGCACGACGAGCGCGGGGGTGGTGGTGTCCAGGACCTCGGCGACGGTGTTGTACCCGCCCATGCACACCACGGCCGCGGCCTCGGCGATCAGCTCGGGCACGTCGGGGGCGGAGCGGACCACGGTGGCGTGCCCGTCGGCGATCTCGTGGAGCTCCTCGAGGTCCGCGGTCGGCATCTGCGGGCCGGTGATCAGCAGGTGGCGGTGCCCGGGCGGCGGCGTGGCCTGCAGGGCGAGGCGGGCGAGCTCGGCGCCGTCGGAGCCGCCGCCGAGCACGGTGAGCAGGTACGGGGGCGGCGGCGCCGGGGAGGGACGGTCGCTGCGACGGGGCCGGGCGGCGGGGCGACCTGCGGAGAGGTATCCGGTGGGCTCGGCGAGGCGCGCGAGCGGTCCAGGCAGCTCCCCGGTCAGACGCGGGTCGTAGACGCGGTGGTCGCCGTAGATCCACACGGCGTCCAGGAGCTTCGCGACCCCGTCGGCCCCGCCGAGCTCCTCCCACTCACCGGCGGCGACGCGCGGGGTGTCCAGCACCTCGCGCAGGCCCAGCACGGTGCGGCAGCCGCGGGCGCGGAGCATCTCGAGCACGGGGCGCAGCTCGCCGTCGATGCCGAAGGGGTGGCGGTCGGCGATGAACAGGTCGGGGTCCAGGGCGTCGAGGGTCGCGAGGAGGGCGGCGCTGCGCAGGTCGCGCAGGGCGGCGGGATCCATGCCGAGGCGGCGCGGGATCCAGCCCTCGGGGCCGCGGGTCAGGCCCGGCAGGATCAGCCAGTCCCAGCCCTCGGGGAGGGGGTCGCGGCCGGCGTCGGGGTGGCCGGCGATGAGCAGGCCGCGCACAGGACCGCCGACGAGGGCGGGCAGGTGCTCGGCGAGCGCATGGGCCAGCGCCCGGTTGCGGCGCGCATGCCCGAGCCCGACGGAGTCGTGGGAGTACAGCGCGATCGTCGCGCCTGCCGCGCCGCGTGCACCTGGTGCTGCGTGCGCACCTGCGACGCCTCGCGTCCCCGCCGCGCTTTGCGGCCCCGCTGCGCTCCGCGTTCCCGCTGCGCTCCGCGTTCCCGCTGCGCTCCGCGTTCCCGCTGCGCCTCGCGTTCCGACCATGTCTCGGCCCTCCTGTGCTGTGCGAACACGAGGAGCCTGACGGGCGGCGGTGAGGTGGCGATGAGCCGTCGATGAGGACGTTCTCAGAGTCGGGGAGCCCCGATCAGCCCGAGTTGCGCGCTCTCACGGTCGATGCGGGCCGCGACATCGACCGTCAGCGCGCACACGTCCGTCCCCGGCCACCACGCGCGGTGAACACATGCGGGAATTCCGCGGCCATTCCGACATGTCTCCACCGCGCGCCACCGGCTATCGCGTCCGGGGGCGCACACAACGGGCCCGCACGCCACGCGCAGCGGCGGAGAGGGGCAAGGTGACAGTCACCTGCCCGCGATAGGCACCTGCCCGCTCGCACCCACCGGCTCCGCGGCGGGAGCCTCGTCGGCCGACGGGACCTCCCCTCGCCCGAGCGAGCGCAGCTCCCAGCCGGCGTCCCTCCACGCCACAGGATCCAGGACCGTACGGCCGTCGATCATGCGGGGCGCGGCGACGCGGGCGCGGGTGCGGACCGGGTCGAAGTCGCGGTACTCGCGCCACTCGGTCAGCAGCACCACGAGCTCGGCGCCGGCGAGAGCGGCATCGGTGTCGGGCTCGCCGTGAAGGCCCGGCACGCGCCTGGCGGCGTTGGCGAGCGCCGCGGGATCGGTGACGGTCACGTGCGCCCCGGCGGACATGAGCCGGGCGGTGACCTCGAGTGCCGGGGAGTCGCGCACGTCGTCGCTGTCGGGCTTGAACGCGGCGCCGAGCACGGTGATCCGTCGGCCGCGCAGGTCGCCGAGCATCTCGCGGGCGAGCTCCACGACGCGCTGGCGCCGGCGCTGGTTGACGGCGTCGACCTCGCGGAGGAACCCGAGGGCCTCGCCCACGCCGGCGTCCTCGGCGCTGGCGATGAAGGCGCGGATGTCCTTGGGGAGGCAGCCGCCGCCGAAGCCGACGCCGGCGCGCAGGAACTTCCTCCCGATGCGGTCGTCCATGCCGATCGCGGCGGCGACCTCGGTGACGTCCCCGCCGAGCGCCTCGCATATCTCGGCGATCGCGTTGATGAAGGAGATCTTGGTGGCCAGGAACGCGTTGGCGGAGACCTTCACGAGCTCCGCGGTCTCCAGGCCCATGACCAGGCGCGGCGTCCCGGCCGCGAGCAGCGGCGCGTACACGGCATCCAGGAGCGCGACCTGCGCGTCGGCCGACGCGGCGCCGGGCTCGGCGACGCCGTAGACGAGCCGATCGGGGGTGAGGGTGTCCTTGACCGCGAAGCCCTCGCGCAGGAACTCGGGGTTCCACATGAGGTCGGTGCCGGGCAGGTGCGCGAGGCGACCGGCGAGGGTGCGGGCTGTACCGGCGGGGACGGTGGACTTGCCGACCACCAGGGTCGGGGCGCCGCCGCGGGTCGCGATGACACCGGCGAGGGAGGTGACGGCGGCCTCGAGGTAGGTGAGGTCGGCCCCGAAGCCGTCGGCGCGCTGCGGGGTGCCGAGGCCCAGGAAGTGCACCTCGGCATCGGCGAGCTCCGCGTAGTCGGTGGTGAAGCGGAGGCGTCCTGCCTCAAGGCCCCGCTGGAGGATCTCCTCGAAGTCGGGCTCGTGGAAGGGCGCGCGCCCGGCCTGCAGGGACACGACACGCGCGGCATCGACGTCCAGCCCGATCACGTCGTGGCCCAGCTCGGCCATCGCGGCGGCATGCACCGCGCCGAGGTATCCGACTCCTATCACCGAGATGCGCATGCGCCTGGCTTCCTCCCATGGGGCGTGTCCCCGGGGCCGACGGGCCGGACCCGGGCAATGCTCCCTCACGGTGACAGGCACGGGTGTCCTCGAGGTGTCGGCCCGGTGGAGCCCGGCGGGCGGGCGGGGGACGAGTTGCGGGGCGCGAGGAGCGGCCGACGGGGCTCGGGTGCCGGCCGACGGGGCCCGGGCCTGCCGACGGGGCGCGGGGTCGGCCGACGGGGCGGCCGGGTCGCCCGCGGGAACGCCCCGGCCCCGCCTGCGCCGGGAGCGAAACCCTCCCCCGCCCCCTGGCCGCCCCACGCCCCGGCCCGTACAGTTTTCAATGACTTCGTCGCCGGGAGCCCCGGCATCCGTTCCCCCTGGAGGACCCCATGACCCAGGCCCCGACCGATCCGACCCAGGCCGCGCCGCTGATCACCGTGGACGTGTGGACCGACGTGGTCTGCCCCTGGTGCTACATCGGCGAGTCCCGCCTGCACGACGCGATCGAGGCCGAGGGCCTGACCGGGCAGGTCCACCTGCGCGCCCACTCCTTCGAGCTGGACCCCACCTCCCCCGTCACCCCGGACCAGGACAACATCGAGCACCTCGTGCGGGCCAAGGGCCTGGACGCCGACCAGGTGCGCCAGATGGAGTCCCAGATCAAGGAGATGGCCGCGGAGATCGGTCGCGAGTACGTCACCGACCGCCCGATGGCGAACACCCGCGGCGTGCACCGCGTGATGCAGGCGCTGTCCGAGGCGAAGGGCGCCGACGCCGCCACCGAGTTCTTCATGCAGCTCCAGCGCGGCTACTTCACCGGCGCGCTGGATCCCTTCGATGCCGACGTGGTCGTCACCCGCGCCGTCGAGGCGGGCCTTGCCGAGGAGACCGCGCGCGCCGCCCACGAGGGCCGCTCGCACGACGACAAGGTCGACGCCGAGGTGCGCGAGGCCGCGTCGATGGGCGCCCGCGGCGTGCCGTTCTTCCTGTTCAACGACAAGTACACCGCCCCCGGCGCGCTGCCGATGGACGCCTTCCGCCAGGCCCTGCGCCAGATCGCCGACGAAGCCCGCGCCGAGCGCGGCGAGTCCGCGGGCGCGGGCGCGAAGGGCACCGAGGGCGAGCAGGCATGAGCGACCCGCAGGCGGTGAGCGACGCGCAGAGCAGCACCGCGGCCCCCGCGAGCCGCGCCGCCACGGAGGGGGCCCCGTCGGCCGAGCCGGCCGGTGCCCCCGCGCCCGAGGTCGACGCGGCCTCCCAGGCCGGCGAGGCGACGGCCCCACAGACCCTCTCCTCCCTCTCCTCACTGCTGGGCGGCTCCTTCGCTGGCGGCCAGGCCTGCGCGGCCGACGGCACCTGCGACTGAGCAGCCCCACCTCCGCATTCACCGCAGGACCCCTTCGCCCCTCCCCCACCGGGAGCGGGCCGAGGGGTTCCGTCGTCGGACCCCCGAAACCCTGCCCGACGTGGCCTGCCCCACTCGCCATGACTTAATGGTTGAAGCTTCTATCAGTTCGGCGCATGATGGATCCATCGCCCGCCGATCCGAAAGGCACGCCATGACCGCCTCGCCCCTGACCTCCCCCGCCAGCCCCTCCGCTCCTGGCACCGCTGCGTCCTCGAGCACCGCGCCGGTCGCCGCCCGCACCGTCGACGAGCAGCACTTCACCGCGGACCTCGCGATGGACGCGGTCACCCTGCGCGTCGGCGATCTCGAGCTCATGAGCTCCTACTACGAGAACGCGCTGGCTCTGCAGCCCATCGAGGAGCAGGCCCGTGTGGGCGGCGAGGTCCACCGCGTGCTCGGCCGTGGCAACGTGCCCTTCGTCCGCCTGATCGCGACCCCGGGCCTGCCCGGCGTCGACCCCCGCCAGGCCGGCCTGTTCCACACCGCCTTCCTCTTCGAAGACCAGGCCTCCCTCGCCGGCACCGTGCTGCGCGCCGCGCAGGATCCGCGCTCCCGCTTCGCCGGCACCGGCGACCACCTGGTCTCCGAGGCCTTCTACTTCACCGACCCCGAGGGCAACGGCATCGAGCTGTACTGGGACCGTCCCCGCGACCAGTGGCAGTGGACCAACGGCGAGGTCGCGATGGACACCCTGTTCATCGACCCCAACGCCTACCTCTCCCAGCACCTGACCGAGGAAGTCGCCTCGAACCCCGGCATGCGCCCGGGCATCGTCGGCCACGTGCACCTGCAGGTCGGCGACGTCGAGACCGCCCGCCGCTTCTACATCGACACCCTCGGCTTCGAGACCACCGTGGGCAGCCACCCCGGCGCGCTGTTCGCGGCGGCCGGCGGCTACCACCACCACGTCGCGATGAACACCTGGAACAGCCGCGGCGCCGGCCCCCGCGCCGCCGCGCTGGGCCTGGCCGACGTCGCCATCACGGTCCCCGGCCGTGAGGACCTCGACGCCCTCACCGCGCGCCTGAAGAAGGCCGGCCTCTCCTACGCCGACGAGGGCCGCTCGGTGAACGTCAACGATCCGTGGGGCACCCCGGTCACCGTCTCCCTGCCGGGCACCAGCACCGAGGAGCTCCTCGCGCGCTGAGCGCAGCAGGCCCTGGGGCAAGAGCCCCCGGGACGGACCAAGGGCGGTGAGCTGTGCTCACCGCCCTTTCTGCCGAGTCCGCTCTCCCCTGCCGACCCGGGGTCCATCAGGCCTCGACCCCGGTTCCCCGGGGGAGGCGATACAGCAACAGTAGGGCTGTCTCGCGGGCCCGGAACGGGACCTGGGTCCCGAGTTCCGGCGCACTCCCGCACCCGTTCTCACAGCCGGGCCCTCACAGCCGGGCGCTGATCTCCTCGGGCACCTCGGCGTCCTCCTCCATGAGCCAGGCGCCGGAGTCGTCGGCGGCGATGCGGGTGGCACTGCCGTCGGTCGCGATCACCCACAGCACGTCGGCGTCGGTCTGCCAGAGCAGGGAGGGCAGGGCATCGCGGGTGTAGAGGAAGTCGTCGGCCCAGAAGTCTTCACCTTCGGCGTCGCGCAGCATCACGCCGACGGAGTCGCCGGCGGCATCGAGCACCGCGGAGACCTCGCCGGAGGGGGCGGGGACCTCGACGCCGAGCTCGTTGACCGGGGTGGGATCCGGGGTCTCGGGCGTCTCGGGCTCGGACTCGCCCGTGCAGCCGGCGAGCATCGCGGCGGCCGACGGGCCCAGCGTGAGCGCGGCGACGGCGAGCTCGCGGCGCGTCAGTCGCGGGCGGCCGCCGCCCGTGCTCTCGGCGCCGCCGGCGCCGCGCCTCCGGAGCCCCCTCATCCCTGCGCTCCCCCGCCGGGCCCGGGAGGCGCGGCAGCCTCGTCGGCCGCGGCGATCCCCGGCGCGACGGCCTCGTCCGGCGCCGCAGCCTGCGCAAGCGCCGCAGTCTCGCCCGGCGCCGCAGCCTGCGCGAGGGCTGCGGCCTGCGCGAGGACCGCGGCGCGGGCGTCCGGGTCGGCGGCGACGTCGCGGATCACCCAGGCCATGGCGACCGCCGCATCGTCCATGAACCGGTAGCCCTCGGGCGAGGCGGCGTGGGCGGCGAACTCGCGGGTGTGCAGGGCGCCGCCGGCGCCGGTGATGCCGACGAATGGGTGCAGGCCGGGCACGCGCTGGGACACGTTGCCCATGTCGGTGGAGGCGGCGAAGGCGCCGAGGGAGCCGGCGAGCGGCCTGCCGAGCTCGGCCATGGCCGCGTTCCAGGCCCGGCCGAGGGTCTCGTCCTGCAGGAGAGGCTCGTAGGTCGGCTCGCTCGCGACGATCTCGAGGGTGGTGCCGGTGGCGTGGGCGGCGCCCTCGAAGCAGGCGACGAGCCGCCGGCGCAGCTCCTCGAACTCCGGCAGGGTCAGCGCCCGGCACTCGAAGTCGACGACGGCCTGCTCGGGGACGATGTTGGTGACCCCGGACTGCTGCGGGACGAGCGCGAGGCGCTGGCCGTCCTTCAGGCGCTGGCGCAGCAGACCGGCGCCGACCTGGGCGATCACGGCGGCGTCGTTGGCGTTGATCCCGTCGGCCGGATTGGCGGCGGCGTGCGCGCCGCGACCGGTGAAGGTCGCGCGCCAGCGGCCGACGGCCTGACTGGTCGAACCGAGCACGTCGTAGGTGTCGGTATGCGTCGTGGGGTGGGCCATGAGGGACAGGTGCACGCCCTCGAAGACGCCGCGCTCGATGAGCAGCTGCTTGCCGCCGCCGTGCTCCTCGGCGGGGGTGCCGATGACCTGCAGGGTCACGTCCAGCGCGTCGACGTGCTCGGCGAGCGCGAGGGCGGCACCGAGGGAGGAGCCGGCGATGAGGTTGTGGCCGCAGCCGTGGCCGATCCCGGGCAGGGCGTCGTACTCGACGCACAGCGAGGCGACCAGGGAGCCGGTGCCGAGGGTGGCGCGGAAGGCGGTGGGCAGCTCGGCGATCCCGCGCTCCACGGTGAAGCCGGCGTCCTCCAGCAGGTCGGCGCAGCGGTCGTGGGCGCGATGCTCCTCGAAGGCCGTCTCCGGGTCCGCGTGCAGGGCGCGGGAGAGGGTGTGGATCTGCTCGCGCCGGGCGGCGTAGGCCTCGGCGAACACGGCATGCGGCGCAGCGGCGGTGCTGGCGGAGGTGTCGTTGCTGGCGGGGGTGTCGTTGCTGGCGGGGGTGTCGGCGGTCACGGGGGCGATCCTCCCACGCCTTCCTCGGCGGGACCTGGCCTTTCGCCGAGAAGCGCCGTACTCCCTGCCGCGCGCTCTGCCTTACTCGCTGATGCGCAGCAGCGGCGGGACCAGGCGCGTGCCCGTCCCGGCGCGGTAGAGCCGGGCGGGGCGGCCGCCGGTCGGGGCGGCGTGGCGGTCCAGCTCCACGAGGAAGCCCTCGGTGCGGGTGGCCTTGCGGTGGAAGTTGCCGGCGTCCAGCGGGCGGCCCCACACGCTCTCGTACACCCCGCGCAGCTGAGAGACGGTGAACTCCCCGGGCAGGAAGGTGACCGCGAGGGTCGTGTACTCGAGCTTGGAACGGGCCCGCTCGATCGCGACCTCGAGCACGGCGGCGTGGTCGAAGGCGAGGGTGACATCGGCGAGGTCCGCCAGCGACCACCAGCGGGCGTCGGCCACGTCCTCGCCGCGCTCGGGGTCGGGCAGGTCCGCGCCGAGGGCCATGAACGCCACCGACACGACGTGCCCGCGGGGGTCGCGGCCGGGGGTGCCGAAGGTGCGCACCTGCTCGAGGTGCACGGCGCCGGAGCCGAGCGAGGCCTCGTCGGCCAGCACCCGGTAGGCAGCACCGTCGAGATCCTCACCGTGGCGGACGAAGCCGCCGGGCAGCGCCCAGGCGCCGCGGTGGGGCTCGTCCTCGCGCTGGATGAGCAGCACGCTGAGCGCACCGTCCCGCAGGGTCAGGACGATGAGGTCGACGGCGACGCGGATCTCGGGTGCGGTGCTGTCTGACGCGGTGCTCTCGGACGCTGAGGCTTGCATGTGTCCACGATAGACAGAGTTATGGTCACTTTGACACCAATAGGCGGGGT
The DNA here is from genome assembly GCF_014204755.1 of Brachybacterium aquaticum. NCBI lineage: Bacteria > Bacillati > Actinomycetota > Actinomycetes > Micrococcales > Dermabacteraceae > Brachybacterium > Brachybacterium aquaticum. The sequence goes on from NZ_JACHLZ010000001.1 coordinate 2,984,565, forward strand.
GACTCACAAGTAACGACCGAGCGCTCGCCCCGGCCGCCGTCGCGGCGGGACTCCGGTACCGCGCCTCACGACCTCAGCTCAGCCAGCGGTCCCACTTCTCGGCGCGGTGCTCGGCCTCGACCAGGCGCACGGTCCCTGAGTGCGAGCGCATGACGATCGACTGGGTGACGATGCGGTCGCCGCGGAAGCGGACCCCGTGCAGCAGGTCGCCCTCGGTGATGCCGGTGGCAGCGAAGTAGCAGTTGTCGGAGGTGACCAGGTCGTTGGTGGTGAGCACGCGGTCCAGCTCGTGGCCGGCGTCGATGGCCTTCTGCTTCTCGTCGTCGTCCGTGGGGGCCAGGCGCCCCTGGATCATGCCGCCGGTGGCCTTGACGGCGCAGGCGGCGATGATGCCCTCGGGGGTGCCGCCGGTGCCCAGCAGCATGTCGACCCCGGCGCCGCGGGCCGCGGCGATGGCGCCGGCGACGTCGCCGTCCATGATGAACTTGACGCGCGCGCCGGCGTCGCGGATCTCCTGCACCAGCGGCTCATGGCGGGGACGCTCGAGCACGCACACGGTGACCTGGGAGACGGGCTTGCCGAGCGCCTTGGCGACCAGGTGGATGTTCTGCTTGATCGGCAGGCGCAGGTCCACGAACTCCGCGGCCTCGGGCCCGACCACCATCTTCTCCATGTAGAACACGGCCGAAGGGTCGTACATGCTGCCCTTCTCGGCGACCGCGAACACGGCGAGGGCGTTGTTGTAGCCCATGGCGGTCAGGCGGGTGCCGTCGATCGGGTCGACCGCGACGTCCACGTCCGGGCCGGTGCCGTCGCCGACGGCCTCGCCGTTGAACAGCATCGGGGCCTCGTCCTTCTCACCCTCGCCGATGACGACGGTGCCGTTCATGCGCACGGTGTCCATGAAGGAGCGCATCGCGTCGACCGCGGCGCCGTCGGCCCGGTTCTTGTCCCCCGCGCCCACCCAGCGGGCGCCGGCGATGGCGGCGGCCTCGGTGACGCGCACCAGTTCGAGGGCGAGGTTGCGATCAGGGGCGGTGGTGGTGGTGGCGTCCGACGTGGGCATGGAGGTGTCTCCCTCGACTCGAGAACTGGGCGGCACTGGGGCCCCCGACCCGCCTGGGCGACAGGCCGATCGGTGCCTGACGTGCACCTGCGAGCCTACCGGCCGCCCCGTCGGCCCGGAGGGACTCCCGGCGGATCGTCGCCGGGTCGTCACCGTCGGGTCGCCAGGCCGTCACCTGGGGGCGGCAATGCGATGCGAGCAATGGTCAGGAACGCAGCCACAACCAGCAGTTGTGGCGACGGCTCTCGCCACACCACTCGCCGCCGACACTCCGCCGGCACCCCTCCGACCCCGGCGGGCATAGGCTTTCCCCGGCACAGCCGCCCCTGCTCCCCCGCGATCCGAGGTCACCATGAAGCAGTTCACCATGCCGCACACCGACATCACCGCCCCGAACGTGGTGCTCGGCCTGATGCGCATCGCCGAGAAGTCCGACGAGGAGATCCGCACCCTCGTGGGTGCCGCGCGCGACGCGGGCATCGACTTCTTCGACCACGCCGACATCTACGGTTGCGAGGTGCACCTGTGCGAGAGGCGGTTCGCGGAGGCGCTGCAGCTGAGCCCCTCCGAGCGCGAGCAGGTGACCATCCAGTCCAAGGCCGGGATCGTCACCGACGGCCCCTATTTCGACTACTCCCGCGAGCACATCGTCGCCGCGGCCGAGGGCTCGCTGCGCGCGCTGGGCACCGACTACCTCGACATCCTGCTGCTGCACCGCCCCGATGCGCTGGTGGAGCCCGAGGAGGTCGCCGCCGCGTTCGACGAGCTGCACGCGGCCGGGAAGGTGCGCCACTTCGGCGTCTCCAACCACACCCCGCGCCAGATCGATCTGCTCGCGAAGCACGTGAACCAGCCGATCGTCGCCAACCAGCTGCAGCTGTCGATCACGCACTCGACGATCATCGCCCAGGGCGTCGCGTCGAACATGCAATCCACCGAGCAGTCGCTCGTGCGCGACGGCGGCGGGATCCTGGACTACTGCCGCCTGCACGACATCACGGTGCAGGCCTGGTCCCCGTTCCAGGCCCGCTTCTTCGACGGCGTGTTCCTCGGACACCCGGAGTACGCGGAGCTGAACACCGTGATCGACCGGCTCGCGGCGAAGTACGAGGTAGCTCCCGAGGCGATCGCGACCGCCTGGATCACCCGCCACCCCGCACAGATGCAGGTCGTGCTCGGCACCACCACCCCGCAGCGCGTCGCCGATGCGGCCGCCGGCTCCGAGATCCCGCTGACGCGACCGGAGTGGTACGAGCTGTTCCGCGCCGCCGGCTGGATCGTGCCCTGATCCCGCGCCGACCCGGCGCTGATCGCGCCCTGACCCGGCCCTGACCCGGCGCTGGCGCTGCCCGGACCCCGCTGCGAGTGTGGAGGGGTCCCGCATGCGTATGTGACCCGGATCCCGCAGAGGATCTGCGGCTCCGCACGGCTCCTGAAGGGCTCCGCCGTCTGCGACCCCCGCCACGGCCGCGCGGCCCGCACCTGCCTGCCGTCGACCTCGGCGCTCCGGGATCGGAGCGCTCGGAGGGGCGGCGCGCTGACGCGCGGCAGGTCCCTCGATCGGCGGCTTCGACGAGCACACCATCGGCGCGGACCTCAAGCTGACCTGGCGGGTGCACCGCGCCGGCCGGCAGGTCCGCTTCGCACCCCGCGCCCTGGTGATGGCCGAGTCGCCCTCGACGCTGCTGGGGCTGTGGAAGCAGCTCGTGCGCTGGGCCCGCGGCCTGCTGCAGACCACGCTGAAGCATCGCGAAGCGGTCGGCGACCCGCGCCGCGGCATGTTCGGCCTGTACCTGGCGTTCAACACCCTGACCATGATCATCATGCCCCGGCTGCAGCTGCTGCTGGCCCTGCTGCCCGTCCTCGCGCTCGGCGGCGAGAACCACCTTTCCACCGGCTTCTGGGCATTGCTGGGCTGGCTGGGGCTGGTGCTGACACTCGTGATCGCGCGCGCCGCCCCGCGGCATGGAACGAGGTCGAGCGCACGGGCGTGGTCGGCCTCGCCCGGCCCGGCGAGCCCGTCGGCGTGTTCCCCGCAGGGACCGCGAGCGTCGGCGAGCTCGATGCCGAGGGGCTCACCACCGACTCCCTGCGCTCCGAAACCCGGACGCCGGTGACCGCATGACCATCCCCTCCCCCCGCACCGGCCGCGCCCCGGGCCCCTCCCGGCGCACGGTCCTGGCGGGGCTGGCCGCAGGAGTCGCCGTGAGCGCACTGGCCGCCTCGCGCACCCCGACCGCCCCGTCCGACGTGCGGGCCGTGAACCTCGGCCTCGAGAGCGTGCTGGTCGAGGCCGACGCGAGGGCGGAGGACATCCCCCGGCAACCTGTGCCCCTCCCCGGACCGGGCACGACAGAATGGCGCGAACTCTCCACTTCATTCCCACGTGCCGCAGCGGAGCGGCGAGGAGGCAGAACACATGGCGAACCGACGCATCGGACTGATCGGCGCGGGGGACGTCTCCGTGGTGCACATCGAGGCGATCCACGACATCGAGGGCCTGGAGCTGGTGGGCATCGCCGACAACGATCCGGCGGTGCTCGCCCGTGCGACCGAGGCGACCGGGGTGCCCGGCTTCGCCTCCGCGCAGGAGCTGATCGGCGGCGTCCACCCCGACTCCGTGCACGTGACCACTCCGCACCACGAGCACATCGATCCCTCCCTCACCGCGCTCGCCGCGGGCGTGCACGTGCTGCAGGAGAAGCCGCTCGCGCACACCCTGGAGGAGGGACAGCGCCTTGTCGACGCGCTGGCCGCCGCGGGCCCGGACGCTCCGAAGGTGGGCATCTGCTTCCAGAACCGCTACAACCTCGCCTCCCAGCACCTGCGCCGCATGCTCGACTCGGGCGAGCTCGGCGCCGTCAACGGTGCGTGGGCGTCGGTGGTGTGGGCGCGCAGCGCCGACTACTACCGGGCCAAGCCCTGGCGCGGCACCTGGGACGGCTCCGGCGGCGGCCTGCTGATCAACCAGGCGATCCACACCCTCGACCTCGTGCAGTGGCTGATGGGCGGTGTGGAGACGATCGACGGGCACGTCGCGACCCGGAAGTTCGCCGACGTCATCGAGGTCGAGGACACCGCCGAGCTGCTCCTCACCCACCCCGGCGGCGCCACCACCTCGTTCTACGCGACCCTCACCGCACCCCAGGACCGCCCTGTCGAGATCGAGCTGGACTGCGCGAACGCGTACGTCTCCCTGCGCGGAGGCACCGAGGGCGGGCTCACGATCCGCTGGAAGGACGGGCGCGTGGACGTCCTCGGCGAGCGCTCGCTGACCTCGGGCGGCCGCTCCTACTGGGGCGTCTCCCACGAGCTGCTCATCCGCGACTTCTACGAGACCCTCGAGGCACCGGAGCCGTTCTGGATCGGACCCGGCGAGTCGATGGAGTCGCTGCGGATCCTCAAGGAAGCCTACCGCCTCTCGGGCGTCGGCCCCGCCGCCTGACACACGCCGCCTGACGAGCCGAACCCTCGCGAGCCGGGCCCGCCTGGGCCCACCCGCGCCCGCCCCGTCCGCTCAGGCGGGGCGGGAGGCGGCGTCGGCCGTCTGCTCATCGCCGGCCTCGGCGAGCAGGCGGATCAGCTCGAACCCGGACCTCACCCGGGCCTTGCGGTACACGTTGGTCAGCCGCAGCTCGACCGTGCGCACCGAGAGGTACAGCTCCCGGGCGATGGCGCGATTCGTGCAGCCCTGGGCGACCAGGTGCACCACGTCCCGCTCGGCGGAGGTGAACAGCTCCTCGACACGGCGGGCGCCCTCCGGTCCGGCGGCCCGCTGTCGCACCAGGTCCAGGTTCGCGCCGCGCTCAAGCACCGCGAGCACGTCCTCCGCCCGGCGCTCAAGCCCGGCGCGGGACCGCACGGCGGGCCGCGGGACCCGGCCCGCACGGCTGCGGAGGCGGCTGCGCGACCGCCGCCCCCGGGATGCCGACCTGTGGGCCTCACGGACGCCACTGCGCAGGTCAGCACCCTGTCCTAGAGTCGGGTCCATGCCCCGCATCGCCATCGTGATCACCGGTTCCGAGGACTTCCCCCACGCCCACACCACCCTGGACTCCGGCCCGCTCGTCTCGGCCCTGCGCGCCCGCGGCGCCGAGGCCGACGCCGTCGTCTGGCACGACGCCGGGGTGGACTGGTCCGCCTACGACGTGGCCGTGCTGCGCAGCCCCTGGGACTACCTCGAGCGGGGCGAGGAGTGGGAGGCGTGGCTGGACCGTGCGAGCGCCGTGACCACGGTGCTGAACGACCCGGCGCTCGTGCGCTGGAACATGGACAAGCGCTACCTCGACCAGCTCGAGCAGGCCGGGATCCCGGGCGTCCCCACCCGCTGGCTCGAGGACGAGGCCTCGCTGCGCGCGGCGCTCGCGGAGGCGGCGGACGGGGCGGGCGCGGCCGACGGGGGCGCCGCCGAGCCGCACGTCGTCCTCAAGCCCGCCGTGAGCGCGGGCGCGAAGCACACGGGCCTGTTCTCCCCCGCCGACCCCGCCGCCGCCGAGCTCGGCCGGCAGATCCTCGCCGAGGGCGGCGTGGTGATGCTGCAGCCCGAGGTGGCGGAGCTGTCCGAGGGACGGGAGAAGGCGCTGTACGTGGTGGACGGGCACTTCACCCACTCGATCTCCAAGGGCGCCCTGCTCGCCCGCGGCGGCGGTCTGCGCGGCGGCACCTACCAGGAGTCCCCGCAGGTCATGCAGACGTCGGCCGAGGAGCGGGCCTTCGCCGAGCGGGTCCTCACCGCCGTCGCCGAGGTGACCGGACAGGACATGCCGCTGTACGCCCGGATCGACACCGTGGACACCGCGGCGCACGGCCTGGTGCTGCTGGAGGCGGAGCTGTTCGAGCCCCTGTTCAACCTGCACGTCGTGTCCGAGGCGGCCGAGCCCTTCGCCGACGCGATCCTGCGGCGGGTGTGAGGCGGGGAGGCACCCGCGAGACGTCGACCCCGCTTCTCTGACTTTGGAGGGGCCTCAGATCCTGAGGTGCCTCGCCGGGAGGTTCTCAGCCCCGGCGTCAGCGGATCGGCCACCCCAGGCGGTCCCTCACACGAACGGCCAGGGTGAGGACATCGGCCTGCTCGAGCGTGCGGGAGAAGCTCGGGCCGGCCGGGAACGCGTCGGCCGCCCTGGCGAACAGCACGATGATCGGGTCGCCGAGGACAGTGGACGGAGCGAGCAGCCCGTCGATCTGCTCCCCGAGCTGTTCATGGATGGCCTGGGCCCAGGCGCGGCAGGTGCCCCTCGGAGCCTGCGCCAACGAGGCCGACGCACCGTTCTGGACGGCCCAGTCGCCGCTTCCGCTGCCCCCGGTGAGATCCAGCAGCGCCAGCTCGCGGCTCGGCACCCATCCTGACAGCGCCAGGTCGCTCGTGAGCGTGATCGCCCGGTCGTCCTGGAACACCTCGGCGAAGCAGGTCGTCGGGGCCGGCGCGGTGTACGAGACGCCGACCGACGAGCGCTCGGCGAGCGGGCCGGGCTGCGGGTCCCACCTGCTCCGCCGCAAGGGGCCGTGCCATCGCAGTTCGTCCCACGCCATCCTGTAGGGCCCGACGACAGCATGGATTCGCCACAGCGGACCGGAGTATCCGGGGACGCACTCCTCCGGCAGCGTCAGTTCGCTCCTGGGACTCCGTGGATTCTTCGGATGCGCACGGCTCACAGCCGGTCCCGCTCGTCGACCAGGCTCACCACGGCATCCACGGCGCCTCCGCGCAGGAGCCATCGGACCGGCGACAGGCCCTCCAGCTCCTCCGCGGGGCTCATCATGAAGCGCTGGATCGAGAGGGGGTGGGTGTATCGGGGGAAGGCGGGGATGATCTCGCGCAGGCCGGGCATCACCCGGCCGTCGTCGAACTGCCAGGCGGGGAAGCGGGCGGACCGCCCGGCACTCGTGGGCAGGGCGAACAGGTCCCCCGCCGCCTTCGACCGGCGGATGCTCGCGTCCTTCCGCCCGAGCAGTGCTGCGACCTCGGCCGTGGTGAGCGACGAGGCCCAGGCCTCCTGCTCGGCCCGTGCGCGGTCCAGGGCGGCGACGTCGGCGGAGCGGGCGCGACCCTCCGGGGTCAGGTCGTCCTCGACGAGGTCCGTGGAGGCAAGGAGGAATTCGCGCTCCCCCGCGCTCAGCGCCTCGGCGGTGGTCTCGCTGGCCTCGTGGAGGATCTCGAGCAGGACGTCGACGCTCAGCGGATTGCCACGCCTCTCCAGCGCGTCCTCCAGCCGGGCCGAGTACTCGTGCGTCGCACTGCTCATGGACACCATGTTACGCCGTGGCTCTGCGTAACAACAGAGTCGGCAGGCGTTCCCGCGGGAACGCCTCCACTGCCCCCTGCCGCGGCTCCGCCTGCCGCTACTCCACCGCCGCCTCGAAGGTCTCTGGATCGATCGGCCGCGTGCTGCGGGGCAGCGTCGCGACGACGAGCCGGTAGGAGTCGGTGACGAGGTCCCGGAGCAGTGCGGCGCCCACGTCGGGGCCGGCGACCACGGTGATCCAGTGGCGCTTGTTCATGTGATAGCCGGGACTGATCCCGTCCACGTTCTCGCGCAGCATCTCGGCGTCGCGCGGATCGGCCTTCAGCACCACCATCGGCTCACCGTGCAGCTCCCCGGCCAGCAGGAACATCTTCCCCAGCACCTTGACCACCTCGGCGCCCGGGCCGAAGGGCTGCTCGAGCACGGCGGCAGGCAGCTCGAGCGCACGGTCGAGAGCGATCTCGTGCAGGGTGCTCGCGGTGAGCGAGGGGAGTTCGGGTACACCGGGCTCGACCATGGCTGCGATCCTGCCGTGCGCCCCCGTCGGCCGCCAGTCCCACATGCCCCGGAAACGTTCCCGCGGGAACGTGCGCCACCCAGCGGCACGAGTTGCGGCGACGTCGGCGTCAGAGCGGCGAGGCATTCCCTCTCTCCGTAGCAGCCAGCAGACTGATCCTCTCGAGCACCCAGCAGGAGGGACATGCGCCATGGAACCGACGGTCGATGCCGCGCTGCTCGGCGAAGAACTGCCTCGGATCCTTACGGACGTGCAGGCGGGGAGGAGCTGGACGGTCAGCGAGGAGGGCGAGGCATTCGCCCGCATCGTCCCCCACCACGGTCATCGCTGGGTCGCCATCGAAGAGGTCGCCGCCCTGCTCGCCGAGCTCGGTGCGAATCCGGAGTGGGAGCAGGAACTCCGCGCGGAGTGACCCTGCTCCGTCGGACGACGCCCCGTCGTCCGACGCGACCTACGCCCGCACCCCCAGCCACCCGACGCGCAGCAGGTACCGCAGCACGTTCATCGCGGTGCGCTGCATCTCGCCGAGCGTGATGCCGCCGTCCTTCCCGTAGGAGTCCATGATCGCGTCCTCGCGGGTGGTGCCGAAGTGGACCTCGGAGCCGCGCATGAGCACGTCGACCTGGGCGCGGACGCGGTAGGCGCTGTCGCGCCGGGCCGGGAAGTGCGGATCCTCCGCCATGCGCATCCACCAGTCGGTCACGACGTTGCCGTGGGAACGCCGGCTAACCTGACTCAGCCCACCGTCAGGACGGATCGGGAAGAAGGCCTTGGGACCCCAGCCGGACGACTCGACCCGGGGCCTTTCGTCTGCCGGCGCCGAGAGAGTCCTCGGCGCACCCCTCACCCCCAGTCCGCAGTGCGCTCCTTCAGCACCCGGTACGCCTCCAGCACCTCGGGCGTCGGGTCCGCGCCGACCACGCGCGAGCCGCTGATGCCCCAGGTCGGGGGCTCGCCCTCCCCCGAGAGGGCCCAGGCGGCCTGACGGGCGGCGCCGAGGGCGACGTACTCCCCGTCGGGAGCGATCGTGACCTCGCGGCCGATGACCGCGGGCGCGAGCTCCTGGACCGCGCGGCTGCGCGCGCCGCCGCCGATGAGGGTGATGCGCTGCGCGGCGGTGCCGGTGCGCTCCTCGAGCGCGGCGATCCCATCGGCGAGCGAGCAGAGCAGCGCCTCGACGTGGGCGCGAGCGATGTCCTCCCGGGTGGTGGAGGTGCTCATGCCGGTCAGGGTCGCGCGGGCGGTCGGGCGGTTCGGGGTGCGCTCCCCGTCGAAGTAGGGCAGCAGGGTCACGCCGTGCGCGCCGGGGACGGAGGCGAGGGCGAGGCGGGAGAGCTCCTCGTGGTCCACGCCCAGCAGCGCCCGGCCGGTCTCGAGGATGCGGGAGGCGTTGATGGTGGTGGTCATGGGCAGGAAGCGCCCGGTCGCGTCGGCGAAGCCGGTGACCGTGCCGGAGGCGTCGCCGGGGCGGGTGTCGGAGACCATGGCGCACACGCCGGAGGTGCCGATCGAGACGGACACGTCCCCCGGGCCGAGGGAGAGGCCGAGCGCGGCGCCCATGTTGTCGCCGGTGCCGGCGGCGATCGCGGCGCCGCCGCCGTTCCCGGTGGTCGCGGCGGCGTACCCCATGACCTCCTGGGGGGCCGACGGGAGGCGCGGCAGGTCGAGGCCGCGGCCGAGGGCGAGCTCGACGAGCTCCGGCTTCCACGCCTCCTCGCGGGTGGAGTAGTAGCCGGTGCCGGAGGCGTCGCCGCGGTCGGTGAACGCCTCGGTCCCGTCGGCCGCGAGGTGGAGGGAGACGTAGTCGTGCGGGAGCATCACCTGCGCGGCGCGCTGCGCGTTCTCCGGCTCGTGGTCACGCACCCAGCGCAGTTTGGAGGCTGTGAAGGAGGCGACCATGAGGCTGCCGATCTCCTCGATGCTCGCCTCCGCCCCGCCCATCTCCTCGATGAGCGCGGCGGCCTCCCCCGCCGAGCGGGTGTCGTTCCACAACAGCGCGTCGCGCACCACCTCGCCGCGACCGTCCAGCAGCACCATGCCGTGCTGCTGTCCGCCGACGGCGACGGCGTCGGCCCGCGCGAGCAGGGGCCCGGCGGCCTCGTCGACCGCTGCGAGCCAGGCGCGGGGGTCGACCTCGGTGCCGTCGGGGTGGGTGGCGCGGCGCTGGTCGACGACCTCACCGGTCCCCGCGTCCACGAGCAGCGCCTTGGTGGACTGGGTGGAGGAGTCGATGCCGAGGACGTAGGTGCTCATCAGCGAGCTTTTCCGAGGTGCGGGATGGTGCGGGGCGGACGGAGACGGACGGCGGCGGACGGGCTGTGCGCGCTCACGGTCGATGCCGTCGCCGGGATCGACCGTGAGCGCGCACGAGTCTGCCGCAAGGGCGTGGCGTCAGGCGCGGAACCCGAGCAGGTGCTGCATGGCCAGCTGCTGCAGGCGCACGAAGCCGTAGTTGCGCTCCCCCGCCTTGTCGGCGTCGAAGTCCTCGAAGGCGGAGCGGTCCGCGAGCAGGTCATCGACGGTCTCGCCCTCGGCGAGGGTGGGCTCGGCGAGGTCCGGGACGCCGGAGTACGCGAGCGCCTCCTGCACCTCGGAGTCGGCGCGGAACGCGATCGCGCGCTCTTTGAGCATCAGGTACATCTCCATGTTGGCCGCGGCCGCGTCGTACTGGCCCTGCTCGTGCTCGGTGCGGGAGGGCTTGAAGTCGAAGTGGCGGGCGCCCTCGTAGGCGCCGGGCTTGGACGGGAAGCCGTTCTCGAGCAGGTCGACGGTGAAGAACGCGCTGATCAGGTCGCCGTGGCCGAACACGAGGTCCTGGTCGTACATCGGGCCGTGCTGGCCGTTGAGGTCGATGTGGAAGAGCTTGTCCGCCCACAGCGCCTGGGCGAGACCGTGGGTGTAGTTCAGGGTCGCCATCTGCTCGTGGCCGGTCTCGGGGTTGATGCCGACGATGTCGCCGTGCTCGAGCTTCTCGATGAAGGCGAGGGCGTGGCCGACGGTGGGCAGGAAGATGTTGCCGCGGGGCTCGTTGGGCTTGGGCTCCAGGCCGATGCGCAGGTCGTAGCCCTTGTCCTTGATGTAGGCGGCGACGGTGTCGATGCCCTCGGCGTAGCGCTGGTGTGCGGCCAGGAGGTCCTTGGCGCTGTCGTACTCGGCGCCCTCGCGGCCGCCCCACATCACGAAGGTGGTCGCGCCGAGCTCGGCGGCGAGGTCGACGTTGGCGAGGACCTTGCGCAGGCCGTAGCGGCGCACGGAGCGGTCGTTGGAGGTGAGGGCACCGTCCTTGAAGACGGGGTGGGCGAAGGTGTCGGTCGTGATCATCTCGATCACGAGGCCGGTCTCCTCGGTGACGGACTTCAGCTCGGTGAGGATCGTCTCGCGCTCGGCGGGGGTCGCGTCGAAGGGGACCACGTCGTTGTCGTGGAAGGTGAAGCCCCACGCGCCCAGCTCGGCGAGGCGGCGGATATGGGCACTGAGCTGCAACGGCGGGCGGGTCGCGAGGCCGAACTGGTCGCGCGCCTCCCAGCCGGTGGTCCACAGACCGAAGGAGAACTTGTCGTCACGGGTGGGGGTGGGTGCGGTCATCAGGAGCGCTCCTTCTGGATCTGCGTCATTGCGGGAACTGCGTCGTGGCGGGAACTGCGTCGTGGCGGGAACTGCGTCGTTGCGGGAACTGCGTCGTGGCGGGAACAGCGTCGTGCCGGATACCGCCTGACGGGTTAGTAAGTCACTATAACTAACGATCGTGTGCCACGCTGTACCCACTCGGTGCCACCCACCCGGCACCACCCACTCGGCACCACCCACCCCGCCGCGATCCGTCGGCCCCTGCGGAAGGAGCCCGCGTGCAGTCCACGCACCTGCGCGAGCACAACCTCTCCGCGCTGCTCGGTGCCCTGGTCGCCGCCGACTCCCCCGTCTCCCGCGCGACCCTCGCAACGGCGACGGGCCTGACCAAGCCCACGGTCTCCAAGCTCGTCGAGGAGCTGATCGGCGCGGGCCTGATCACCGAGGGTGCGCCCGTGCCCGTCGGCGCCGGCAGGCCGATGGTGCCCCTCTCCCCCGCCCGCCGCACGCTGCTCGCGATCGGTCTGGAGATCGCGGCCGACCACGTCGCCTGCCTCGGGATCGACCTCTCCGGCGAGGTCGTCGCGCATCGTCTCGAGTACCTGAGGGTCACCGCCTCGTCGGCCGACGAGGCCCTGCGGGCCTGCGCGCGCGTGGTCGGGCAGGTGCGGGCCGACGCCGGCGACCTGCCGGTGGTCGGCGCGGTCGTCGCCGTGCCGGGCCGGATCGCGCCCGACGACGGCCGGGTCCTCTCGGCCCCGAACCTCGACTGGACCGAGGTGCCGCTGGTGGGGCGGCTGCTGGAGCGGCCCGAGCTCGCGGACCTCACCGTCCGCGCCCAGAACGACAATCGCCTCTCGGTGCTCACCGAGATCGACCGTCGGCCCGGGGATTCGTTCCTCTATCTGCGAGGCTCCACCGGCGTGGGCGGTGCGATCGTGCTGGACGGGGAGCTGATGGACGGCCGGAACGGCTGGGCCGGGGAGCTCGGGCACACGGTCGTGGAGCCCGGCGGGGCGCTGTGCCGCTGCGGGCGGCGCGGCTGCCTGGAGGCCTACGTCTCCTACCACTCCCTGCGTGAGCGGGCCGGGCTGGGCGACGAGGTGCGGATCGAGGACCTGGTCGACGCCCTCGCCGGCAGCGGCGACCGCGCCGCGGTGATCGGACTGATCGGGCGCTCCCTCGGCCTCGCGCTCGCCAACGCTCTGAACATCCTCGACCTCGACACCGTGGTCCTGTCCGGCTACCTCGCCCCCATCGCCGCGGAGCTCGACCCGTTCATCCGTGGCACCGTGGAGGCGCACGCCCTCGCGGTCGAGGCCGGACCGGTGCGGATCGAGCGCAGCGACGACCAGACCGATCCTGCCCTGCACGGCGCCGCTCGCGCCGCCCTCCAGCCGGTCCTCACCGCCCCCGGCGAGTGGATCGCCCGCACTCGGTGACCGCCCGCCCCTCTCTCATCTGCATCGTCATCCATCGCAGCCATCCACCGCACCATCGCAAGGAGATCACCGATGAGCACGACCGCCGCCCCGTCGGCCGACGCCCCCACCACCCCCACCCTGAACGTCGCCATCATCGGCTACGGCTTCATGGGCGCCATCCACGCCCAGGCCTGGCGCACCGCGCCGCGCTTCTTCGACCTGCCGGTCACCCCCGTGCTGCACACCCTCGTCGGCCGCTCCGAGGGGCCGCTCGCCGAGGCCGCGACGAAGTACGGCATCTCGAACGCCACCACCCGCTGGCAGGACGTGATCGAGGATCCCGAGATCCACGTGATCGACATCTGCACCCCGGGCGACACCCACGCCGAGATCGCGCTGGCCGCGCTCGCGGCGGGCAAGCACGTGCTGTGCGAGAAGCCGCTGGCGAACTCGGTCGAGGAGTCCGAGGAGATGGCCCGCGCGGCGGAAGAGGCCGCAGCGCGCGGGGTCCGCTCGATCTGCGGCTACTCCTACCGCCGCACCCCCGCCCTCGCCTATGCCCGCCAGCTGGTCCAGGAGGGCTTCGTCGGCGAGATCCGTCAGATCCGCGCGGACTACCTGCAGGACTGGCTCTCCGACGCGAACACTCCCATGGCCTGGCGGCTGGACAAGTCCAAGGCCGGCTCCGGGGCGCTCGGCGACATCGGCGCCCACGTCATCGACCTGACCCAGTGGATCTCTGGCCTGGAGATCGAGTCGGTCTCCGGCACGCTCGCCACCGTCATCCCCACCCGCCCCCTCACCGGCTCCGCGCAGAACCTGGGAGGGAAGGGCTCGGCCGACGGCGAGCACGGCACGGTCACCGTCGACGACGTGGCCCTGTTCTCCGCCCGCTTCACCGGCGGCGTGCTCGGCGCCTTCGAGGCGACCCGCATGGCCCAGGGCCGCAAGAACGCGATCCGGGTCGAGATCAACGGCGAGAAGGGCTCGATCGCCTTCGACTTCGAGCGCATGAACGAGCTGGAGATCTACGACGCCACCGCCCCAGCGGGCCGCCAGGGCTTCACCCGCGTGCTCGCCACCGAGCCCGAGCACCCCTACGCCGCGCACTGGTGGCCCACCGGCCACGGCCTCGGCTACGAGCACACCTTCACCCACGAGGTCGCCGACCTCGTGCGCGCGATCGGCGAGGGCACCGACCCCTCCCCCTCGTTCGCCGAGGCCCTCCAGGTGCAGCGGATTCTCGCCGCCGTCGAGGCGAGCGACGCCGACGAGTCCCGCTGGACCCCCGTCGGCCCCCACACCACCCCCGCGACGGAGACCCAACGATGACCACCCCCCGCACCGCCCTCGTCGTCCGGGGCGGCTGGGACGGGCACCAGCCCGTCGAGGCGACGAACCTGTTCATCCCGTTCCTCGAGGAGAACGGCTTCTCGGTGCGCATCGAGGAGTCCCCCGCGATCTACGCCGACGCCGAGTACATGGCCACGGTGGACCTGATCGTCCAGTGCACCACCATGGCCACGATCGAGCGGCCCGAGTTCGAGGGGCTGCGCGGCGCGATCGAGGCGGGCACCGGCATGGCCGGCTGGCACGGCGGCATCGCCGACTCCTACCGCCACGAATCCGACTACCTCACCCTCATCGGCGGGCAGTTCGGCTGCCATCCGGGCAAGCACCCGGACGAGAGAAAGGGCGAGCAGGCCGACAACTACGTCCCCTACACGGTCAACATGCTCCCGGTCGCGGCGAACCACCCCATCACCGCCGGGATCCAGGACTACGACCTGGTCACCGAGCAGTACTGGGTCCTCGCCGACGACTACTGCGATGTGCTCGCGACCACCACCCAGAAGGTCCGCGAGTGGGACCCGTGGCACCGCGAGATCACCTCCCCCGCCATCTGGACGAGGCAGTGGGGCGAGGGCCGGATCTTCGTCTCCACCCCCGGTCACCGGGTCGAGGTGCTCGAGGACCCGAACGTCCGCACCGTCATCGAGCGGGGCATGCTGTGGGCCGCGCGCGGCTCCGACCAGCCCTACGGCGACCACGCCGGCACCACCCCTCGCAAGGCCGCCGCGGAGGTGACCCGATGAAGGTGGGCATGATCGGCTGCGGGGTCATCGCTCGCCAGTACCTCGAGACCTTCGACCGCCTCGCGGACGCGCAGCTGGTCGCGGTCGCGGACCTCGACCGTTCCCGCGCCGAAGCGGCGGCCGAGGGGCGGGAGGGCGTCCGGGTCCTCACCGTCGACGAGCTGCTGGCCGATGCCGAGGTGGACACGGTCCTGAACCTGACGATCCCCGCCGCGCATGCGGACGTGGACCTGCGCGCGATCGCGGCGGGCAAGAACGTGTACTCGGAGAAGCCGTTCGCGGTGACCCCCGAGGAGGGTGCGCGGGTGCTCGCCGCGGCGGAGGAGGCCGGGGTGCTGGTCGGCTCCGCGCCGGACACGGTGCTCGGCACCGGCACCCAGACCGCCCGGGCCGTGATCGACGACGGCGTGATCGGCACGCCGATCGCGGCGATGGCCACGATGGTCACGCCGGGTCACGAGCGCTGGCATCCGCAGCCGGATTTCTACTACGTACCCGGCGGCGGTCCGCTGCTGGACATGGGCCCGTACTACATCCACGCCCTGGTCACGCTGCTGGGTCCGGTGGAGGCGGTGGTCGGTGCCGCGAGCCGTCTGCGCTCGGAGCGGACGATCGGCTCGGGCCCGCGCGAGGGCGAGACGATCCCGGTCACGACCGACACCCATGTCACCGGCGTGCTCGTGCACGAGAGCGGGGTGCTGTCCACGCTCGTGATGAGCTTCGACGCGGTCGCGACCAGCGCCCATCCGCTCGAGATCCACGGCACCGCGGGCACCCTCGCCGTCCCGGACCCCAACCGGTTCGACGGCGACGTCCAGCTGCACCGCCTGGGCGGCGACGGCTGGGAGACCCTGCCGGTCACCGGCGGCTACGCCGAGGCCAGGCGCGGCATCGGGCTGCAGGACATGGCGGTGCGCGGGGCGGATCTGCGGGCGAGCGGCGCGCTCGGCCAGCACGTCCTGGAGGTCATGAACGGTGTGCTCGAGGCCGCGGCCTCGGGCGCGCGGGTCGAGATCACGAGCACCGTGGAGCGCCCGGCGGCGGTGCCGGGCGCCGGGGCCTGACGGGAGATCAGAGGTTCCAGATCACCGGGACCAGCACGATCTTCACGACGATCGAGAAGGCGAAGAGGGTCGCGTAGGCGGTCTCGATGCGCTCGTCGCCGACCTTGGAGTTCGCGGCGTCCAGCACTGCGGGCTGGCCGAGGAAGCCGGCGACCGCGCCGGCCGAGCGCGGGGCGGAGAGGTCGAGGATCCAGCGCGCCGCGATCAGCAGCACCGCGCAGCTGAGCCCCGCGACGACGACCGCGAGAAGCGCGGCCCGCCAGGCCGTCGGGGAGGACAGCACGGTCGCGACCTCGGGCCCGGCGGTGAGGCCGAGTGCGGCGAGGAAGAGCAGCAGGCCGAGCTGGCGCACGGTCGCGTTCGCGCCGCCCGGCAGGGACCACACGATCGGGCCGGTGCGGCGCAGCGCCCCGAGCGCCATGCCGACGATGAGGGGGCCGGCGGCGGGGCCGAGGGCGAAGCTGCCGCCGCCCGGCATGGGCACGCTGACCAGGCCGACGGCGACGCCGAGCACGAGTCCGAGGCCCACGGAGAGGGCGTCGAGCTCGCTGGCCTTGCGGTCGGAGTCCCCGAGGTAGGCGTGGACGTCCTCGAGCTTCCGGCGGTCCACGACCACGGCGATCCGATCCCCGGGCTCCAGGACGAGGTCGTCGCGGGCGAGCAGCTCGAGGTCGCCGCGCCGCACGCGGGTGACCACGGCGCCGAAGCGGACGGGCAGGCTCAGCTCGGCGATGGAGCGGGAGGCGAGGTCGGGGTTGGAGACGGTCAGGCGCGTGAACTCGACGAGGGAGCGGTCGTGGGCGATGTGCCGGTCGGAGATCTCGCCGAGCTCGGCGATGACCTCGTCGACCGCCTCCGGCATGCCGACGGCGACCACCTCGTCCCCGGCCAGCAGGTCCTCGCCGGGGACGATGACGCGCACCTTCCCGTCGCGGCGCAGGTAGGAGAAGCGCACGCGCTGCTCGTGCCACTGGGGCACATCGCGCAGGTTCACGGCATGGTCTACCCGCACGGTCGCCGAGCGCAGGCTCTTCCCGGCGAGCGCAGGGGTGTCCTTCCGGCCCGGCCAGGCGCGGGTGACGACGGTGGAGACGAGCACGATCCCGACGATCACGCCGATCGGGTAGCCGAAGGCGTAGCCGACCGACGGGCCGGCCGTCCCGGTCAAGCGCGAGGCGGCGTCCAGCGCCGGGGCGGCGGTGAGCGCGCCGGTGAACAGACCCAGGGTCAGGTCCTGCTGGAGGCCGAGGACGTGGCCGAGCACGATCGTGGCGATCGCGGCGAGGACGGTGCTGCCGGTCGCGGCGGCCAGCAGCGGCAGCTGCCTGTTCAGGGTGGTGAAGAAGGCGGCACCCGCGGAGATGCCGACGGTGTAGACGAACAGCGCCAGGCCCAGCGACTGCACGATCTGCATCCCGTCGCCGAGCTGCGGGGCGATCGCCGAGAGGGCCAGGCCCGTGAACAGGGCGCCGGCGGCGCCGAAGCGGACGCGGCCGAAGGGGATCGCGCCGAGCACGGCGCCGGTCGCGACGACCAGGAACAGCGTGAGCAGGGGGCTGCTCGCGAGGACCACGATCACGCTGCTCCTTCCCGTGCCCGCGAGGGGCCGACGGGGGTGGGCGCGCTGGTCGCGGGCACCTCGATGTGGCGTTCGGGTCCAGGGTAGGCCCGACGGGGCGGCGACGTGGGGCCGGGTTGTCCGAGGTCACGCCGACGGGACGGTAGGTGCGGCCGACGGCGGGTGGTGCGGGGCGCCCGTTCGGACCTGGCAACCTCCGGCACCCCTCCCCGTCGGCCGTCGTGATGCACGACACTGGCAGGGACTGCGTCCGGGCGCCCGCCCGCACACTCGACCGAAAGGACTGTCGATGGCCGTCTCCGAAGGAGCCAACTACGCCCCCGCCGCGATGCCGAAGACGGTGGTGGACCCGGGCGAGTTCGTGTTCGCCGCGATGCACCTGGACCACGGCCACATCGGAGGCATGACCCAAGGTCTGCTGGGCGCCGGCGCGACGCTGAAGTGGGTGTACGACCCGCAGCCGGAGCGCATCGCCGCGTTCAAGGAGCGGTTCCCCGAGGTGCAGGTCGCCTCGAGCGAGGAGGAGGTCCTCGCCGATCCCGAGGTGCACCTGGTCGCCGCCGCCGCAGTCCCGTCCGAGCGCGCACCGCTGGGCATCCGGGTGATGGAGGCCGGCAAGGACTACTTCACCGACAAGACGCCGCTGATCACGCTCGAGCAGCTCGCCGAGGCGAAGGCCGCCGTGGAGCGCACCGGCCGGAAGTACATGGTCTATTACTCCGAGCGGATCCACGTCGAGGCCGCCATGCTCGCCACCCAGCTCATCGAGCAGGGCGCGATCGGCAAGGTCATCCAGGTCCAGGGCCAGGGCCCGCACCGCATGGGCGATCCGTCCACCCGCCCCGACTGGTTCTTCGAGCGCGCCCGCTACGGCGGCATCCTCACCGACATCGGCTCCCACAACTTCGAGCAGATGCTCACCTTCACCGGCTCGGAAGACGCCGAGATCCTCTCCTCGGCGATCGGCAACTTCGGCAACCCCGAGCACCCGGAGCTCGACGACTTCGGCGACGCGCACGTCGCGCTGTCCTCCGGCGCTACCGGCTACGTACGCGTGGACTGGTTCACCCCCTCGGGCCTGCGCACCTGGGGCGACGGCCGCTTCTTCGCGATCGGCACCGAGGGCTACATCGAGCTGCGCAAGTACCTCGACGTCACCACCGACAACGGCCCCGACCAGGTCATCCTCGTGGACGGCACGGGCGAGCACCGCCTCGAGGCCCACGGCAAGGTCGGCTACCCGTTCTTCGGCGAGCTGGTCCTGGATGTCCTGAACCGCACCGAGAACGCCATGACCCAGGCCCACGCCTTCAAGGCCGTGGAGCTCGCGCTGACAGCGCAGAAGCAGGCGCGGGAGCTGACCGGCCGGCAGGGCTGAGCCGGGTCAACCTGAGCAGGACCGGATCGAGGGGTCCGACGGGCGTGGTGCCCGTCGGGCCCCTCGTGTGTGCGGGGGGCTTGGCGCGAGAGTCGTGCGGCCGACGGGAGCTCAGTGCTCTCACGCGGCGAGCCGCAGCACGTTCTCGCAGAGCACGTCCACGCAGGCCGCGAGGCTGAAGCCCTCCCCACGGGTGGTCGCGGCGATGCGCTCGGGGTCCGGGTCGACCACGGGCCCGGCGCCATGTGCGAGGTCCGGGTCGGCCGACGGGAGCTCGGAGGTCGGGGCGTCGGGTCCTCCCCCGAGGGCGGTCCCGCGGCGGATCACGAGGTGCTCGAGCATCGCCGGCCATGCCGCCTGCACGGGCATCCCGTCGGAGTCGAGCACCCGGAACCTCGCGCCCTCGCCCGGCGTGACGGTGCGCACCACCCGCAACCCGCCCTCGTGGACCATCACGTGGTGGCGGCGGCACAGCAGCACGAGTCCCTCCAGGTCGGTCGCGCCGCCCTGCGACCAGGGCGTGAGGTGGTGGGCGTCGAGGTGCTTGGTCTGGTGACAGCCGGGGAAGCCGCAGGTCCGATCGCGCAGGCGCAGGGCCCGGCGCTGGGCGCGGGAGGCGAGGCGGCGCGAGCGCCCCAGGTGCAGGATCTCGCCGCCGGCATCGGTGATCGCGACGGACACCTTCCCCGTGCATGCCAGACGCTCGGCGGTGGCGGGTTCGAGGGGTCCGGCGCCGAGCGCTCCGCTGCGCGGAGGCGTTCCCGCGGGAACGTCTGAGGGGTCGGCGGGCTCGCTGGCTGCGGTCGCTGCTGCGGCCGACGGGTCTCGCTCCTCGTCGGGGCGCGCAAGCGTTCCCGCGGGAACGTTCTTCGCGAGCGCCTCGGCGCTGACCTGCACGATCACGACATGACGGTCTTCGCCGGAGCGGTCGTCCGGAGTGGCGTCGAGGTAGGTGCGGGCGAGGTCGTGGAGGGCGTCGGCCCGGCGCTGCTCGAGGGTGGCGTCGGTGGTGACCTCGGCGAGGCGCTCGGCGAGCGGGTCATCGACGGCGGTGGCTGCCGGTGCATCGGCGGCGGAGTTGCGTGAAGCCGAGGCGTCGGCGTGCTCACCCTCAATCTCCGATGGCGGCGCGCTTCCGTCACGGTCCAGTGCGAGCTCGAGGGCGGTGATGACCTCGGCGCCGAGCTCGGCGGGGAGCACTGCGCGGACCTCGACCATCCCGTCGTCGCGCACGAACCAGCGGGCCTGGCGTCGGGCGTCCTGGCCGAGGCGGGAGCCATCCGCCGCACGGAACCCGGCGATCGTCGCGGCGAGCTGCGAGGCGGTCATGGCACGGGCCATCTCCACGAGCACCACCTCGTCGACCCGGTCCGCGACGCGGGTGAGCTCGCGGACCTTGGAGTAGGACAGGCGCCCCCGACGGAACTCGGCGACGGTCAGCGGCATGGAGGGAAGGATCCGCGCGACGCGGACGTGCTCTCGGGCGGTGCCCGGGGACATGGAACAGGACCAGGCGAGCCAGTGCGCGGTGGACTTCAGCCCCACGTAGTGGCCGACCCCGCCGCGGGCCTCGAACTCGGAGAGCATCAGCAGGAACTCGCAGGTCGCCGCCGCGAGGAGCGCCGCGCGCTGCTGGATCTGCTGTCCCATCTCCTCGGCCTCCTCGGCGGTGAGGGGCTCGGGCGGGGGCGGGTCCTCGCCCGTCGGGCGGGAGGGATGCGGAGTGGCGAGGGTCATGGCGGTCTCCCGGGGTGTGCGGCAGAAGCGTGCGGCAAAAGCGTGCGACGGACGGCGGGATCGGACGGGCGTTCGAGTGCGTCCGTCCAGTCCAGTCGCCCTGCGCACACGGCGCATCCCCCGGGCCGGGAATGTGGACGAAGCGGCGCTGTGGAGGAACCGTCACACCTCGCCCCCTTTTGCCATAGTTAGCATTGCGAACTACTATCAGTCGTCGTGACCAGAACTTCTCTGCCCTCCGCGACCGGTGACGAGCGCCCGGCGGCGCCCGACGCCGCGGCCACCTCCAGCACCGAGTCCGCGCCCGGCAACCCCTCCCGCGAGGAGCTGCCCCAGCACCTCGCGCTGGTGTGCAGCCTGTTCGCCCGCATGGCGGCCCGACGGTCCGAGGTGGGCGTCGGCACCGTGTCCTGGCGGGTGGTGGCCACGATCGAGCGCTTCGGGAAGCTGCGGCTGAGCGAGATCGCCGAGCGCGAGCGCGTCTCGCGCCCCACGGCGACCACGGTCATCAAGCGGCTCGAGGAGGAGGGGCTGGTGCGTCGGGAGCCGGACCCCACCGACTCCCGCTCCGTCCTGGTCAGCACCACCGACAAGGGCTCGGCGCAGCTGGCGATCTGGCGCGAGCAGCTCGCCGTCGGCGTCGGCTCCCTGCTCGAGCACCTGCCCGAGGAGGATCTGGCGACCCTCTCCCGGGCCTCGGAGATCCTCGCCGGGGTCCTCGAGGTCCACGACCGCTGATCCCCCGGCCGCTGATCCCCCTGACCGCTGAGGTCCCGTCGGCCGACGGACCCCCGCACCCCTCTGCCCGCCCGCTCCCCCACCCGTCCTCTCCCCACGGAAAGAAGTCCTGTATGAGCAGCACCGAGACCACCACCGGGACCACCTCGGCCCCGGCCCAGGCGGCACCCGCCGCCTCGTCCATCCCGACTCTCCGCGACGCCTTCCACCAGCCCAAGGCCGTGTGGGCGATCGCCTTCGCCGCCACCGTGTCCTTCATGGGCATCGGCCTGGTGGACCCGATCCTCCCCGCGATCAGCTCGCAGCTGGACGCCTCGCCTTCGCAGGCGATGCTGCTGTTCACCAGCTACCTCTTCGTCACTGCGATCGCCATGTTCTTCACCAGCTGGTTCGGCAGCAAGGTGGGCGTGAAGCGCACCCTGCTCGTCGGCCTGGCCTTCGTGGTCGTGTTCGCGGCGCTGGCCTCGACCGCCGGCAGCGTCAACGAGATCATCGGCCTGCGCGCCGGCTGGGGCCTCGGCAACGCCCTGTTCATCTCCACCGCTCTCGCGGCGATCGTCGGGGCGACCGCCGGCCCGTCGGGCGGCGCGATCATCCTGTACGAGACCGCGCTCGGCATCGGCATGGCCCTCGGCCCGCTGCTCGGCGGCCTGCTCGGCACCGTGTCCTGGCGCGCACCGTTCGCCGGCACCGCCGTGCTCATGGGCATCGGCTTCCTCGCCATCGCGATCCTGCTCCAGCGCGAGGCGAAGCCGGCCCCGGTCTCGCCGGTCGCCGCACTGAAGGCCCTGAAGAACCCGGCCCTGCGCACCCTGGCCCTGACCGCCGTGTTCTACAACATCGGCTTCTTCACCCTGCTGGCCTACTCGCCCTTCCCGCTCGAGCACGCCGCGGCCGCCGCCGGCATCGAGTTCGGCGCCATGGGCATCGGCTGGGTCTTCTTCGGCTGGGGCCTGGCGCTCGCGATCACCTCGGTGTTCGTCGCCCCCGTCCTGACCCGCAAGATCGGCCTCATCCCGACGCTGCTGACCACCCTCGGCCTGCTCACCGTCGTGATGCTCGTGCTGACCGTCTTCCACACCTCGATGACCGGGATCGTCACCCTCATCGTCATCGGCGGCCTGCTGCTGGGTGTCATGAACACGGCACTGACCGAGACCGTCATGGAGGCCACCGACCTGCCCCGCGGCGTGGCCAGCTCCGCCTACTCCGGCGTGCGCTTCCTGGGCGGTGCGATCGCCCCGGCCGTCGCCGGCCCGCTCGCGGAGGCGACTACCTCCGGTGCGCCGTACCTGATGGCCGCCGTCTCGCTCGTGCTCAGCATGATCATCCTCGCGATCGGCCGACGCCACCTGTCCCACGTCCGCCAGGAGCACCACCTCACCGCGGCCGAGGAGGTCGAGGCGATCACCGCCGGCGACGAGGTCTGAGGTCCCGGATCTCCGACTGACGTCACCTGAGGAGTAGCCCCCGTCCTGCCGCTGATGCGGCGGGGCGGGGGCTTCTGCCTTCCCCTGGCCGCGACGAGTCCTGCCGGCCACCCCGTACCCTGACCCGATGACCACCCCCGAGCTCCTGGCCCTGCTGGGCCTGGCGCTGACGATAGTGGTGGGCGCAGTCGCGCAGCGCACCACGGGGATGGGGTTCGCGCTGCTGATCGCGCCGTTCCTGGTGCTGGCGCTCGGGCCGCTCGAGGGGATCCTCGTGACCAATGCGTTCGGGGTGGTCTCGTCGGTGGTGAACCTGGTGCTGATGTGGCGCGACGTGGACTGGCCGCGTGCGGCGGTGCTGGCCCCGATGGGGATCGTCGGCATCGTGCCCGGGGCGCTCGCGGTGCGGTGGCTGCCGGAGGCGCCGCTGGCTGTCGCGGTCGCGGCGCTGATCCTGGTCGCGCTCGCCCTCACGCTGCTGCTGCGGGGCCGGACCTTGCCTCGCTCCCGCGCGCTCGCCGCGGCCGGCGGCTTCACCTCAGGGTTCCTCAACGTCACCGCGGGCGCCGGCGGACCGGGCCTGGTGGTCTACGCGCGCGCCACCGGCTGGCCGCACCACCTGTTCGCCGCGACCGCGCAGCTGCAGTTCATCGTGCTCGGCGCAGCGTCGCTGCTCGCCAAGGGCGCGCTGCCCTCCCTCGCAGCCCCCACCTGGGCGGTGCTGCTGGTCGCCCTCGCGCTCGGCATCGGGATCGGGTCATGGCTCGCGCCGAAGCTCGACCCGGACGTGGGGATGCGGATCGTGATGGTCCTGGCGATCGGCGGGGCACTGCTCGCGCTCGGGCGCGGGCTGCTCGCGCTCTGAGGCGCGCGCTGCCGTCGGCCGACGAACCCTGCCACATCTCGGGCCGCCCGCGCCCGACCCGTCAGCTCCCCAGCGCCTCGTACTCCCCCGCGCGGGGCATGTAGTGGCTGTCCCACACCTCCATGGTGGGGACGTCGCCGCCGCTCAGCGACCCGACGAAGCGGTCGAGGTACCACTCCCAGCCGGGGCCGACGTTCTGGAGCATGTCGCGGGGAACGTCGTGGTGGCGCAGGGCGAGGTACGTGACCTCGCCGGCCGCGCCGCCGGCCCCGTCGGACCCGCCTTCGAGCTCGAGGGACAGCAGCCAGGACCCCTCCCCCATCGACGAGCTGACCGTGAGCAGTCGCTCCGGCTCGCAGGCGTGGATCGTGTAGGTCGACGGGGTCGCCTCGCCGGGCTCGGCGTTCATGGTGACCTCGACCGTGCCGCTCGCGGGATCACCGGTCCAGGTGCCGTACCAGGTGGCGAGGCGGCCCGGGTCGACGGCGTGCTGCCACACCTGGGCGGGGGCGGCGGGGACCACGCGCCGCAGCACGAGGTCGGATCCGTCGAGGGTGCCGGAGATGCTCATGCGCCCACCGTAGCCCGATCAGGGTGCGCTCGGTGCGGCGCCGCCTGTACTGCCGCTTCCGTCCCGCCGGCTCCGCAGCGCGCCTGGCTCCCGCCGAGGATGCTGCCGAGAACGAGGGCGATGAGCACGACCGGGAGCGTGACGCCGTCAGGGACGCCGCAGGTGGTGCGCGAGCCGACCTGGGCGAGGACCTGCATGAGCAAGGAGGCGCCATCGTCGCCCCTCGGCGGGGCGCGGGGAACGCCTTGTCCGAATCGGGATCCGGCCGACGCGATTCGGCCGACGGGGCCCGCCCCCTCAGCGCGAGAGGTGCTCCGGCCTCCGCGCCCGGTCCACGCGGCGGTACTCGCGGATCCCGCCGAGGATCCCGCCGATCACGAGGGCGATGAGGATGGTGATGAGGATCGGCAGGTCCGGGATGTCGCCGACGGTGCGCGAGAGGGCCTGCTCGAGAAGTCCGAGGGAGACGTCGGCCGTGAGGAGGAGCGCGGCGACGGCGCCGGCGACGGCGAGCCCGGTCTGGAGGGCGCGGGCCTGACCGGTCGCGGCCATGAGGAAGCCGACGAGCGCGGCGAGCGCCATGCCCTCGACGATGAGGGAGGCGAGCACCACGAGGATCGAGTCGGTGAGCACGAGCATGGGGGCGAGGATCCGGCCGGGCTCGCCGATGCCGATCAGCAGGCACGCGGCGGTGCCGAGGGCCGCGGTCCAGGTCCGTCCCTCGCCGAGCACGACCACGGCGATGGCCGCGGCGGCCGCGCACAGCAACCCCAGCACCATTCCGGCGCCGGTGAGGGCGGTGACCAGGGGGAACGGTCCGGCGAAGGCGCGCACGACCGCCAGCAGCAGCCCGGCGATCAGCCCGATGCCGAGGGCGAGCCCGGAGCGGTTCCACAGCTCCCGGGGTCCGCTGGTCACGGCCGCCGCGACGACGAAGGCGACCGGGAGCGCGAACAGGACGGCCGTGAGCGCACCGTTCAGGAGTTCGGAGGGATCCAGATCGAAGGACATGGGGTCCATGGTCACCCGGAGGCGGCGTCGGAGCCAACCCGTCGGCCGCGCAGATGCCAGGCCCACAGCAGCGCGCCGACGATGACGTAGCCGAGCGCGGCGAGCGCGACGACGGCGAGACTGCCCGTGATCAGGGGCGCGATCACCCCGGAGAGCAGGGCGTTCATCACGAGGGTGAAGAAGGTGCCGAGCGAGGCGGCGGCGCCGCGCTGGTGCGGGAAGAGGTCGAGGATCTCCAGCTGGATGGGGGCGAAGAAGAGGGACGCGGTGAAGGACATGAGCATCGGCCCGATCAGCACCGGCAGCAGGGTGACGTCGAGCCCGCCCGACGGCGCGGGGGCGATCAGGACGAGCACGAGGTTGATGACGCTGGCGGCGAGGGTGCCGAGGTAGCCGAGGGTGATCAGGCGCGTGCGCTCCATGACGTCGGCCGCGCGGCCCACCACGAAGGAGCCTGCCATCATCCCGAGGATGAGCGGGACGAACAGCACCCAGAAGTCCTGCTCGCCGAGGCCCAGCAGGCGCACCACGATGATCGGGGCGGCGGCGACGAACACGAAGTGGGCGGCGAACCCGAACGCGGTCGCGAGCGCGATCCGCATCATCGTCAGCGACCGCCCCACCTCCCACAGCGCGCCGACGACGGCGCCGATCCGCAGGGGGATCCGCTGTTCCTTCGGGAGGGATTCGGGCATGAGCGCGGTGAGCACGAGGACGACCACGCCGTACAGACCCACGCCCGCGAAGACCCAGCGCCAGTCGCCGAGCAGCAGCAGCCAGCCGCCGAGCACGGGCGCGATGACCGGCGCGAGCGCGAAGATCATCATGATGCGGGCCATGAGCTTCTGCGCCTCGGCCCCGGCGAACAGGTCGCGCACCACCACGCGGGAGACGATCGTGGCGGCGCCGGCGCTGACCCCCTGCAGGATCCGCAGCGCGATGAGCATGCCCATGCCGGTGGCGAGGGTCGCGCCGAACATGGCGAGGATGTAGATCGCCAGGCCCGTGAGCATGACCTTCTTGCGGCCGAGCGCGTCGGACATCGGTCCGTGGAACACGCTCATCACGGCGAAGGAGGCGAGGTAGACGCTGATCAGCTGCTGCAGGACCACGTCGGACGCGCCGAACTCCTCACCGATCCGTGGGAACGCGGGGAAGACGGTGTTGATCGTGAAGGGGCCGAGCATGCCGAGCGCGGCGAGGGTGAGGGTGATGCGGGCACCGGCGGTGCGGCGGCGGGAGGGGCCGGTCGCTGGTACGGCCGCAGCGCTGCGGGGGTCGTCCGACGGGGCGGGGGTGGTCACCCCGGCAGTCTAGGTGGGACCGCTTTCCGGGGGTGGGCAGGTGGGTCGGGCGCGGCCGACGGGGGCTGCGGTCACTGCGGTCCCTTGAGGCCCCGGCGCACCATCCGTCCGAGCCGTCGGGCGGGCCCGGCGCCGGCGGCGAGGTAGGTGCCCAGCAGCGCGGTCGCGCCGCCGGAGACGAGCATGAGCGGGTCTCGCAGGCTGATGCGGCCGGGCTGGGCGGCGACGACGGTGCCGATGCCGACCAGGAGCGCGCTCATGGTCATGCCGACGATGAGGCGGTCGGCGGTGTTCTCGAGCCGGTCCACGGCGCGGTCGAGGTCCTCGGGGTGCAGGCGCACGGGCACTCCGCGGGCCTCGACCTCGTCCAGCAGCCGTCCGGCGCGCTCGGGCAGCTCCCCGCCCACGCGCAGGGCGTTCAGCGACGAGGTGCGCACGCGGCGGGCGAGCGCCTCGGGGCTGAGCAGCTCGGCGAGGGCGACGGGGATGACCTCGGTGAGGACGGTGGAGAGGTGGAAGCCCGGGTCCAGGACGGTGGCGGTGGACTCGGTGAGCACGAGCATGCGCAGCAGCGAGGACACGTCCGAGGGGAGCTGGAGGTGGTGGCGGCGCAGCATCGCGGTGAGCTCCTCGACGATGCGGGCGGTGGGCACCTCGGCGAGGGGCTGGGCGGAGAGGGCCTCGAGCATGTTCTCGAGGTCGCGGGTGAGGCGGCGGCGGTCCAGGGCGCCTCGCGGCGGGGCGAGGCGCACGAGCGCCGAGACGGCGCCGTCGTGGTCGCCGTGGGTGAGGGCGAACAGCAGCCGCAGGATCTCCTCGCGCACGGACTCGGAGAGCTGCCCGACCATCCCGAAGTCGATCAGCGTGATCGTGCCGTCCTCGCCGACGAACAGGTTCCCGGGGTGGGGGTCGGCGTGGAAGTACCCGTCCACCAGCACCATCCGCACCAGTGCCCGGGTGGCGCGGGTGGCGAGGGCGGTGCGGTCGATGCCGGCGGCGTCCAGGGCGGCGACGTCGTCGATCTGCAGGCCGGTGACGCGCTGCTCGGTGAGGACCTCGGCGGTGGTGAGCTCGTGATGGACGGTCGGGATGCGCACGGTGGGAGCGGCGGAGAGGTTGCGTCGCATGCGCTCGGCGTGGGCGGCCTCGGCGCGGTAGTCGAGCTCGCCGCGCATGGTGCGGTCGAAGCCGGCGACCAGGGCGACCACGTCGACGTTGCGGGCGGTCTCCCATTCGCGGGCGGCGAGGGAGGCGAGGGTGCGCATCAGCTCGAGGTCGGCGAGGACCACCTCGCTGACTCCGGGCTTGCGGACCTTGACCACCACCTCGGAGCCGTCGTGGAGGCGGCCGAGGTGGGCCTGGCCGATGGAGGCGGTGGCGAGCGGCTCCTCGTCGAGCGCGGCGAAGAGCTCGTGCGGGGGCGCGCCGAGCTCCCGCTCGATGACGTCGGCGACCTGCGCGTACGGGACGGGCGCGGTGTGGGCTCGGAGGCTGCGCAGCTCCTCGGTGTACTCGGCGGGCAGGAGGTCGTCGCGGGTGGAGAGCATCTGGCCGAGCTTCACGAACGTGGGGCCGAGCTCCTCGAGGGCGCGGCGGAGGCGGCTGGGCCCGTCGGCCGCCGCGTCCTCGCGCGGGAGGCGGCGGCGCACCATCTCGGGAAGGTGCTCGCGCAGCCCGATCTGGGCGGCGAGGGCCCCGAGCCCGTTGCGGGCCAGGATCTCGGCGATGCGGCGGTACCGGGGCGCGTCAGCTGCCATGCGGGGATGGTATCGAGCGGGCCTGCCCGGGGGCTGGGCACGTGACGAGGGCCGGGCGGCCGACGGCGTCACCAGTTCGCCGGCGGCCAGGGCTCCCCGTCGGCGATGGCGTTCAGGGCGTAGGCGAACTGCCCGTCCACACTCTCGCGCAGGATGTCCGCGTGGCCGGCGTGCCTGGCGACCTCCTCGATGCAGTGCAGCGCCACCCAGCGCACGGTCCAGCGCTCCTCGCCGCTGAACCAGGGCGCCTCCGGGGTGGGGACCGGGGCGTCGAGCTCGGCGCCGCGCAGGGCATCGGCGAGCGCGGTCGCGGCCGACTCGAGCTCGGCGATCAGGGAGTCAGCGGTGTCCCCCGGACGCAGCTCGCCGGAGTCGTCGCCGGAGAGGGCGTCGGTGGTGTTCGAGGCGGCGTCGCTGTCGGGCGCGCTCGGGTCGGCCTCGCCCACCGCTCCCCCGTCGGCCGACATCCCGCGCGCCGCGGCGGTCGCCGCGCGGGTCTCGTCGGTGAAGCCGGTGGTGACCGCGAGGACGTGGCGGGCGAGGGTGCCGAGCGTGAACCGGGAGACGGTGGGGCGCTGCTCCAGCTGCTCGCGGGAGAGGCCCTGGAGGGTGGTGGCGACCTGGTGGACCTGCTGGGCGGCGTAGACGGCGAGTCCGTCGTGCTCCGTGGTGACGTCGGCGGTGAGGAACGGCATCGGGGGCTCCTTGCTGAGGGCGTGTGGGCGTGGGCGTGCCGGAGTGGGCGTACCCCGCACTCTCCTCCCCCCGGGAGGACAGATCCTGTCCTCGAAGCGGGACAGACTGTCGCCCATCACCCCGACCCCCGATCTCCGCCCCGCGAGGAGGCTCCATGAGCGACGTGACCACGAGGGCCCTCCGCCTGCTCGCGCTGCTGCAGTCGCGCTCGTTGTGGACCGGGCCGGAGCTGGCCGCGGAGATGGAGGTGACCACGCGGACCGTCCGGCGCGACATCGACCGGCTGCGGCAGATGGGCTATCCGGTGCTCACCTCGGCCGGGCACGGCGGCGGCTACCAGCTCGGCGCGGGCCGGGCGCTGCCGCCGCTGCTGCTGAGCTCGAGCGAGGCGGTCGCGGTCGCCGTCGGGCTGCGGCTCGCGGCGAGCTCCGGGGTGGAGGGGCTGGACGAGGAGGCGCTGCGGGCGCTGGCGGCGCTGGACCGGATCCTGCCCGCGCACGTGCGGGCCGAGGTCGGCGCGGTCTCGGACGCGATGGGCGTCATCTCCCGCAGCGCGCCCGGGGTGCGGGCCGAGGTGCTGACGGCGCTCGCCACCGCCGTGCGGGACGTGGTGCGGGCGCGGGTGGACTACGAGCGGGCCGACGGGGAGCGGTTCGAGCGGCGCCTGGAGCCCTACCGGGTGCGGTCGATGGAGGGTCGCTGGTACCTGTTCGCCTGGGATCTGGACCGGGAGGACTGGCGCACCTTCCGACTGGACCGCATGCAGGCCGTGCACGTCTCGACCTTCACCTTCCCGCCGCGCCCCACCCCGGATGTCGAGGACCTGGTGCGCGAGTCGATCACGGTGCGCGCCTACGAGACGGCCTGCACGGTGCGGATCCTCGCCCCCTACGAACGGGTCGCCCCCGAGATCGGGGCGCGGGCCGGCACGCTGACGCCCGACGGGGACCAGGCGTGCATCCTCCGCGCCGGCGCCGACACCATGCGCTGGGTGGTGCTCTTCCTGGCCCAGCTCGGCGAGGGGGTGGAGGTGATCGAGCCGCCGGAGCTGCTGGAGGAGATCCAGGCGCTCGGACGGTGGGCGGCCTCGGCGAGGTGAGCGGCGCGGTGAGCGGCACGCGGCTGGCGGCGACGACGCCCGCGTCGCCAGGCCGAGGCACTGACCTCCTGGTACCCCCTGACCTGCACACACGCTGAACGAATCGGACATATCCCCTACCATCGAGGGTGCGGCCGACGTACCCTGGGGACCTGTGCGGGGAGGCGGACAGGGCCGCCTTCCTCTCGGGAACGGACGCCGCACCGCCATGCCAGCACGCCGCCCTCAGCCAGTTCGAACGCAGCCCCGTCGACCGCAGCCGCGCGCCGCGGCGCTGCTCGCCGCCGCACTCCTGCTGGCCGGGATGCTCGCCGCCTGCGGCGGCAGCGTCGAGGAGCCCGCCCCCACCGCGCAGGACACGATCCCCGCGCGGGTGGGCGAGCCGCGGCAGGTGCCGGTGGCGAGCGCGCCGTCGGGGTCCGACGAGGGCACTGCGGGCAAGGGCTCGTCGGCCGGCGGTCCGACCGACGGGGCTGCGAGCGACGGGGAGGCGGCCGACGGTCGCGCCCCCGGCGCGGCCCCTCCGACACGCACCCGCATCTCCGGCGTCTGGCCCGACGAGAGCTGGCAGGTCGAGGAGCTTCCCGGGGACGCCTGCGAGGGCCGGGCCCCCCAGCGCACCCGCTGGGCGATCGGGGAGGCACGCTTCGCGTGCGGAGCCCCCGCGGATCTGCTGATCGCCTGCGCGCCGGTGGGCGGGGACGAGGCGCTGTGCCTGCAGGACGTGAGCGAGCGGCGCGCGGCGCGGATCCACTCCCCCGCGATCGCGGGGTACGCGGAGCCCGCGATGGAGCAGCCGCATCCGATGCTGGTGGTGCTGGCCGACGGGACCATCTGCGAGGCCGTGGGCCGGGACGACATGGACCACAACGCGGGTCGGCAGTCGTGGCTGCACTGCGGAGAGGACTCGGCGCTGCTGCTGGACCAGCGCTCGGCCAGCGAGTACTTCGACCGCGAGGACGGGCTGTGGACGGCCGAGCTCGGCGTCGGCGCCAGGGCGCCTCGCACCGTCGCGGTGCGGGAGGCGGTGTTCGCCGCGACCGAGGAGGACCTCGACGAGCACGGCTGGGAGCTCGGGTGGCGACCGGAGTGAAGCGGCGGGGTGATGCAGGCGGGGTGAAGCCGGCGGCGTGAGGCGGGGCCTGCACCCCAGGGGCGTCAGGGGATGAGCAGGCCGATCGCGGCGAGGACCGTGAGGCCGAGGACGAGCTTGTCGAAGACCTGCTGCGGGATGCGCCGGGCGACCTTCGCGCCGAAGTAGGCGGCGATCAGCACCACCGGGATCAGGACCAGGTCCATCATCAGCGTCTCGCGGGTGAAGAGGCCCAGCCCCGCCGAGAAGGGCAGCTTGAACAGGTTGATCACCGCGAAGAACCAGGCGCTCGTGCCGAGGAACGTCATCACCGGCATCCGCATCATCAGCAGGTACAGCGACATCACGGGCCCGGCGGCGTTGGCGACCATGGTGGTGAACCCGCCGAGCAGGCCGTAGGCGACGCCCTGCGCGGTCGCGGCGGCGCCCTTCTGCGAGCCGACCTCGGGGGTGGCGGCAGTGGTGCCGCTCGAGGCGGCGCCGGAGGGCGTGTCACTCGCCTTCTCCGCCTCGGCGCGGCGCTGGGCGCGCATCCGCCGTGCGACGGTGAGCGCGACGAGGGCGATGAGGATGATGCCGATGGTGACGCGCACGGTCGTGTCGTCCACCGCGGCGAAGAAGAACACCCCGATGATCACGCCCACCATGGCGCTCGGCAGCAGGCGGACGAGGGTGCGCCAGTCGGGCTCGCGCCGGTAGACCCACAGCGCCGTCATGTCTCCCACGATCAGCAGCAGCAGGAGCGCGGCGGTCGACTCCTTCGCGGGCATGGCCAGCGCGAACGCGCCCGCGGCGAGGGTTCCGGCACCGGGCAGGGCGGTCTTGGAGAAGCCGACGATCAGCGCGCCGAGCACCACCAGCGCCCAGGACGCGGCGGGGAGGGTCGGCAGCAGGGAAGCGAGATCAGGCACGGATGGTCAACCTACCAGCGCCATGCGTGCGGAGCTTCTGGCGTCCGGGGAAGGGAGGCACCGGGCGGCCAGCGGCGCGCCCCTCACGACCGGCGGATTCGAGGGCGCGCTCGCGCTATCGGGCAGGACCTACCGGATCCAGGCGGTGTCGACCTCTCCCCCGCCGCTCACCGCCGCGCGCAGCGCGCCGATGACCAGCGCCATCGCAGCGGCGCCAGGGTCGATGACGCCCTTGGCGCTGTCGCCGACGTAGCTGGCGCGTCCGCGGCGGGCGGTGAGGTCCGCGGTCGCCGTCGCCGCGTCGACGGCGGCCTGCTCGGCGGCGGCGAGGGCGGCCGACGGGTCGGCGCCTCCCTCGCCCTCTCCCGCACCCTCGTCCGACTGCTGGCGCAGCGCGTCCACGGCAGGCGCCAGCGCGTCGACCATGGTCCGGTCCCCGACCTTCGCCTCGCCGTACTTCTGGATCACGGCCTGGCCAGCGGCGAGCGCCTCCGTGAGCTCGCCGAGGGTGGGGACCGCATCCCCATCGACCGCCCGGGCGAGATCGCGGAAGAACATCCCGAACAGGGGCCCGCTCGTCCGGCCCACGCCGAGCCAGGCACGCGACATGGCGGTGACCCAGTCGCGGTAGGAGCCCTCGCCCGCCGTGTCGAACTCCTTCTCGGCGTTCTTCATGGCGGTGCGGACGTTGGCGCCGAAGTCGCCGTCGCCCGCGCGGCGGTCGAGGTCGCCGAGCGCGTCGGCCGCGGAGAGCAGGACCTCGCGCAGGGTGGTGACGAAGGCGTGGCCGAGGTCGTCCGGCAGGGTGCGGGAAGTGCTGGTGGTGTCGTTCATCGTGGTCTCCTCACCAGGTCAGGGCGGGGGTGCGGACGGGGGCGTCCCAGAGGCGGCGCAGCTCGTCGTCCAGCGGCATGAGCGTCAGCGAGAAGCCGTGCATGTCCAGGCTCGTCACGTAGGAGCCGACGAGGGAGCGGCCCACCTCGATGCCAGCATCGCGCAGGCGGTGGTGGAGGCGCCGGGCGGCGAGGTTCAGCTCGAGCGGGTAGGCGGCGCCGAGCCCGTTGACGATCGCGAGCACGCGGTCGCCCTTGGCGAGCCCCAGCTCCTCGAGCAGCGGGTCCAGGAGGAGGTCGGTGAGCCCGTCAGCATCCGTGAAGGGGACGCGGCGGGCGGCGCGCTCGCCGTGGATGCCGACGCCCAGCTCGACCTCGTCGGAGCCGAGCTCGAACTGCGGCGCGTCGTCCCCGGGGTGGGTGCCGGCGGCGAGCGCGAGGCTCATCGTTCGGGCCGACGCGGCGACCCGTCGGCCGACCTCCGCGACCTCGTGCAGGTCCTTCCCCTCCTCCGCGGCGGCGCCGCAGACCTTCTCGACGATGACGGTGGCGGCGGTGCCGCGCCGGCCAGGGCCCTCGCCGTCGGAGGACTCGGTCGCGAGGTCGTCGTCGACCAGCACGATCTCGGTGTCGATCGCATCGTCGCCGCTGATCTCCCCGGCGATGCGGAAGTTCAGCACGTCGCCGGTGTAGTTCTTGACGATCTGGACCACGCCGCGGCCGGAGTCCGCGGCCTTGGTCGCCTCGAGGACCTGCAGGGCCGTGGGGCTCGCGAACACGGCGCCGGCGACCGCGACGTCGAGCATGCCGGTGCCGACGAAGCCGGCGTGCAGGGGCTCGTGACCGGAGCCGCCGCCGGAGACGAGGCCCACCTTGTCCCGGGCACGCTCCTTGCGGGCGACGAAGCGGTGCTCGGCGTCGAGGTCGAGCAGGTGAGGGTGGGAGAGCACGAAGCCCTCGAGGGCCTCGGGCACGATCTGGTCGGGGTCGTTGAGGATGCTGCGTCGCACGGGAGCGCCTTCCGGTCGGGGGCGGCGGGCAGGGCACGGACCCGGTCACGTCTCGAGCACGGATGCTCGAGGGCCGGGACGGAGCGCCCTCGTCGAGCCTATCCTCCAGCCATGGACACCACCACGGCCCGTCGGGGAGGGACGCTGCTGGCGGTGCTCGTGGGCCTGTTGCTGCTCGCGCTCGGCGGGGCGCCGGTCGCCCACGCCTGCAGCTGCGTCGGCTATGACTTCGACGAAGCGGTCGAAGAGGCGGACCTCATCGCCGACGTACGGGTTCAGCACGAGCTCGAGGCCGAGGACGGCTACGTCACCTACTACGCCGTCGTCGACAGGGTCTGGAAGGGCGAGCACGCCCGGACGATCCGCCTCGGCACCCACGAGCAGACCACCGCCTGCGGTCTGGGCCGGATCCCGCCCGACTCGCGCCTTCGACTGTGGGCCTACGGCGGGGACGGCTCGTACTCGACCAACTGGTGCGCCCTCCCGCAGAAACCTCCGTCGGACGTCCGCGCCGCCCTCACCGAGAAGCTCGGCGAGCCCACCGACCTCACCGACATCCCCCTGCCGGTCGAGCCCGAGCGGGTGCCGCGCCCGCCGTCGTGGCCGCTGTACGCCGTGGGCGTCGTGCTCGTGGCGCGGGTGAGCATGCAGGCGGTGCGCGCGGCTGCGGTGGGTGTGGGGCTGGCATTGCACCGGAGGTCGCGGGGCTGAGCTCAGCGCAGCCGCGGCCCTCTATCCACATACCTTTCCTCCACCGGAGCAGGTGCGCCACACTTGACGCAGCGCGTCCGCCTCATCCGCAAACGCGAACCCCCTGCTCCGAGGAGGACCCGATGGGCGACTGGTTGCGCGATACGGCTGATGGGCTGGCGCATTGGCTCGGACTCGCCGAGCCGTTCGCCCCCTACGTCACGGCAACAGTTGCGGCCGTCGCGGCGGCAATCGCACTCCTCACCCTCCGCCACCGAATCCGAGCCGACAGCCGGGCGGAATGGTGGACCCGCGCCGAGTACGCCTTGGACCTCATCCGCGAAGAGAACAAGGTCGGCCGGAACACGGGCATGGTTCTCCTCTATGGCCTGCTGGACGACGAACGGTGGGATGCCGCTGACGTCGTCACCCTGGGGAAGGCCAATCAAGTGCTGATCAACGAGATCACCGCCCGCGCGAGACGCGCCTCTGAGACGTCTCCGGCGCCTTCAGTTGGCTCCGCCCCCACCGCGACTCCCCAAGGCGATGCCCACGACGATCCGGCCCCACGGCCACGGCCCACTTCCGCCGTCACTGCTGGGGCCCGTAGACTTGAGGACACACTTCGGAGGAGGTGGCAGAGATGACGACCCAGCCCTCGTTCGACCCGTCCGAGCACGTCGAGGCTGAGCACCAGCCGACGCTCGTGGTCATGGAGTCCATGAACAACGAGGCCTTCTACGTGGATGACCCTCTGGATGTGGAGTTCCTGCGCCTCGCCGACAAGTTCCAGCTGAAGGCGTCCAAGATTGCCGTCGAGCACGCCGGCGACAAGTGACGGGGATTCGCGTTCCACACGGGTCGCTGCGCTGAAGGTCGCAGAACTGCGACACCGCCCGCGATCGCAGCCGCCGCACCCGGCGGTAACCTCTCCCTGACAGACATTCGGTGTCGGCGCGGGGGTGCCGGCCAGACGAAGGGTGGCCATGGATTTCGGGATGTTCCGACTGTTCTTCCTGCTGATCCCGGCGATCATCGGGCTGAGCGCGCTGTGGATGGCGATCACCGCGGTGCGGGACCTGCGGCGCTCCTCGCGCCTGACCTCCCAGGGCCAGCAGACGCAGGGCCTGGTGATCTCCTCGCACATCCACTACAGCGGCTCGCGCGAGAACCGCACCTCGAGGCTGGTCGAGACGATCGAGTTCGTCACCGACCGCGGGCAGACGATCCGCGCGAACCCGACCGTGGCAGACCACAAGTCCGTGGACCGCCAGGGCATGACCGTCCCCGTCTTCTACGACCGCGACCGCCCCGAGCAGTTCATCGCCCCGCACAACGGGCGCAGCCTCTCCCCCGGCGGAGCGATCGTGAAGATCGTCGTCGCCGTGGTGATGCTCGTGTTCATCACCTTCTTCATCGTCGGCAGCCAGACGATGATGGCGGGCTTCCCGCAATTCGGCTGACGGGTCGGCCGACGGGGCGGGGGCTCCACCGCCCGCCGCCCCTCGGCACAATCCCTCTCAGCTGCTGGTGTCCGAGCTGCTGGTGTCCGAGCCGCTGGTATCAGTGCTGTCGCTCTCGGTGCTGCCGCTCCCGTCGGCCGGCGCCTCACCCGACGGCGCTTCGCCCGACGGGGGCTCGCCCCCGGGGCCGCCCATGCCGCCGCCGTCGGACGCCCCGCCGGGGCCGCCCTCCCCGCCCGACGGGGGCTCCCCGCCGCCCATGGCCCCGCCGCCGCCCATGCCGCCGGCCTCGGGCTCGGTGGTGGTGTCAATCGGGACGTCGATGCTGAAGGAGTAGCCGGACTCGAGGCTGCCGGAGAGCTGGGCGAGCTGCTGGTCGTAGCCGTCGGAGAAGATCCCGTCGGTCTCCAGGGTGAGCTGGGCGAGGTTCTCGGCGCTGCCGGTGTAGGCGTCCAGCGCGTAGACGCCGTCGGCCGCGTCCTGCGGCAGGGCGATCTGCGAGGTGAGGATCGCGTTGGTCGAGTCGACGATCGACTCGGCGTCGGGGAACACCTCGAAGTGCAGGTGGGGCCAGCGGCCGGAGTAGCAGCCGGGGAAGATCGAGGTGAAGGTGACCTTCCCCTGCGCGTCGGCGATCTGGACGCCGCGCAGGTAGGTCTCGTTCTCCACGCCCGAGGAGTACATGGAGTACCGGCCCTCGGCGTCGCACTGCCACAGGTACACCGCCGCGCCCTCCATCGGCACGTCGCCCGCGGCCATGTCGATGATGGTCATGGTGATCTCGAGGCCCACGCCGTCGGCGGTGGTGTCCGAGTCGATGCTGGTGCGGATGTCGCTGCGCTCCACCCCGCTGGTCTCGAGCACGTCCTGACCGTTGGAGCCGTCGCCCGGGTAGGGCCCGGCGGTCTCGCCCGGCATCTCGGTGAGGGCGGAGTCGGCCGACGAGGCGCTGCCGCCGCCGTCGCTCGCGCTCGTCCCGCCACTCGTGCCGGTGGTGGTCGAGGCGTCGGTGCTGGAGCAGGCGGCGAGGACCGCGACGACACTGCCCGCGCCGAGCACGCCGAGCGCGCCGCGGCGGGTGACGACGGTGGCGACGTCGAAGGCGAGGCCCTGGTCCTCCACGTCCTCCTCGGGGTGGTGCAGGCGCCGGCCCTCGAAGCGGGCGTCGGTCGTGGTGCCGGCGGCGCTGGGGTCGTGGGGGTCGTGCTCGCGCGCCTCGGGGAAGGGGCGGCCGAAGCGGTGGCCGACGGGCCGGCGGCCCGGGGTGTCCTCGGTCTGGTTCATGGCGGGTCCTCTCGTCGCGGGGGCTGATGAGGGAAACGTAGGAACGGAGTCTGTGCATCTGCTGTCGACCGGCCATGGACCTGCCCCTGTGACCGGGACCTCCGTGGTGGCATGCCCTGCGGGCACCTGGAGGGCGTGGGTGGGGCGGGCAGTGGTCGGCCAACTCGGCAGGCTCTCCGCGGATTCCGTACCTTGCTGGTCATGCGACTTCTCCTGCTCCGCCATGGCCAGACCCCCAGCAACGTCGGCGGGATCCTGGATGCCGCCTACCCCGGGCCCGGTCTCACCGACCTCGGTCACGCCCAGGCCCGCGCCGTCCCGGACGCGCTCGCGGGAGAGGACATCGCCGGGATCCACGTCTCGCGCCTGCTGCGCACCCATGAGACCGCCGCCCCGCTCGCGGCCGCGCGCGGGATCAGCCCGCGCCTGACCGAGGGGATTGAGGAGATCCGCGCCGGGGAGCTGCAGGGCCGGCAGGACGCCGACGCGGTGCGCGCCTACCAGGGCATGCACCACCGCTGGAGCGCGGGCGAGTTCGACGACGGCGTGCCCGGCGGCGAGAGTGGACAGCAGTTCTGGGACCGCTGGACCGCGGCGCTGCGCCATATCTCCGGCCTCTATGCGGAAGGCGCCTCCGTGGTCGTGGTCAGCCACGGCGCCGCGATCCGCACCTTCGCCGCGGTCGCGGGCGGGCTCGGGGCGGCGAGCCTCGCGGAGCGTCCGCTGTTCAACACGGGCCTGGTCACGGTGGTGGGCAGCGTGGAGAGCGGTTGGAGCGTCGAGGACTGGGAGGCGAGCCCCGTCGGCGGAGAGCACCTGTTGTCCGGCACGAAGCACGACGTCACGGCCGACGATCGGGCCGAGGCGCGGGCCTGACCGCGGGCCCAGAAACGTTCCCGCGGGAACGTTCTTCGCCGGACGGGTCTGCATGCCGGGCGTTCCCGCGGGAACGCCTCTCGCCGAGTACTCCGCGTCAGCTCGCCGTGACAGCGAGCGCGTCGGCAGCGCTGCGGAACCGCTCGGCGGCCACGACGATCACCTCGGGGTGCGCGCCGAGCGGGGCGGTGACGAGGTCCGCGCCGGATTTCTCGACAAGGCCTGCGAAGTGGCCCGGGGCGAGCACGTAGCTCGCGGCGATCACACGCCGCGCCCCGCCCGCGCGGGCCGCCGCGACCGCGTCCGGCAGGCGCGGGGAGCAGCCGGCGCCGTAGCCGACGCTGACCGGGCAGGGCAGGTGCGCGGCGAGCTGAGCGCGCATCTCCTCGACCGCGAGCGCGGCGGCGGGGTCGGTGGAGCCGGCCGCGGCGAGGACCACGTGGTCGCCGGGACGATGCCCGGCGTCCCCGCCGCTCACCTCCGCGAGGCGCTCGCGCAGCACCCGCACGAGGCCCGGATGGGGGCCGAGGGCGGGAGCGGCAAGGGCGCCCGGGTGCGGGGCGACAGCGGCGGCGATGTCGACGGAGGTGTGGAACCCGGTAGACAGCAGCAGCGGCACGACCACCACGGGCGCACCGGGCTCGTCGGACGAGCCGGGCGCACCATGCTCCGCGCCCAGCGCCTCGGC
Source organism: Brachybacterium aquaticum (assembly GCF_014204755.1). Lineage (NCBI taxonomy): Bacteria > Bacillati > Actinomycetota > Actinomycetes > Micrococcales > Dermabacteraceae > Brachybacterium > Brachybacterium aquaticum. The sequence continues at coordinate 3,023,554 of NZ_JACHLZ010000001.1, forward strand.
GACGACGTCCGCCACCTCGGGCTGCTCGACGTCGACGTAGGCCTCACGCACCTTCACCTCCGGCAGGGTGCGGGCAAGACCCTCGCGGATCCGGACGATCTCGGCGCGACCGTCCGGGGAGCTGGTGCCGTGGGAGCAGGCGACGAGGGTGGTCACGGGGCGGGCTCCTCAGCAGCGGGGGCAGGGTTCGGGGAGGCGGGGGTCGCGCCCGCGGAACTGGGGACGGTCGTGGGGTCGTAGTGCTGCACCACCGCGCGGACCAGCGCGCCCATGCGGCTGCGCTCGGGGATCATCGCGGGCAGCCCGCGGGCCTCGAGGGGTCCGGCGGTGAGCGGACCGACGGCCGCCATGAGCAGCCTCCCGCTCCTCACGTGCTCGGTGATGCCGGGCAGGGCGCCGGCGCGCTCGGCGACGGCGAGCCAGTTCTCGGTGCCGGGCGCGGCGGTGAACAGCACCGCGTCCACCTCGCCCGCGGCGCAGTCGAGCACGGAGCGGTGCACGGCCTCGGGGTCCCGCGGCGGGCCCCAGCGGTACACGGTCAGGGCCACGAGGTCCGCGCCCGCATCGAGCAGGAACTCGTCCAGCCCGTCGGCCCCGGAGCCGTGGTGCTGGACGGCGACCCGCACGTCGGTGAGGTCGGCACCTTCGAGGTGGTCGAGGATCTCGGCGGAGGTGCCGTCGGGCGCGACCCAGCCGACGCCGAGCCCCATCGCCTGCGCGGCGCCGCGGGCCTTGGGCCCGCGGGCGATGACGAAAGTGCGGGCGAGTGCGTCGCGCAGGGCCTGGCCGAGCCCGGCTGCGTCGGCCGCCTCGAACCAGCCGCGCACGCCCACGCCGGTGGTGACGATCAGCAGCTGCGGCGGGGCGGCGAGGAGCTCGGCGGTGCGAGCGAGGAGCTGGGGATCGTCCACGTGCGGGATCATGCTCATCGCCGGGGCGTGCTGGATCCGGGCACCGTGGCGCTGCAGGGCGGCGGCGAGCTCGTCGGCCCGGCGATCCAGGGCGAGGACGAGCCGCCGTCCCTGGAGAGCGCCAGAGAGCCGGGGCGCGTCGGGGCGGGACGGGTCGGTCACGGCACGGGCTCCTGGAGGGGCGGGGCGGGGACGGCGAGGGCGGGGACTGCCGCTCCAGTATCCGTGCTGCGTCGGGCCGACGGGTCCTCCCCCAGCAGGCCGGGCCTCGCGACCTCGCCGATGACGATGACGGCGGGGCTGCGCACATCGGCCTCGCGGGCCGCGCGGCGCACGTCCCCGAGGGTGGTGCGGGTGGTGCGCTGGCGCGGGTTGTGGCCGTTCTCGATGATCGCGACGGGCCGGGCCGCAGGGACCCCGTGCGCGAGCGCCGCGGCGACGAGGGAGGGCAGGGCGCGCACGCCCATCAGCACCACGGTGGTGATGGTGTCGTCGGCGAGCGCCGCGAGGGTCGCAGCCGACGGTCCGTGCACCCCGTCGATATCGTGGCCGGAGACCACATGCACCGACTGGGCGACGCCGCGGTGGGTGACAGGCACCCCGGCGGCCTGCGGGACGGCGAGGGCGCTGGAGATCCCGGGGACGACCTCGACCTCGATCCCGGCGGCGAGGCAGGCGAGCTGCTCCTCCCCGCCGCGACCGAGCACGAACGGGTCCCCGCCCTTCAGCCGCACCACGTTCCGGCCGGCGCGGGCGTGCTCGATGAGCAGGGCGTTGATGCCGTCCTGCGGGACGGGGTGGTGGCCGGGGCGCTTGCCCACGTCGAGCACGAGGGTGTCCTCGCGCAGCTCGGCGCGGATCTCGGCGCCGGGGCCGAGCCGGTCGGCGACCACCACGTCCGCCGCGCGCAGCAGCCGCAGCGCCCGCACGGTGAGGAGGTCCAGCGGTCCCGGTCCGCCGCCGACCAGGGCGACTCGCCCCGTCGCGACGTTCCCCGTCGCGAAGCCCCCCGTCACCGCGCGCCGCCGCGCAGGAGGTACAGGTCGCCGTCGAGCGTGCGCACGGGCCAGACCCGCAGGCGCCGGAACTCCTTGCCCTGGGTGTCCACGCACGTGCCGGAGCGCAGGTCGAAGATCTGCTTGTACATCGGGGAGGCGACGGTGGGGCGGTCGCCGCGGGAGCCGACGATGCCGCGGGAGATGACGTTCGCCCCGGAGTAGGGGTCGTGGTTGTCGACGGCGCGCACGTCCCCGTCGGCCAGGAGGAACAGCGCCACCTGCTCCCCGTCCACGAGCGCCGCGCGGCCGCGCTCGACCTCGAGGTCGGTCAGCGGGCACAGCTTCACCCAGTTCGCGGCGATCGCGCGGGGCAGGGCCTTGGGCACGGCGCGGTGGCGGCGCGCGCCGGGGGTGGTGTGCGGGACCGCGAGGTGCATGTCGGAAGAGTGGGTCGTGGTCATCGTCGTACCTCCAGGGTGGTGCCGGCGATCAGGACGCGGCTGTCGGTGCGCTCCTCGGGGCGGGCGGGGCGGGCCTGTCCGCGCTCGGGGACGTAGGCGAGGTCGGGGTCGGGGGTGGTGGGGGCGTTGACGAAGGAGCGGAAGCGGGCGAGCTTGGCGGGGTCGGCCAGGGTCTCGGCCCACTCGTCGCGGTAGTTCGCGACGTGGCGCTCCATCGCCGCGTCGAGGTCGGCGCACAGGCCCAGCGAGTCCTCCATGATCACCTCGCGCAGCCCGTCGATCCCGCCCTCGAGGGAGACCATCCACGGGGCGGTGCGCTGGAGCTTGTCCGCGGTGCGGATGTAGTACATGAAGTAGCGGTCCAGGGTGCGGATGAGGGTGGCGTCGTCCAGCCCCTCGGCCAGCAGCTCGGCGTGGCGCGGGGTGGCGCCGCCGTTGCCGCCCACGTACAGGTTCCAGCCCTGGGCGGTGGCGATGATGCCGGCGTCCTTGGCGCGGGCCTCGGCGCATTCGCGGGCGCAGCCGGAGACGCCGAGCTTGAACTTGTGCGGGGCGCGCAGGCCGCGGTAGCGCAGCTCGAGCTGCACGGCCATGGAGGTGGAGTCCAGCACGCCGTAGCGGCACCAGGTGGAGCCCACGCACGATTTCACGGTGCGCAGGGACTTGCCGTAGGCGTGGCCGGACTCGAAGCCGGCGTCCACCAGGCGCTTCCAGATCTCGGGCAGCTGCTCGAGGCGGGCACCGAACATGTCCACCCGCTGGCCGCCGGTGATCTTGGTGTACAGCCCGTAGTCGCGGGCCACCTCCCCGACCGTGATCAGGCCCTCGGGGGTGACCTCGCCGCCGGGCATGCGGGGCACGACCGAGTAGGTGCCGTCCTTCTGGAGGTTCGCCATGACGTGGTCGTTGGTGTCCTGCAGGGTGGCGTTCTCGCCGTCCAGCACGTGCTCCCCGCCGAGGACGGCGAGGATGGAGGCGAGCACGGGCTTGCAGGTGTCGCAGCCGCGGCCGCGGCCGAACCGCTCGATGACGGCGCTGAACGTGGTCAGGCCCGAGACGTGCACGGCGTCGAACAGCTGACGGCGGGTGAGGGCGAAGTGCTCGCACAGCCCCGTCCCCACGCTGCGGCCCATCTTCGTCAGCTGCCCGCTGATCAGGCCCTTCACCGCGACGACGCAGGACCCGCAGGTGGCGCCGGCCTTCGTGCAGGCCTTCACGTCGGCGAGGTCGGCGCATCCCTCCTCGGCGACGGCGTGGCGGATCGCGCCGGCGGTCACCGAGGAGCAGGAGCAGACCACGGCCTCGTCCGGCAGCTCCGCGGTCGGCGGAGCGATGCCGCCGGCAGGGACGAGATAGGCGGCGGGGTCCCCGCCGAGCGCACCGCCGACGAGGGGACGCAGCGCCCCGTAGGCGGAGGCATCGCCCACGAGCATGCCGCCGAGCAGGGTCTTCGCGTCGTCGGAGAGGACGAGCTTCTTGTGCACCCCGGCGACGGGGTCGGTGTAGACCACGTCCAGCGCGCCGGGAGTGGTGGCGAAGGCGTCGCCGAAGCTGGCGACCTCGACCCCGGAGAGCTTGAGCTTGGTGGACAGGTCGTAGCCGGCGAACTCGGCGTCCCCGCCGAGGATCCGGTCGCAGGCCACCTCGGCCATGGCATTGCCGGGGGCGACCAGGCCCACGCACTGCCCCTCGTAGGAGGCGACCTCGCCGATCGCGAGGACCTGGGGGTCGGAGGTGGCGCAGCCCGCGTCGATCTCGACACCGCCACGGGGATGGCAGATGAGGCCCGCCGCGCGGGCGAGCTCGTCACGGGGGCGGACGCCGACGGTGAAGACGACCAGATCCGCCTCCAGCTCGTCCCCGTCCTTCAGGGTCACGCCGCGGACGGCACCGGTGTCCCCGGCGAGCACGGCAGTGGTGCGGGCGCCGGTGCGCACGGCGATGCCGCGCTGCTCGATGAGGCGGCGCAGCACGCCGCCGGCGGGCAGGTCGAGCTGGGCGGACATGAGCCGGTCGTTGGACTGGAGCACGGTCGCCTCGGCGTCCATGCCCTGCAGGGCGCCGGCGGCCTCGAGGCCGAGCAGTCCGCCACCGACGACGATCCCGCGCACGGGCCGGCCGAGCGCGGCGGCCCGCTCCTCGACGTGCACACGCAGGGCCGCGACGTCGTCGAGGGTGCGGTAGACGAAGCAGCCGGGCAGCTCCGCCCCGTCGACCGGGGGCCGGGAGGCGACGGAGCCGGTGGCGAGGACGAGGTGGTCGTAGGTGTGGACGGCGCCGGAGGCGGTGGTGACGGTGCGGGCGCCGCGGTCGATCGCCAGGGCCGGGTCGCCCTCGTGGAGGGTGACGCGGGGGTCGGCGAAGATCGTGGCGGGCAGGGTCAGGGCGTCCTCGCCCTCGCCGTCGAAGTAGCGGGTCAGGCCCACCCGGTCGTACGGGAGGCGGGACTCGTCGCCGAGGACGGTCACGGAGATCCGCTCCTCAGCGCGGGTGACGAGGGAGTCGACCAGGCGGTGCGCGGCCATGCCCGCGCCGATCACGACGATCCGGGGGCTCTGGGTGGTGGGGCTCTGCGGGGTGGGGCTGTTCATCGGGTCGCTCCCACCAGGGGCGCCTCCGCCTCGGCGGCCGACGGGAGGGCGAGGGCGGGCACGTCGGCCGCGGGGGCGCCGGTCGCAGCGGGGGCGCCGGCCACGTCGGCCGACGGGAGCGCGCCGGGGGCGCCGGCCGACGCCTGCTTGCGGCGGTGGGCGAAGTAGAGGGGGAGGCCGACGAAGGTGAGGCCGCCGACGAGGTTGCCGACCACGGTCGGGATCTCGTTCCAGAGCAGGTAGTCCATGAGGGTGAAGTCCGCGCCGAGCAGAAGGCCGGAGGGGAACAGGAACATGTTCACGATGGAGTGCTCGAAGCCCATGTAGAAGAAGAGCATCACGGGCATCCACATGCAGGCGATCTTCCCCAGGATGCTGTCGGACATGAACGCGCCGACCACGCCGGTGGAGACCATCCAGTTGCACAGCACGCCGCGCACGAACAGGGTCAGCATCCCGGCGGCGCCGTACTCGGCGTAGCCGACGGTGCGGCCGTGGCCGATCTCGGAGATGGCCTGGCCGACGGCGCTCGGCTCGGTGGAGAAGCCGTAGGTGAAGTAGATGGCCATGAGCAGCGCGACGGCGACCGCGCCGATCAGGTTACCGAGGAACACCAGGCCCCAGTTGCGCAGCATCGCGGGGAGGGTGACGCCGTCCTTCTTCGCGATCCAGGCGAGGGGCACGAGGGTGAACACACCGGTCAGGAGGTCGAAGCCCATCAGGTACAGCATGATGAAGCCGACCGGGAAGAGCATCGCGCCGAGCAGCGGCTGCCCGGTCTGGGTGGAGACGGAGACGGCGAACGCGGCGGCGAGGGCGAGGATCGCGCCGGCCATCGTGGCGCGCAGGATGGTGGCGCCGGCGGAGTACTTCACCTTCGAGGCACCGGCCGCGGTGAGGCGGTCGACGAGGTCGACGGGCTGGACGTAGGACATGGCATCTCCCGGGGAGAGTGGAGGGTGGTCATGTCCCGTGCGCCTGCAGCGGGGTGCGGCCATCCTGGGCTCTCGTCCCCCGGACACGAAGGCCGGGAGGGCGCCGTGACCGTTCCGTGATGTGGCGTCCCAGGGGTGGGCGGGGGCTTCTACGATGCGGAGCTGAGCCGTCGCCGAGCCCCACCGGCTCCCGAGCAGAGGAGCACTCCCCCATGGCCTGGACCCCCACCGCCGAGGACGACCGCCGCTTCCTCGCCCTCGCCATCGAGCAGGCGCGCACCAGCTGGGACGAGGGCGGGGTGCCGATCGGTGCCGTGCTCGTCCACGACGGGCAGGTGCTCGGCGCCGGGCACAACCAGCGCGTCCAGAAGGACTCCGCGATCCTGCACGGCGAGACCGACGCGATCGAGAAGGCCGGGCGTCTGCGCGCGAGCGTATACCGGGAGTCGGTGCTGTACACGACCCTGTCGCCGTGCATCATGTGCTCCGGCACCGCGCTGCTGTACGAGATCCCGCGGATCGTGGTGGGCGAGAACCGCACCTTCGAGATGGCCGAGGACCTGCTGCGCGAGCGCGGCGTCACCGTGGACGTGCTCGACGACCCCGACTGCATCGCGCTGATGGAGCGGATGATCGCCGAGCGGCCCGAGATCTGGAGCGAGGACATCGGCGTGGAGACGGGCGAGCTCAGCGCGTCGGCCGACGGCGCGCGCGCTGCCGGCGCCGAGGGCTCCGACGTCGACGGCGCCGGCCGGTGACCGCGGCCGAGCTGCGCCAGGAGGCGGGCACCGAGCCCGTCGACCCCGACTACCCGGTCACTCCGGTCCCCGCCTCGGCGCGGCGCGGTGTCGTCTCGATCTCGGTGGTGCTGATCGGGTTCACCGTCTTCGCGCCGACGCTCATGGCCGGCGCCTCCATCGGCGCGGCCTTCCGCTTCAGCGAGTTCCTGGCCGTGCTGCTGGTGGGCTCGGTGGTGCTCGGCGCGTACGTCGCCGCGATCGGCTTCCTCGGCGCCCGCACCGGTCTGACCACGGTGGTGATGTCGAGGTACACCTTCGGCACCGCCGGGTCGAAGCTGGTCTCGGTGCTGCTGGGCGGCACGCAGATCGGCTGGTACGGGGTGGCGGTCGGCTCGATCGGGCAGATGACCGCGCTCGCCTTCGGCTGGGAGAGCGCCTGGGCGCCGGCGCTGGTGATGATCGGGGTCTCCGCCCTGATGATGCTCACGGCGCTGTACGGCTACGAGGGCATGTACTGGGTCTCGCTGATCTCCACGCCGCTGATCCTGGTGCTCGCCTTCTGGATCACCGCGCTCGCGCTCACCGAGGTGGGCGGCTGACGGGGCCTGTTCGACATCGCGCCCACCACCTCCATGACCTGGGCCGCGGCCGTGACGACCGTGGTGGGCACCTTCGCCTCCGCCGGGACGCAGGCCGCGAACTGGACCCGCTTCGCGAAGCGCGGCCGCGACGCCGTGATCGCCTGCGGGCTCGGCTTCGTGATCGGCAACGGGCTGATGGTGTTCTTCGGCGCCGTCTCCGCGCTGGCCTTCGGAGAAGGCGACTTCACCACGCTGCTGCTGGGCATGGGCATGATCGGCTGGGGCCTGTTCTTCCTGTTCGGGAACCTGTGGAAGTCCAACGCCGATGCCGCCTACGCCTTCGGCGTCGCCGGGGCCGAGCTCGCGAACGCCCGGCGCAAGGGCCCCTTCATCATCGGCGGCGTCGCCATCGGCACCGTGCTCGCGCTGCTCGGCGTCGAGGGGCACATCGTGGGCTACCTCAGCCTCATCGGCATCCTCATCCCGCCGGTCGGCGGGGTGCTCATCGGCGACTGGATCGCTCGCTGGCGCGGCGGGCAGCCGGCCCTGTCCACGCTGACCGAGAAGGTGCGCTGGCAGGCGCTCGTGCCGTACGTGCTCGGCTGCGTGGTGGCGTGGGTGAGCAATGAGTACGGGATCGGCATCGCGCCGCTGACCGGGATCGTGGTGGCGCTGGTGGGGGCGTGGGTGCTGGGGGTGCGGGCGGGGCGACGCTGAGGGCGTCGCACTCGGCCGACGGGCGGCGTCCGCGGGCTCAGCCCCAGGCGCCGCCCTCGCCGTCGGTGAGCGGGAGCGTGCCCGCGGCGCGGTGGCGCTCGTACAGCTCGCGCAGGTGATCCCGGTACTCCGGATCGTCACCGGCCGGCTCCATCGGCGGGAGCGCGGCGAGGAGCTGGTCGGCGATCTGGTCGCGGTCCCACCAGGCGGGGATCATGACGCCCGCGAACTCGCGGGCCGTCCTCTGCACGTCCTCGAGCGAGGTGGACAGGATCAGATCCGAGGTCGTCACCTGGAGCGGGTCGCCCGGCATCTCCGACTCCCGGCCGACGTGCAGGCGGACGTGAAGCCCGTCGGGCGCCCATGTCACCGCGAAGCGGGTCCGGTGATAGCCGCGGTCGTGCAGGGCGATGACGCCGTCCAGGATCTGCAGGAGGAAGCCGGTGCCGACCAGGGCGGGCAGTGATGCGGCGCTCGCGACGAGGTCGTCGTAGAGGGCGACGGGCATCGGCACCTCGAAGTAGTGCTTCTCCCGCTTCTGCTCGATCCTCTCGCGGAGCTGGTCCCCCGCGAGGTCGAGGATCCTTATCGCCGACGGGTCCGCCGAGCGGACGTTCGTGACGAGGTAGAGGTGCGCGGCGGGATCCGTCTCGAAGGCCTCGACCTGGTTGGGCTCGAGCCACAGGAAGTCGCCGCGGCCGGCGCCGCCGAAGGCCTTGATCTCGATCAGGCGCTTCTCACCGGTGGTGTCGTCGAAGGACTCGACATCGACCAGGGCGTCCTTCTTGCTGCGCAGGTCGACGGCCATCCGTCCAGCAGCGCGCTCGTAGGCGATCACGGCCTCGATGGCTCGGGCCTCGATCTCGTGGTTGGACAGCTTCAGCAGGTCCGCCTGGTTCATGGCGTGATCATGACAGAGGGGGCCGACGGCCGCCGGTCGAAGATCCACATGCCATGCGCCTCGAGACACTTGAGAACCCTCGCTTCCCCAGCCGCGGCACCTCTCGACCCTCGGCTTTCGCTGCGCATGTCACCGCCGCTTCGTACGATCGACGGTGTCGGCCCAGGCAGAGGAGATTGCGCGGTGGAGAATCCAGTCATCCGAGTCGTCGGCGCCATCGTCGAACGAAACGGCGCGGTCTTCGCCGCTCGACGCAACGCCGAGCGCAGCGCCGGCGGGCTGTGGGAATTCCCCGGGGGCAAGATCGAAACCGGCGAGACGCCCGAGGCCGCACTGCGCCGCGAACTTCAGGAGGAGCTGGGTGTCGACGTCGCTGTTGGCCCGTTCGTCGACCGGAGCCTGAGCGATGTTGGCACCGCGCGCATCGAGCTCTCCTGCTACGCCGCGCAGTTCACGGGCGAGGATCCGACTACCAGCAGCGACCACGACGCGATGCAGTGGGTGCCTCTCACGGAGTTGTCCTCGCTGCAATGGGCGCCTGGCGATGTCCCACTCCTCGAGGGCTTGCCAGAGCGGCTCGCAACTCTCCGCGACGAGTCCAAGGCGAAGTGATGGAGGCGCAGCCGGCCCTGGATCCCGGCCTCTACGAACTGCTCCTCACCACGGGCCTCACTGATGCGGTGCAGTCGACCGAAGAGCAGGGCTTCCTCACTCCGACGGAGGACGTGGACGACGCGGATGTCGTGCATGTCCTCTCCCAGCACGTCGCACGAACCGTCGAGCAGGCGTTGAAGACTGCACCCCGTGAGGAGCGCATCGCCCTCGCGAACCGTCTCCTCTCGGCTTTGCCCTCCACTGCCCCGGATCCCGAAGTGTCTCCTGGGCCGCGCCTTCTCACCTCGGTGACGCCACCGGAGACACCCCTCCTGCCCCGTCCGTCGACACCGCTCAGCGACGTCGCGCTCTTCACGAACTCACGAATGGATCCGCAGCTCGGCTCGGAACTGCGCCTCGAGATGGGGAGCGCGGATCGGATTGACCTGCTGTGCGCGTTTGTGCAGTGGAGCGGGATCCGCGTGCTGGAATCGGCCTTGCGCGAGGCGGCTGATCGCGGAGTGCCCATCCGGGTTCTGACCACCACGTATATCGGTGCCACGGACCGGAAGGCGCTGGACTACTTCGTGCGCTCACTGAACGCCGAGGTGCGGGTCAACTACGACGCGCAGTCCACCCATCTCCACGCGAAGGCGTGGATGTTCCATCGGTCCAGCGGTTACACCACCGCGTATGTGGGCAGCTCGAACATGAGCCGGGCAGCGCTCGTCGACGGACTAGAATGGAACGTCCGTCTCTCGCACCTCGCGACCCCGAGCCTGGTCGACAAGTTTGAGTCGACCTTCGAGACCTACTGGGACGACGCGGCGTTTGCGCCGTACAACCCAGACACCGACGCCGAATTCCTCGATGCACTCCTCGCGAAGAACAGCGGCCGCGCCACCTCGACAGACCTGTCGATCAGCCATCTCGACGTACGTCCATACCCGCACCAAACAGAGATGCTGGATGACCTCGCCGCCGAGCGGGAGGTGCACGATCGACGCCGCAACCTGCTTGTCGCGGCAACAGGCACGGGCAAGACCGTGGTTGCCGCGCTCGACTACAAGCGCTTGCAGACATCGGACGCCGACCAACCGACCATCCTCTTTGTCGCGCACCGCAAGGAGATCCTCGAGCAGTCCCTGAGGACCTACCGCGACGTGCTGAAGGACGGCGCGTTCGGGGAACTGTTCGTCGACGGGCGGAAGCCCATCCGGCGGCGCCATGTCTTCGCCTCGATCCAGTCGCTGCAGCAAGCCGGCGAGCTCGAGCGATGGGCGCGCGACCACTTCGACATCATCGTCATCGACGAGTTCCATCATGCCGAGGCGGCGACGTACCGAAAGGTCCTCGACCACTTCACCCCCAGAGCACTCCTTGGGCTCACCGCGACACCCGAGCGGGCCGACGGGGTGGACGTGTCCCAAGCGTTTTTCGAGGGTCGCGTGGCGAGCGAGCTGCGGCTGTGGGACGCGCTCCGCGCCGACCTGCTTGTGCCTTTCCACTACTTCGGGATCGCCGACGGAGTGGACCTCAGCGGGATGCGATTCACTCGCGGTGCGTACAACATTGACCAGCTGAACAGCTTGTACACCGGCAACGATGCTCGAGCCGCAAAGGTGCTTCAGGCCCTGCGTGACAAGGTCACCGACCCGAGTCGAATGAGAGCGCTCGGGTTCTGCGTCAGTGTCGAGCACGCCCATTACATGGCCGAGGTGTTCCGTCGCGCAGGTCTCCCCTCGCTTGCACTCAGCGGCGCTTCCGGGTCCGATGTGCGACAGGAGGGGCTCGCGAAGCTACGGCGCGGCGAGATCGTGTGCCTGTTCGCCGTCGACCTCTTCAACGAGGGCCTCGACATCCCGATGATCGACACGGTCCTCATGCTGCGCCCCACGCAGTCCGCCACAATCTTCCTCCAACAGCTGGGCCGCGGGCTCCGTCGAGCGGACAACAAGGCCGTACTCACCGTGCTCGACTTCGTCGGCCTCCAGCACACGAACTTCCGCTTCGACCTGAAGTACCGCGCGCTGACCGGGCTCTCCCGGAACAAGCTCGAGCGGAGCATCCGGGACGGATTTCCGTTTCTCCCTCCTGGAACGCAGATCGTCTTCGACCGCGTCGCACAGGACATCGTGCTGTCGAACGTGAAGAAGCAACTCAAGCTGTCCACGCGTGACTTGGTGGCAGACGTTCGTCAGCACAAGCCGGCCGACGCTACCCCTGTGGACTACGGCTTGGGCTCGTACCTGCACTCGGCAGAGCGGTCCCTCGCTGACATCTACGGACCGGGGACGCGCAGCTTGAACAGCCAGAAGCGTTCTGCGAGCTGGTCCACTCTCGTGGACTGGGCCTTCCCTGCCAGCCGAACGAAAGATTTGACGGAAGCAGCCGACGCGCTCCTTCGACGACTCGTCACGCTGACCCACGTCGACGATCCGGAGCGGATTCAGGCGTATCGCCGGCTGCTTACGGCACCGTCTCTCCCCTCAGCTGTCGAGACGGACCTCTACGCAGCGATGCTCGTGTACTCCTTCTGGCCTACTGGCGAGCGGAGCATCCGCGAAGGACTCGAGCAGCTGCGTTCCCATCCCGTTGTCGTGAAGGAGATCCTCCAGCTGCTGACGTACCTAGAGCAGTCCTCGAGAGTGCGACCGGAGGCACTGACGGGCTCTGTCGCGCGCTCTCCGCTGCGATCGCACGCGAGTTACTCGCGCGAGGAACTTCTGGCCGGACTGGGGCTTGGCACTCTAGATACCGGCGCGCCGGGCTCGATTCGCGAAGGCGTGAAGTGGTTGCCCAGCATGAGCGTGGACGCCTTGCTGGTGACGCTGAAGAAGTCAGAAGCGGACTACTCCCCCACCACCATGTACCGCGACTACGCGATCAACCAGGAGCTCTTCCACTGGGAGTCCCAGAGCACGACAAGCGTGGAGAGTCGCACTGGTCAGCGATACATCAACCACGCCTCGCGGGGTTCAAGCGTCGTACTCTTCGTTCGGCGCGCGAAGACAGGCGACATCGGCACCGAGCCCTACACGTGCCTCGGCATAGCGCAGTTCCAGCAGGCGACGGGGTCACGGCCAATGCAGATCGTGTGGCGGCTAGACCGGACGATGCCGGCTGACCTGTTCATGGAAGCTCGGGCGGTGGCGTAAGCGGACGCGCTAGGGCCGGGTCGCCGATGTCCTCTGGCCTGCGACTGCCACCACCCCGAACATCCACATCCCCGCCACCGGCAGCAGCGGCCACCACCAGGTCACGCCGCTCTCCCCCACCACGCCCACGGACGCCATCACGGCGAGGCCCGCGATCACGCACACCGCTGCGGCGATCGGCTTCCACACGGGCGGCGCAGGGCGGTCGTCGGCGCGCGGTGTCTCGAAGCGGCCCATCACCAGCACCACGAGGCCCGTCAGAGCGAGCAGCACGAACACCCACAACGGCCGCGTCACCCACCACATCCCCGTCAGCGGCTCGGGCAGCAGCACCCGCGCATCGAGCGCGAGCAGCAGATGGGCGAGGCCCACCATGACCGTGAGGTGCCACAAGAACCAGGTCATGATCCGCTGGTTCACGAGCACGGTGACGAACCACAGCCTCGGCCGGCGCAGCAGGGCCTCGAGCGGCTTCTCCAGCGAGAGCACGAGCCCGGCCTGGAGCATGCCGAGGAACGCCATCGTCACGCGCGTCGGGCTCGAGTTGGAGATCGCATCTCCCCCGGCAGTGATCATCGAGAGCGGATAAGGGCCCACCAGCACGAGTAGCAGGAGGCCGACCAGACCGATCCCGGCCAGCAGCATCCGTCGGTCCATGCCGGAGAGCCGGCCGTCGAGCCAGGCGTAGCCGACCTGGTGGAACGCCGCCCAGACGAGCAGGTAGTTCGGGTAGCCGAGCAGCGGCTGGTCGGCGGCGATGCTGGTCGCGTCGACGATCCCGGCGAGCGCGATGCCGCCCACGATCGACCACCACCCGAAGCGCTCCCACAGCCACAGGCACGGCGGGCCCACGAGGATCACCATCAGGTACGCAGCGAGGAACCAGCTGGGGATCAGCGCCATCTGCGAGGCGAGCTGCACGGTCGCCGTCGGCGCCCCCGCCCGAACGGCGACCACCCCGATCACGAGCCAGGCGAGCAGCAGCGGGATCAGCGGGATCCCGAGGCGTCGGAGCCTCGTGCGCAGCCATTCCGCGTAGCCGATCTCCTTGCGCCTCGCGGAGCGCCAGGAGAGGCCGTTGGAGTAGCCGCCGACGAGGAAGAAGATCGGCATCACCTGGAACGCCCAGGTCAGCGGGTGCGTCCACCTCGCGCCGTCGAGGACGCCGTGCGGGAGGACCCCGCCGTCGGGGTCGACGGCGATGATCGTCCAGTGCCCGAGGACCACCACGGTGATCGCCGCGGCGCGGAGGAAGTCGACCACGCGATTACGGCTCGCGGGCGTCGCGGCGTCGACCTTCTCGGCGCGGCTCGGGCGCGTGCTCGTCATCGGGTCCCCTCCCCTCGTCTCCCGCGTCGGCCCACGGAGCAGAGCCGCTGGAAGTGGCGACAATCTACCCCGAGCCACGCACTTCGCATGCCGGACCGCCCCTCCCTGGCGTCCCCGGCAAGAGCGCTTCCACGCCGCGGCAGGGTCTGCGAGGCTCAGTCCATGACCGCACACCACCACGCCTCGCACGCCCACGCGCCCGCGCACGCCGAGCCGGACCCCGATCTCTCCCCCACCGAGTACTGGGAGCAGCGCTACTCCGGCAGCGAGCGGGTCTGGTCGGGGAAGGTCAACGAGACCATGGCCTCGGTCGTCGCCGAGCTCGCGCCGGGCACAGCGATCGACCTCGGCTGCGGGGAGGGCGGGGACGTGCTCTGGCTCGCCGAGCAGGGCTGGCAAGCGCTCGGCCTGGACATCTCGGCGACCGCCGTCGGGCGCGGGCGGGATGAGGCCGCTGCACGAGGGCTCGACGGGGCGAGCTTCGAGGCAGTCGACCTCGACGCGTGGGAACCCGGCCCTGCTTCGGTCGACCTGGTCACCGCGAGCTTCTTCCAGTCGAACGTTGCGCTCGACCGCACGGCGATCCTGCGCCGGGCCATGACGGCGCTGCGCCCCGGCGGGCGCCTGGTCACGATCTCGCACGCGGCACCGCCGTCCTGGGCGAAGGACCACCCTGCGAAGATGGTCTCCGTGCAGGAGGAGGCCGAGCAGCTCGTCGGCTCCTCCGAGGAGTGGGAGGTCGAGCTCGCCGAGGAGCGGACCCGTGCCGCGACTGCCCCCGACGGCTCGGTGGGCGAGCACCTCGACGCAGTGCTGGTGCTGCGGCGGCGCTGACGACCGCTCGCCCTCAGCAGGCACAGCAGACAGGGGCAAGAATCCTCCGCCAGGCGCGGGCGTGACCGGTCAGGTCATGGCCGCGCCGTCGGCCTCATTCGCAGCCGACCCCGTCGCCGTCGCGGTCCAGCTTCCTGCTGTAGCCGGGGTCGCCGGCGTGCACGGGTGCAGCTCCGGCCGCGCGAGCCGCGTCGCAGTTCTTGAAGTAGACGCTGCCGCCGCCGGAGCCGCCGTCGTTCGACTCCTCCTTCGGCGCGGGCTCGTACACCGGAGCGGGGGCCGGCGCAGGCTCGGGCGCGGGTTCCGGCTCGGGCTCCGGGGCGGGCTCCGGGGCGGGCTCGGGCGCGGGGGCCGGTTCCGGCGCGGGCTCCTCCTCGGTGGCGACGACGTCGCCCTCGCCGGTCGCGGGCCACGGGTCCTGGTCGGTGATCGCTTCGAAGCCCTCGCAGTCGTTGAGCACGCGCTCCATGGCGTCGGCCTCGGCGGGCTTCACCCACAGGTCGTACTTGTCCTTCACCGCGAGCTGCCGTGCCACGTACTCGCAGCGGAAGGACTTGTTCGGCGGGAGCCAGGTGGCGGCGTCGCCGTCGCCCTTCTGCCGGTTCAGGCTCGACTCGACAGCCAACAGGTTCAGCGGGTCGTTGGCGAACTCGCGGCGGGTCTGTTCGTCCCAGCTCGCGGCACCGGTCTGCCACGCGTCGGAGAGGGCGACGACGTGGTCGATGTCGACCGTGCTGTTCGCACGGTCGAAGTCGACGGTGCTGCCGCTGTACGGCGAGTCGAGGGTGCCGGTGAGGACCACGCACCCGTTCGTGCCGGCCTTGAGCGTGAAGGCGGTGAGGTCGCGGCGCAGGATGTCGTTGCGGGTGTCGCAACCGTTGCGATCCATGTCCTCACGCCAGCCGAACAGCTCCCGGTCATACCCGGTCTTCGGCGCGCGACCCTTCTCCTCGAGCCCCACCAGCATGGCGAGCGCCGTCCCGTTGGCCGCCTCCACGACCTCGGGAGTCGGGCTGGGGGTGGCCGACGGTGTGGGGCGCGGGGACGGGCTGGGCGACGCGGTGGTGGTGGCTACGGGCGTCGGGGTGACGGTCTCGGTCGGCTTCGCCGTGGTCGGCTCCTCGCTCGGGACCGCATCCTCCTCGACCACCGCCGCCTTGACACCGGCGGCTTCGGTGGGCGGGGTCTCGGACGTGTCGACCGAGGCTCCGATCGCGAACATGCCGACGAGCCCGAGCGTGACCAGTCCCGAGATCACGCGAGAGGGCCACTTCACGGTGTCGAACTGGCGCAGGGGCCGGCCCTTGGCGTCCTTCACCCTGCCGGTGGTCAGCAGGAGAAGGTCGATCAGCCACCAGATCCACAGGCCGCCGAAGGTGACGAGCTTCAGCAGTCCGGTCTTCCACCTGCCCAGGTAGAAGCGGTCCACACCCCACACACCGAGGAACAGCGACAGCGCCCAGGCGACCGGAAAGCTCTTCAGCGTCGCAGGGACCGGGCGCTGAGGAGTCGGGCCCGTACGGCGGGCGTTCTGCGGGGGTCGCGGGGCCACCGGGGTGAAACGCTGCTCGCGCCCTCCGGTGGGCGAGGTGCCGAAGCTGGGGGCCGAGGGCCAGGATCCGATGTCGTCGGATTCCGGCGTCGTGGGGTGCTGAGGGGCCATGCCCGTCCTTCTGACTCGTCGCCTGGTCCGCGCGCGCGGACGAGGGCGTCGGCCGCGATGCTCCGCCCCCTCGCTCCACCGAGGGAGCCGCCGAAAGATTATGGTCCAACGACCGCCTGGCACGGGACTTTCGTCCATGACCACCATATTCAGACAGATGTACTGATCTGTCTCACGGTGGAGAGGAGCCGTTCAGGGTGCGGTGCAGCAGCCGGATCTTCGACGCTCCAAGATCGAGTCGGCGGGCTCTCGTGGGCCCCTCAGAGCCCCATCAGCACGATGACTACGAACACCGCCACGAGCGCGATTCCCACCCCGGCGGTGGTGCGCCAGGTGGTGGTGCGCTCGCCCGCGTCGGCCGCGGTGGGGAGAGCCGGGATCTGCCCGGTCTCGGTGGTGACGGCAAGCTCGGGGAGCAGGGGGTTCTCGGGGCGAGGATCCACGCCGCGGACCTCCGTTCGTACTACAGGGCCACGCCCACATCGAGGGGCGCGTCGTGCCAGGTCAGACAAGAAATACGCACACTTCTGGTGCGCAGGACAAGACTAGGGGCGTGCGGCCCGCCCAGGGAAGGTCGCAGGTCCCCTCGTCGGCGGGATCACACACGCGCCCGCGCGAGCCGCGCCCCGAGGACTTCAGTCGCGGTGACCTGCCCGCGCACCTGACCGCCGCGCTCGAGGACTGCGCCGAGCAGGCGACCATGCACGCCTGCGGCCACGACACCCACGTCACCGCCGCGCTCGGTGCCGCGACCGTGCTCGCCGAGCACCGGGGCGACTGGACCGGCACCTGCATCGCCCTGTTCCAGCGCGGCGAGGAGATCGCCGCCGGCGCCCGCTCGATGGTCGAGGACGGCCTGGTCGACAAGGTCCCCACGCCGGACGTGTGCCTGGGCCAGCACGTGCTCGCAGGGCCCGTGGCCGGGAAGGTCGCGGTGACGGCGGGGCCGGCGATGAGCGCGGCGGTGTCGATGAGCATCGTCGTGCACGGCGCCTGCTCCCACGGCTCCATGCCGCACCTGGGCGTGGATCCGGTGGTGCTCGCCGCTGCGATCGTCACCCGCATCCAGACCCTGGTGGCGCGCGAGATCGCCCCGGGCGACTTCGGCGCGGTCACGGTCGGTTCTCTGCATGCAGGCTCCAGCGCGAACGTCATCCCCGACCGGGCGACCATGGAGCTGAACTTCCGCGCCTACGACGACTTGGTGCTCGACCACCCCGTCGCGTGCGTGCAGCGGATCGTGCACGCCGAGTGCGAGGCGGCCCATTCCCGAAGGACCCGGAGATCGAGCTGTACAACCACGTCCCCCTGACCAGCAACGACGCCCAGGTCGCAGAGCGCGTCCGGCAGGCGTTCGTGGCGCAGCTCGGCGAGGAGAACGTGGAGCACCTGGACCCGGTGACCGCCTCGGAGGACTTCTCCACGATCCCCGATGCGTTCGGCGCCCCGTACTGCTACTGGGTGTTCGGCGGTTTCGTCGAGGGGCGGGAGACGTTCCCGAACCACTCCCCCTTCTTCGCCCCGGATGAGCAGCCCACCCTCACCACAGGCACCACGGCCGCGGCGACCGCGGTGCTCGCGATGCTGGCGGGCGACTGAGCAGCTCATCGCCTGGCGGACCGACTGCAGTCAGAGCGCACAGCGGAGGCGGGATCCCGGAGCCCCCGCTCAGCGTCCCGCCTCCTTCACCGGGCGCAAGGCCCTGCGGGCCGGCTCCGCCCCCGCGGAGCCTCGTCGGCCCTTCCCCCGTGTGTGCGGGACGGAGCACGGGGACCAGACCTGCCACGATCCGCGCCGTCCGGACGGCCCCCGCCGTCCGGTCCGACTCCCGCGAAGGCCGGTCCCGTGCCCTGTTCCCGCGCCCCTTGCGAGGCCCGCACCCAGTACCTGAAATCTAGGGCGTGACCGGCGGGAGCGCGATGGGGTGAACTCCCTGGGGAGAACTCCCCATCCCTGGCGGATCGGGCATCTCGCCGGCAGTGGTAGGTCGTGCGGTGGTGGTGCAGGCGGCGGGCGGCGGGCCGGGGGATCGCGCCCATGCACCGTCCGGTTAACCCCCATGTTCCGCGGAGGCCGGCGCGATAGCCTTCCAGAAGCCCGCCACTTCCAGTGAGCCATGAGGAGCCAGTGACCCGAGGACACGAGCCGTCGGCCGACGGGAGCTCCGGCGCCAGCCGCCTCCCGGACCCCGCTGTGCCTGGAGACGCCGTGCCCGAAGCCGCTCTGCCCGAAGGCGCTGTGCCCGCGCCCGAGCACGCCGGTCCGTCGGCAGAGGCCCGCCCGTCGGCCGACGCCCGCCCCGAGCACGTGCGGCCCGGGGACCAGGACCTGCCGTGGAAGGCGACGGCCGAGCGGCGCGACCTGTGGGGCCCGAAGGCGCCCGACGAGAACCGCGCGCTCGAGGGCACGGTCCGCTCCCCCGCCTCGCGCGCCCTGGACCGCCCCCGCGGCCACAGCCCCCTGCTGCGGTTCGGCGTGCCGCTGCTGGTGGGCGGGATCGCCGGGGTCGCCACCCTCGTGCTCGGCCTCGGCACCGGGATCGTCGGCCCCCTGCTCGCGCTCGTCGCCGCGGCGGGCGTGGGCATCGTCGCCGGCAGCGGCACCGGCGCGGCCGTGCGCCTGCTGCCCGAGAAGGAGAGTGCCGACCGGCCGGTGCTGGACACGTCCCTGCACGGCGGCACCCGCGAGGTGCTCCAGCGGATCCTGGACGCGAACGCGAGCACCCGCGAGCGGCTCGTGAGCCTGCGCCCTGCGGCGAGCGCGGCGCCGGCCGCCAAGCTGCTCACCGACGTGGAGACGCTGCTGGAGCGGATCGACGCGCTCGTCGGCTCCGAGCAGGTGCAGTCGCTGCGCCCGTCGGCCGGGGAGGTGACCATGCTTGAGGGCATGGCGACCCGCTACGTCCCCGACCTCGTCGACTCCGCCGCCGACATCATCGGCTTCCTGCGCACCTTCGCCGGCACCGCCCGCGAGGAGGCGCTGGCGAACCTCACCGCCATCGACCAGCAGCTCGGCGTGCTCGGCGAGGGCGTGGAGAGGATCGAGCGGGACGTCGTGGGCGGGGTCTCCCATTCCCTCGAGGTGCACGCCGAGTTCCTCCGCGCCCGCTTCGCCGACCAGCACCTGAACCCGATCATCGACGTCTGACCCGACCCGTCGGCAGACCCCGTCGGCCGATCCCGTCGGTCGACCCGCCCAGACCCACACAGACAGACCCGCAGACCATCCCACCGACCCGCCAGGAGGCACCGATGGACAAGCTCCAGCCCCCCACCCCCGCCCAGGAGATCACCCCGGCCGAGCCGGTCGAGGAGATCAGCGACTCCGACGCCGTCTCCGTGCTCCCGGACCTGCCCGCCGAGCAGCAGCAGCAGCTCGAGCAGCGCGCCGACGCCTGGGTGGACCAGGTCTCGGCGATGAACCCGCACTCCCAGGAGTTCACCGACCAGGTCAACGCCCTCGGCGCCGTGGCCCGCCGCACCTTCGAGCGCACCTCCCAGACGTCGTCGCGGTTCATGGAGCAGTCGCTGCGCCAGGCGAAGGACAAGGGCAACGCCCAGGAGTCGGTCGCCAAGTCGCTCAGCGAGCTGCGCACCACCATGGAGGAACTCGCCCCCAAGGAGGAGACCTTCCGCGACAAGGCGCTCGGCTTCCTGCCCGGCCGCAACCGCGCCAAACGCTACTTCCGCAGCTTCGAGTCGAACCAGGACCAGCTCGACGCCGTCCTCTCCTCCCTCTCCCGCGGGCAGGAGGGTCTGCAGCGCGACAACGCGGAGCTGGCCGTGGAGCGAAGGGCGCTGTGGGACGACCTCGGCGCCCTGCAGAAGGCCTCACACCTGCTGGGACTGCTGGACGACCGGGCGGTCGCGAAGGCCGACGAGCTGCGCGCCACCGGCAAGCAGGCCGAGGCGGACGCGCTCGAGCGCGACGTGCTCTTCGCCGTGCGCCAGCGGCGCCAGGACGTGGCCACCCAGATCGCGGTGACCGTCCAGGCCTACATGTCCATGGGCGTCATCGAGGACAACAACACCAAGCTCCAGCAGGGCGTGGAGCGGGCACGCACGACCACCGTCACGGCACTGCGCACCGCGGTGATCACGGCGCAGGCGCTGGAGAACCAGAAGCTGGTGCTCGACCAGATCGATGCCGTCAACGCCACCACCGACGGCCTCATCAACAGCACCTCGAAGATGCTGGCCGAGAACTCGGTGAAGATCCAGCAGCAGGCCGCGACCTCGGGCGTCTCCGCGGAGACGCTGCAGAAGGCGTTCGACAACCTGTTCACCACGATGGACGGCATCGACACCTTCCGCACCCAGGCGAACCAGAACTTCCTCACCACGGTGACGAACCTGGAGCACCAGGTCCAGCGCGCCCGCCCCTACCTGGAGCGGATGCAGCAGGAGCGCCCCGAGCACGCCGAGATCGAGAGCGCCGCGAGCCTGCTGGAGATCGAGGACCGGTGACGCGGGTGGGGGCGCGCTGAGGGCAGGTGGCCGAGGCGCGGTGCTGAGGCGCCCCTCCCCCGGTTACTGACAAGTCATGTGCGTTTGTGTTCCATCCATGGAACACAGACGCACATGCCTTTCGGGTAACCCCTACGGGGCAGGACTCACTTGGCCTCGGGATCGGGCTGGTGGATGCCGAAGACGTTGTTCTCGGTGTCGTGGAAGTAGCCCTGCCATGCCATGCCCGGCAGCGCGTACTTGGGCAGCGCCTCCGTGCCGCCGGCGGCGAGGATCTTCGCGGCGACCGCGTCGTAGTCGGCAACCCCCATCGTGATCACGGCGCCCATGACCGGGCCACCCACCTCGGCGTTCGTCCCGCCCGGACGTCCCATGATCGCGCCGTCGATGCCAGCGCCCGAGGTGCCGGTAGTGATCCCGAAGTAGGGCATGCCCGCGAACCCGGACCAGTCCTCGCTCCTCCACCCGAACACCTCGGAGTAGAAGGCGACGGCGCGAGCGGGGTCCTCGGCCTGGATCTCGAAGTGGACGGGCCTGCCGAGCGTGTAGTCGCCCTCGGCGGGGGCGGTGTCGCTCTGCTCGGCAGAGTTCCCGGGGGTGGGGTCGTTCTCGGTCATCGCGGGTCCTCTCGATGCTGCGGGCGGGACGCACGGGGTGGGCGTCCCTGTCCGGCGACAGGGTAGGCCGACGCCGCCGCGGGGGCGAGGGGCTGACCGGGTGGGCGCCCGATCGGGTGGGCTCCGGGCGATGGGTGGATGCCCGGCGGATGGGTGCCAGCCGAATGGCTGCCGGCCGACGCCCACCACTCACCCCAGGCGCACGACCTCCCCGGTCTCCGCGGAGCGGCGGGCGGCGGCGAACTGCTCGTAGTACTCGACTTAGGAGCCCTGGGCCGAGGGGATCTCGCGGTCGCCGGCGGCGGTGTGGAGGGTGCCCCAGTACTCAGGGGCGTCGTAGCCCCAGGATCTCGGGTCGTCCGCGGGACGCTTGCCGGCGAAGATCGCCTGGGCCTGCACATCAGTGCTTTCCGCCTCGTAGGAGCCGGCCTCGCCGTAGGCGCGCAGGGTGCGGCGGTGGAGATGGTTGAGCTTGGTGGAGCTCGCATAGCTGGTCATGCCCGAAGTGTGGCGCACCGTGATCACCGAGCGCCCGAAGCCCGCCGCCGGCGCGATCGGCCACGGCGCCTCGACCTCCACCGAGCGCGGCCCCGTCGACAACGACGACATCGCGCTGCTGAACGTCGCCTTCGAGAACGGTGCGGCCGGCCAGATCGAGCTCAGCCGCATCGCCCAGGGCGTTCCCAACTCCCTCGGCGTCGAGGTGTTCGCCACGAACGGGCACGTCACCTTCGAGTCCCAGCGCGCCGGCGAGTTCACGATCTTCGAGGCCGGGCTCACCGACGACGCCTACAACGGCCCGCGCACCGTGGTCACCGGCCCCGAGCACCCCTACTTCCGCGACGTCGCCGCGATGCCGGGCGGCGGCGTCGGCACCGGCTACGCCGAGGCGTTCACCGCCGAGATCCAGGAGTTCGTACGCGCGATCGGCGAGGGCTCCGCGATGGACACCGACTTCGCCGCGGCGACGGCGATGATGCGCGTGGTCGGCGCGGCGCTGGAGTCCAGCCGCACCGGCGCGGCGGTCCAGGTGGGCTGACAGCCTTCTCGATCCTCCTCGACCCTCAGCGGGCCGGTCCCGGCGCGGGTGCTCCCGCGGCGGGACCGGCTCGTCGTCATGCAGGGCGCCGCAGGATCGGACACACCCCGCCGGTGCGCCTGCCCTACGGTGGAGGGGACCGAAGGAGGCCTCATGCGCCCGCTCGTCCTCACCCAGAACGTCACCGCCGACGGCAGCATCGAGATGCTCGACGACTGGTTCGACCCGTCGGCCGACGATTCCGACCAGCTCGAGATCACCGCCCGCGGCAGCGCTGCCTGCAACGCGATCCTGCTGGGCAGGAAGACCTTCGAGGACTTCCGCGGCTACTGGCCGCAGCAGGCCGACGACACCACCGGCATCACCGACGAGCTGAACGCGCTGCAGAAGTACGTGGTCAGCTCGACCATGACCGACCCCGGCTGGCAGAACTCCACCATCCTGTCCGGCGACCCCGTCGCGCAGGTGCGGGGGCTGAAGGCGACGGAGGGCGAGGAGATCTCGCTGACCGGCTCGATCACGCTGTGCCACGCCCTGATCGCGGCGGGGCTCGTGGACGCCTACGTCCTGTGGACATATCCGTACGTCCAGGGGCGCGGCCGTCGCCTGTTCCCCGAGGGGCATGTCGAGTCGCTGGAGCTCGTCGAGCACCTCTCCTTCGCCTCCGGCATCACCTACACCCGCTGGAACGCCGCCCGAGCCCGACAGACCGCACCCGACGCACCGCCCGAGCACCACTCCGAGCACGAGGAGGAGTCGCCATGACCGCCACGCAGGACCAGTCCACCGCCCAGATGTCCGCCCGCCGACAGGTGAATGCCCCGCTCTCCGCGGTCTTCGCCCTGGAGCCGAACCGCGTGATCGCCTGGATGCCCGGGCAGTACGGGCCGGACGGCGAGATCGGCGCGGCCGGGTGGACCTGGCGGTACGACCTCGCGCCGACCGCGGGCCCGTCGGCCGACGGGGCTGCCGCCGACGGGACTGCCGCCGACGGGACTGCCGCCGACGGAGCTGCCGCCGCGACCGACGTGACCCTGACCTACGACTGGTCCGCCGTGCCCGAGCCCCTGCGCGAGAGGTTCAGCCTCCCGCCCTTCGGCCAGGAGTTCCTCGAGCAGTCGCTCGAGAGCCTGGCGCAGGCGGTCGAGGGGAGGCATGACTGAGGACGCGCGCCGCGTCCTCGTCGCGTGAGCGCCGGAGTGCGGGCACCGGAGCATCGCTCCGGCACCCGCCTTCCCCGCATGAGCAGGAACTACTCCGCGTCGCTCACTTCACTGCCACGGTCCCGGCAACGGCTCCGTGGTCGTTCTCGAGCGACACCGCGACCGTCAGGGACGTTCCCGCGGGAACATCTGCGTCGACCGGGATCGCGTAGGTGGACCGGCCGGCGCCGACGTCCTGGGCGTCCAGCGCACCGACCCGCTTCTCCCCGTCCCAAAGGTACGCGCGCAGCGTCCCCGCCTCACCGGTGCGGATCCGCACCGACACCTCGCCGCCGCGGCGAGAGGCCTGGTCCAGGCGCAGCGCGCCGCTGCCCAGCCAGGGGAACCCGCCGAGCCCGACCTCGTCGGCCGCCGCCTGCAGGATCGACTGCACGGACTCGACAGAGCGCGCGGACGTATCGGGGATGCGCGGCTCCACCGGCGCGTCGGGCCCCGGCGCGAGGCCGGGAAGCTCGAGCACGCCCCAGCGGAACGGATCCGCCTGCACCCCGGGGAAGGTCGACCAGCCGATACGCGACTGACCGGTGTTGTCCTGGGTGTCGGAGTCGTAGACGACCACGTTGAAGCCGACCTTCGTCGGGTCGATCCCGTCGGGCAGCTCCGCGAAGGGGATCGTCGTCTCGACGACGTACCCCTCGTAGGGGTCCGAGATCTTCGCGGCGATCCGCACGGACGGGGCGACCTGGTCGATCGGGCCCTGGCGGTTGTCGTGGTCGCGCCCGGCGACCGGGCCTCCGATCCCGCCGTCCACCGCGGTGCCGGGCAGGGCACCGAGGATGAAGGTGGTGGCGGTGTTGTCGGAGGTGCCGCGCGGGTCGATCATGATCTCGATCGAGTCGGTGCGGAAGCGCTGCTTGTTGTCCTCCGGGGGCAGCAGGGTGCCGAGCACGTCGTCGGTGACCTGCACGAACACGTGCAGCGCCGTGTCGTCGTAGGTGACCCAGGTGGTGCCGGAGGCGTCCTCGGGGGTGACGGCCTGGCCCTCCCACAGGGTGCCGATGTCGATCGGGTCGCCCGGGTACTCGCCCGTGCCGCGCTGCGCATCGACCTCCACGCCCTCGGTGCGGGTGGCGACCAGGCGCGGCACCAGGTGCAGGCCCTGCGCCCTCGGCGCGCTCACGCCGCCCGCCGCGGCGGTGACCGTCACCGCGTACACCCCGCCGTCCGGGGCGCGGTTGGCGGTGGGCAATGAAGGATCGGTGTTCTCGATCCGCACCGTCGCCGTCGCCTCGCCGAGCGCGGGCACGCCCTCGACGAGCAGCTGCGGCGGGTCGGCGGCGAAGCCCTCCGGCAGCTCGAGGGTGACCTCCGCGTCGCGCACCTCTTCGGAGTTGTTGCGCACCACGATGCCGAACTCCTCGGCGCGGCCCTGGCCGAGCGAGCGCCGGGTGGGGACCAGCGCGTCCAGGCGCTGCATCCCGAGCTCCTCGGTCCACTGCAGGAATGCCGCGATCTCGGGGCGGTCGGCGATCCCGGCCTCCACGATCCCGGCGGTGCGCAGAGGCAGCACGTTCTCGCCGCTGCCCTTCTTCGAGGTCGCACGGGCACGCAGCAGGACATGCTGCCCGGGGGCGGCGTCAGCCGGGACCTGCACCGTGAAGGTCGCGGTGCGGGACTGCTTGGCAGGGACGGTGCCGACGTTCTGGGCACGGCCGACGGACCAGCCCTCGGGCACCTCGAGAGCGACGCTCACCCCCGGCAGCGCGCTGCCGGGCGCGCCGATCACCACGTCGACGTCGACGCTCGCGCCGGGACGGACGGCGAACAGCTCGCTGCGCAGCTCGAGCGTGGTGCCCAGCGGCAGCCCGCCCTCGATCGGGAGGGTCGCGCCCTGCAGCGCTGCGGTGTCCGAGCTGGTCGGGTCCGCGAGCGGGGTGCGGGAGTCGATGAGGGTGAACCAGGCAGCAGGGATCTTCGCGGGGTCGGAGGTGGTGGGCGGGAAGACGTGCCAGCCCTGGGTGCGGTAGGCGTGGATCGAATCGTCACGCACAGCGCTCCACCGCTTGCCGTGGCGGCGCGA
This sequence comes from Brachybacterium aquaticum, assembly GCF_014204755.1. Classification (NCBI taxonomy): domain Bacteria; kingdom Bacillati; phylum Actinomycetota; class Actinomycetes; order Micrococcales; family Dermabacteraceae; genus Brachybacterium; species Brachybacterium aquaticum. The sequence continues at coordinate 3,049,332 of NZ_JACHLZ010000001.1, forward strand.
CTCGGTGCCGTTCCAGGCGCCGAAGACAACGTCGCTCGCGATCACGGGGGTGTACCCGGTGGAGACCGCGTCCGGTCCCGTGGGTCCCTGCCCGTCGGACCCCGAGCGCAGCAGGCGTCGCGGGGAGAACGGCTTCAGGCCCTCGTCGAAGTGCTCCGGGAAGACGTCCTCGCGCCCGGCCAGGAGGTAGGCCTCGACGGCGAACATCGCGGCCTGCTGGTGGTTGCCGTGGTTGCCCTGCACGGCCGAAGGATTCATCGTCACGATGACGTCCGGCCGAGTCGCGCGGACCACGCGGATCACACGGCTGAGCACGTTCTGCCCGCCCCACACGTCGTAGCTCAGCGGCGCCGAGAGCGTGTAGAAGAAGTCGACCGCGTCGAGGTTGAAGACGTGCTCGATGCCGGCGAAGCCGACGGCCGTGCGCTCCTCGCCCTCGCGGATCAGACCCAGCGGCGGGCCCTCCTCCAGGCCCACGGCGTTGCCGCCGCCCTCACCGCGGGTGATCGTGATGACGCCGGCCTGCTGCCCCTCGTACTCGTTCCACTGGCCGAAGGCGGCGAGGGTCCAGGCCTCGTCATCCGGGTGGGCTCCGATGTAGAGGATGTCGAGGTCGACGCCGCCATCGGCGAGCGCTCGCTCCGTCGGGGTGAGCTCGGTGAGGTCGAGGGCGGTCGCGCCGGCGGCGAGACCGAGGACGGCCGTGCCCTGCAGCAGGCGACGGCGGGAGACGGTGAGGGTGGACTGTTGCGACATGGGTGCTGACTTCTCTCGTGCGGCGGCGCGTCACTGCGCCGGGCGGACGGCGTCGCGGGGGCGCCGGTGGGGTTCACGCCGAGTCGTGCAGACGTGGGGATGCTGCGATCAGGGAGGAGGAGGGTCCTTTCGTCGTGGGGAGGTCGTGGGGAGAAGGGAGGTGTTGACGCCGGCGGCACCACAGATCGGGAGCACCACTCGAGGCGCTCCCGGTCAGTGCCCGCCCGCGTCGCTGCGCAGCGCGAACGTGCCCTGGGCGCGGCGTCGGCCCAGCACCGGGTGGTCCGGGACCACGCCGTCGAGGAACTCGTAGCCGCCGCGGGTGTAGGCGGCGCGCAGGTCCCCGTCGGCCGCGGCCGCCGAGAGGTGGCGCCACCAGTCGGTGATGTCGCCCCAGCCGGGGGCCGCCAGCGAGCCGCCGAACTGCTGGACGGCGAGGGCGGAGCAGAGCGACGCGAAGCGGAGCCGCTGCGCGAGCGGCCACTGCGCGAGGGTGCCGAGCACGAGCCCGGCGGCGAACACGTCCCCGGCGCCGGTGGTGTCGATGGCGTGCACGGGCACGGCGGGGCAGTACACCTCCTCGCCCGTGGAGGAGTCGATCGCGTAGGCGCCGTCCACCCCGTCGGTCACCACCGCAAGGGGCACCAGGTCGGCGAGCGCGCGCACCGCCTTCCCGGGGCTGTCGGTGCGGGTGTAGGCCGTGGCCTCCAGCGCGTTGGGGGTGAAGGCGTGGCAGTGCTGGAGCGGGGCGAGGTCGGCAGGGTCCCACTTCCCGGTGCTGTCGTAGCCGATGTCGGCGAAGATCAGCGCGCCGCCGCGGGCGAGCTCCGACCACCAGGACGTCTCCCCTGCCAGGTCCACCACGGCCGCACGGGCGGCGGGGGCGCGGGCGATGAGGGAGGAGAGGGGCTCCGGCAGCTCGTGCCCGTGGGTGACCATGGCGCGGTCGCCGTGGGCGGCGATCGACGCGGTCAGCGCCGAGTGGAAGTCCCGGAACTGCTTCGAGGCGGACAGGTCGATGCCCTCCTCGTCGGCCAGGGTGTGCCACATCCAGTCGCCGTAGGCGTCGTCGCCGAACCCCGCCACGAGCCCGGTGCGCAGGCCCAGCCGCGCGGTGGCGGTGGCGAGGTTCGCGATGCCGCCGGGGCTGGAGCCCATGCCCTTGGACCATAGCTCCTCGCCGGGCTGCGGGAGGCGGTCCATGCCGGTGAAGACGATGTCGAAGAAGACCGTGCCGGACAGCAGCACGTCCAGCGGCGGGTCGTCGGCGGTGCGCTGCGCGGCCAGCGGGTCCCAGTCCCCCACCTCGGGAGCCTCCGGAGGGGCGGGCACGGGGCCGCCGGCGGCGGGAGCCCCGTTGGCCGACAGGATCTTGCTGTTCTCGGTCATCACTTGGCGACTCCTTCGAGCATCCCGCGGATGAAGTGGCGCTGCAGGAAGAGGAACAGGATCACGGTGGGAAGCGCGACGATCACGGCGCCGGCGGAGAGCAGCGCGATCTCGGAGGTGTACTGGCCCTGGAAGTTCGCGAGGCCCAGCGGCGCGGTGCGCAGCTTCCCCGACGGAGTCATGATCAGGGCGATGAGGAACTCGTTCCAGGTCCACATGAACACCAGCACCAGCATCGTCACGATCGCGGGGCGGCTGGCGGGGACGAGGATGCTCCTGAGGGCCCGGAAGGCGCCGGCGCCGTCGAGCGCCGCGGCCTCGAGGAGGCTCACGGGCATGGCGCGGAACTGGGCGCGAAGCCAGAAGGTGCCGAAGGCGATGGACTGGGCGACCTGGGGCAGGGCGATCGCGAGGTACGTGTCGGTCAGGCCCAGGGTGCGCAGGTCGAAGAACAGCGGGATGATCGTCGCCTCGGCGGGGATCATCATGCCGAGCAGGAACAGGTAGAACAGCGCCGTCGCGCCGCGGAAGCGCATGGTCCCGAAGGCGTAGCCGGACAGGATCGACAGCGCGGTCGCGGCCACCACCACGATCGCGGCGACCACGATCGAGTTCTGCAGGGACCTGCCGAAGCCGCCGATCGTCCAGGCGTCGACGAAGTTGGAGAGGTAGAACCCGGCCGGCTCCCCCAGCGGCGCGGAGACGGAGGTCGCGAGGATCGTCAGGACCGGGCCGAGAGCGAAGGCCGCGAAGGCGATCAGCAGCACGTAGTTCATGACGGCCTCGCCGCGGGAGACCCTCATGACTCGCGCTCCCCGATGCGGGTGACGCCCACGTTGATCGCGAAGATCAGCAGCGTCAGCACGATCGCGACGGCGGACGCGGAGCCCACCTCGCGCAGGTCGAAGGCGCGGAAGTACACCTCGTAGCTGGGCACGGTCGTGGCGTTGCCGGGCCCGCCGGAGGTGGTCATGTAGACGAGGTCGAAGGTCTTCAGCGCCGCGATGATCGTGAGCACCAGCGCGACGGTGATCTCGCCGCGCACGGCGGGCAGGGTGATCGCGAAGAACTCGCGCAGCGGACCCGCGCCGTCCAGCCGCGCGGCCTCGTACAGCTCCGCGGGGATGCGGCTCATGCCGGACAGCATCAGCAGCATCACGAGCCCCATCTCGATCCAGGTGCCGATGAACCCGACGGACGCGAGCGCGGTCTGCGGGTCGCCGAGCCAGCCGCGGGTGAGACCGTCGAGGCCCACGGCGCTGAGCAGCTGGTTCAGCGGGCCGACGGGCGAGTAGATCTGCCGCCACGCGACCGCGACGACGACCAGGGCGATCACCTGGGGCAGGAAGATCACGGTGCGGAAGAAGCCCATGCCGCGCACCTGGCCGCGGCGCAGGATCGCGGCGAGCACGAGCCCGACGACCAGCGGGATCACCGCATAGAACACGATGAGCACGAGCGCGTTCCCGATCGCGGCGCGGAAGGCGGCGTCCCCGGCGAGGTCGATGTAGTTCTGCAGGCCCACGAAGGTGCTGGCGCCGAAGCCCCGCCACTCGTAGAGGGAGAACTGAGCGGCGCGCAGCAGCGGGTACAGCGCGAACGCGCCGTAGACCAGCAGGGCGGGGAAAATGAACAGGTACGGCGAGAGGGCGGAGCGGGCGACCGCGGAGGGCCGCCCGCTCCGCCCCCGGGCCCGGGACTCGCCCGCGGTGGGGGCAGAGCCCGCGGCCGGGGTGCTGCGAGGGGCCGGGGTGGTCACCGACATGGGGTGTCAGGAGCCCTCGGTGAACGCCGCGTAGTCCTCCTGGAGCGCCTGGGCGGCCGTGACCGGGTCGGTCTGCCCGCCGATGACCTCCTGGAGGGTGGCGCCGGCGGTGTCAGCGAAGGACGGGGTCGCGTAGTCGAGGTAGGGCAGCAGGGTGCCCTCGGTGGAGACCGCGTCGAACGCCTCGTAGATGTCCTTGTTGACGCCGGACTCCGGCGCCAGCTCGGCGGTGCGGTTCACGGGCATGCCGCCGTTCTCGGCGATCAGCGCCATCGCGTCGTCGCTGGTGATGAAGTCGATGTACGCAGCAGCGGCGTCCTTGTTCGCGGCCGCGGCGGGGATCGAGAAGGGGATGCCGGTGCCGCCGGTGGTGGCGACGCCTCCGTCGACGCCGGGCGGCGGGGCCATGAAGCGCAGGTCCTCGCCCATCACGGCCTCCATGTCCGGGCCGAGCCAGGACCCGCCGATGAGGAGCACACCGGTGCCCTTGGTGAACAGCGGCCACGCGTCGTCGTAGGCGAGACCGTTCGGGGAGTCGCCGAGGGCCCCGGAGCTGCCCCACTCGGCGAGCTTCGCGAGCGCCTCCCCGTTCGCGTCGTCGGTCCAGGCGGCACCGGCGTTGCCCATGCCGAGGGTGACGATCTCGTCGGCCGGGACGTAGTTCGCCTGCAGCGGTCCGAAGACGTGCAGCGCCGGCCACTGGTCGAGGTTGCCGAGCATGATCGGCTGCTCCCCGGCTGCGGAGGCGGCGTCGACCAGGGCGAACACCTCCTCCCAGGTGGTGGGGGCCTCGAGGCCCAGGGCGTCCAACTTCGCCTGGGAGTAGTAGATACCGCAGACCTCGCCGGTCTGGGCGAGGCCGTAGAGGTTGCCCTCGCCGAAGGTGACGCCGTCCTCGGAGTAGCGCATCTTGCCCAGCACGCTCGCGCTGAAGCGGTCCTCCCAGCCGTAGGCCTCGGCGTAGCCGGACAGGTCGGTGAGCAGCTGGTCGGCGACGTAGGTGCCCATGTCGCCGCGGGCGTTGTTGACCTGGAGGACGTCGGGGACGTCGTTGCCGGACAGTGCCAGGCCCGTCTGCTGTTGGAGGTCGTCGAAGGACTGGCTCTGCCGCTCGACGGTGATGTTCGGGTACTTCTCCTGGAACGCGTCGATCAGCGCGGTGATCGCGTCGTTCTGGGCGCCGCGGACCTCCTGGTCCCACACCACGAGGGTGACGTCGCCGAGGGAGGCGACGTCGGTGACGACCTCGTCGGCCGACGGGGCCGCGGCGCCGCCGTCGGAGGCATCCCCGCCGCCGGAGTCGGAGCCGGGCGCGCAGGCGGCGAGCAGGCCGAGGGCGCCGAGGGCGGCACCGGTGAGCAGGACGGGACGACGACGCATGGCAGGCCTCCTGAGCAGCGACCGGGCCGGGACGCCCGGGCTCGTCATCGTCTCACGCGCGAGGCCTCGCGGCGCGAACCGTGACCAGGTGGTGACCTGCGATGACGGGTCTCGGCGCGGCTGAGGTGCGGTGCTACGGTGACGCCATGAGGCTCACGATCCTGGGCGGAGGCGGGTTCCGCGTCCCGCTGGTCTACGAGGCAGCGGCCATCGGCGCGACGGGTCTGGTGGTCGACGAGATCTCCCTGCAGGACGTCGATGCGGCGCGCCTGCGCACCATCACCTCGGTCATCGAGGGGCTCGGCGCGCAGCTCCTCGCCTCGGGTCGGGTGGCGGCGCTGCCGCGGCTGACCGCCACGACCGACGTGCGCGAGGCCGTGACCGGCGCGGACTTCGTGTTCAGCGCGATCCGGGTGGGCGGTGCCGAGGCCCGCACCGTCGACGAGCGGGTGGCGCTCGGCCTCGGCCTGCTGGGCCAGGAGACCATCGGCCCCGGCGGCCTCGCCTACGCTCTGCGCACCCTTCCCGTCGCGCTCGACATCGCCCGGACCATCGCCGAGGTCGCGCCGAACGCCTGGGTCATCAACTTCACCAACCCCGCCGGGATCGTCACCGAGGCGCTGCGCGGCGTGCTCGGCGACCGCGCCGTGGGCATCTGCGACACCCCCATCGGCCTGGTGCGCCGCGTGGGCCGACTGCTCGGCGCGGACCTGGTCGCCGGCACGCCGGGCACGGGCGTGGACTACGTGGGCCTGAACCACCTGGGATGGTTGCGCGCGGCGACCGTGGAGGGCGTGGACCGCCTGCCGGGGCTGCTGGCCGACGACGCGGCGCTCGAGGAGATCGAGGAGGCGCGGCTGATCGGCAAGGACTGGGTCCGCGCCGACGGGGCGCTGCCGAACGAGTACCTCTTCTACTACCTGCACACCGACGAGGCGATCCGCCGGATCACCGCCGCGGCCACCACGCGCGGCGAGTTCCTCGCCAAGCAGCAGGGGGACTTCTACCTCGCGGCGGCGGAGGCGGCCGACGGGCCTGCGAGGGCAGGCGGCGCGTGCTGCTCCTCGCCCCTGGACCTCTGGCGCTCCACCCTGCACGAGCGCGAGGCGACCTACATGGCCGAGTCCCGCGACGAGGAGCGGCGTGAGGAGGACATCGCAGGCGGCGGCTACCAGGAGGTGGCGATGCGGCTGATGACCGCGATCGCGACCGGCACGAAGGAGCGGATGATCCTGGACGTCGGCAACATCGCCGCAGGCCGTGAGGACGCCCCCGCGAGCGAACGGATCGTCCCCGAGCTGCCCGCGGACCTCGTGCTCGAGGTGCTGTGCGAGGTCGACGGCGACGGGGTGCACCCCCTGCCCGTCGCCCCGGTGGAGCTGGGGCGGATCGGCATGATGTCCACGCTGCGCTCCGCCGAGCGGGCGATCCTGGAGGCAGCCCGCACCGGTTCCCGCGAGGCCGCCTGGCGCGGCTTCTCCACCCACCCGCTGGTCAGCTCCCCGGAGCTGGGGCGGAAGCTGCTCGAGGGATACGAGGCGGGGCACCCGCAGATCGCGGCGCTGTTCGGGAGGGGCTGAGCCGGAGGGGGGCTGAGCCGGAGGGGCTGAGCCCCGAAGCAGGTCGGGCCGTGACGTTCATCGGCGGTATGGCGATCACTGGCGGCATGCGGGCAGCTCCGCTCGTGAGTGCGAGGTCCGCCGTATTCCGCCCCCTTTCACCACGACGGCCCGCTCACCACGACGGCCCTCTGCCCCGGACGGGCGAGCTCAGCGGTCGCGCTTGTTCGACCTACGACTCCGCGTTTGTAGCACCTGACTCTCCGCGTTTGTAGCACCTAGTCATCCGCGTTTGTTCGACCTGGCCTACCGCGAATGTTCGACCTGAGGTACGGTGCCGTTATGAACTCGCTGTTCACACGGCACCTTCTCCCCCAAGCCACCGACCTGCTCGACGCCTTCCCCGCCGTCGTCATGCAGGGCGCACGGCAGGTCGGGAAGAGCACTCTCGCCGCGATGGTGGCCGAGGGAAGGCCGCACGTCTCGGTGAGCTTCGACGACGATGATGTCCGGGAGTCCGCGAAGCTGGATCCTCGTGCGTTCGTGCGTCAGGCGGGCGAGGGCCTCCTCGTGATCGACGAGGTGCAGCGGAGCCCCGAGATCCTGCTCGCGATCAAGTCGGCGATCGACGCCGACCGCTCGCCCGGACGCTTCCTCCTGACCGGCTCCTCGGATCTCCTGCGCCTCTCCCGCTCCCCCGATTCCCTCGCCGGTCGCGCCGTGACGCTCGATCTCCATGGACTGAGCCAGGGCGAGATCCGCGGGGAAGCCGAGGACTTCGCACGCTGGGTCCGTGCCGCTGACGGCTCCCTCGCCGGGAGTCGCCCGGGGTGGCCCCGTGAGGCCTACATCGACGCGGTGATGAAGGGTGGTTACCCGGAGATCCAGAGACTAGCCGAGCGCCACCATCGCACCTGGTTCGACAGCTACCTGGACCGTCTGCTCACCCGGGATGTCGGTGACGTCTCCCGCGGCCTGTCGACCGACCGGCTCGCGGCCGTCCTCCGACTCGTGGCGGCGAACCAGGGCGGCGAGCTCGTTCAGGCGCGCCTCGCCGACGAGCTGTCCATGCCCCGCTCCGGCGTCTCCGCATACCTCGCCGCGCTCTCCACGATGTACCTCACGCACGATCTCCCCCCGTGGCGCGCGAACCTCACCAAGCGAGAGGTCGGCCGCCGCAAGGTCTCCGTCGCCGACTCCGGGCTCGCCACCAGGTTGACCCGGCTCCGTGCCGCACAGCTCGCGCAGGTGCGCAGCGCCGAGGTGCTCGGCGCTCAGCTCGAGGCCTTCGTCGTGGCACAACTGCTCGCGCAGCGTGGATGGTCCGCGGAGGACTTCGAGGTCTTCCACTTCCGCGATCGCGACGGGCTGGAGGTCGATGTCGTCATGGAGTTCGACGACGGCCGCGTCTTCCTCCTCGAAGTGAAAGCGTCGTCCACTCTCCGTGCCGATCACTCGAAGGGGATCCGGGCGCTCGCGGAGCGCCTGGGGCCGCGATTCCTCGGAGGGGCCGTGCTCGGGCTCATCCCCGAGAGCCGTCAGCTGGCCGAGCGCATCTGGGGGCTTCCCGTCTCCGCGCTCTGGGAGCATCCGTAGGGCCGTCCCCGATCCGTCGGTCGTGGGCGGCGGGGCGGATCTGCACCGTGGCGTTCACCGGCGGTGTGGCCTGAGCCGGCGATACGGCGAATGCTGGCGGAAGGCTGCCGAGCGGCCCTCCTGAGCGCGAGGTCCGCCAGAATCCGCCCCCATTCACCACGAGGGACCGCTGCCCCGGACGCGGTCCCGCCCCACGCGCCCGCTGGATACGGTGGCCGGGTGACGCTCCCCCTCTCCCTCACCCTGATCGGCCTGGTGCTGGTCTGCGCGATCATCCAGCGCGTGGCGGGGATGGGCCTCGGGATCGTGTTCGCTCCGTACGCGGTGGTGCTGATCGGCGCGCACGAGGGGATCATGCTCGCGAACCTCCTCGGCGGGCTCGTGCCGATCGTGATGCTGCCGCGGATCTGGTCCCGGATCGAATAGGGCAAGGTGCTGCGCATCGGCTTGCCCGCGATCGCGGTGATGCCCTTCGCGGCGTGGCTGTCCTCGATCTCCCCACCCGCACCGCTCTACCTCGTGGTCGCCTCGCTCGTGCTGCTGAGCCTCGTCATCTCCGTCCTGCTGGCCCGGGTGAACACCACTGTGGACGGGGTTCCCGTGCAGGTCGCGACCGGGGTCGGGGTGGGGCTCGGCACGGTGATCGGGGGCGTTGGCGGGCCGGCCACGACCGTCTACGCCGTCCTGTCGCGCTGGCCCGCGCTGTCCATGGTCGCGACCCTCCAACCGCTGTGGATCCTCGTGTCACTGGTGCCCTTCGGGACCAAATGGGGCTCTTCACGAACGAGGGTGTAGTCGGTTGAGCGCGTCGGTGGCCGGGTAGGGGTCGAGGTCTCCCGGATGATGGAAGTTCTTCACGCTCGCCATCCCGAAAGACCTCGACGTGCTCCACCCTACTTTCGCGACCCCTGACCTGACCACGTTCTGCCGCCTCGACGAGCTCGGCCTCGTCGCCGTCGGCCAGCTGATCGAGCCGGATCGGGCCACGATCGAATGCCGCGTCGTCGAGGACGACCCGTGGTGTCGGAAGTGCGGTGTCGAGGGCGTGCCGCGGGACACGGTCACGCGTCGACTGGCGCACGAGCCGTTCGGGCACAGGCCGACGACCCTGCTGGTGCGGGTGCGCCGGTACCGGTGCGGACACTGCCGGCGCACGTGGCGGCAGGACATGACGCGGGCAGCGGCGCCGCGTGCGAAGATCTCCCGCGGCGGCCTGGAGTGGGCGCTGCGGGGCATCGTCATCGACCACCTCACCGTCACCCGCGTCGCCGCAGGTCTCGGGGTGTCCTGGAGTGCCGCGAACGCCGCCGTCCTCGCGGAAGGCAAGCGGCGCCTGATCGACGACCCCGCCCGGTTCGACGGGGTCACCACGATCGGTGTCGACGAGCACGTCTGGCGACACACGAGGCTGGGCGACAAGTACGTCACCGTGATCATCGACCTCACGCCCGCGAGGAACAAGACCGGGCCGGCGAGGCTGCTGGACATGGTCGAGGGCCGCTCCAAGGCGGTGTTCAAGCAGTGGCTCGCCGCCCGCCCTGCGGACTGGGCGAAGCGGATCGAGGTGGTCGCGATGGACGGCTTCGCCGGGTTCAAGACCGCTGCCGCCGAGGAACTCCCCGACGCCGTCCCCGTCATGGACCCGTTCCACGTGGTCCGCCTCACCGGCGACGCGCTGGATGTCTGCCGGCGTCGGGTCCAGCAAGACACCACCGGTCACCGCGGGCTCAAGGGCGACCCGCTCTACAAAGCCCGCCGCACCCTGCACACCGGGGCGAGCCTGCTCACCGACCGGCAGCGGGCACGCCTGGACGCAGTGTTCGCGAGCGAGGAGCACGTCGAGGTCGAGGCGACCTGGGGCATCTACCAGCGCATCGTCGCGGCCTACCGGGAGCCCGACAAGAAGAAAGCGAAGGCGATGATGCAGGAGGTGATCGCTGCGATCAGCAGCGGCGTTCCCGCGGCGCTCGTCGAGGTCCGCAAGCTCGGCCGGACCATGAAGCCGCGGGCGGGCGACATCCTCGCGTTCTTCGACCGCCCCGGCACCAGCAACGGCCCGACCGAGGCCATCTGTGAGTCTGGATCTGGCTGGTCTGGGACTGGCCGGTCAGGATGGATGTCGGTCGTATCGAACCGGGTGTGACTCTCGAAGCAATTGGCCCGCTTGCGGTGTCTTCCCGTTGAATTGTCCGCCCGGGTCGGTGCGGCCGACACCGTCCGGCCCACCTCGGTGACCTCATCAGGAGACTGCCCGGCCCTCGGGCCGTGGCCCATCACAGATTCGCCCCGAAGTGACCTCTTCCCGGACCCGTGCCGGCCGCTTGGCGACCGTGACCATGTCCGTCTCGAAGAGAGGAGCGTCGATCGCCATGGCTATCGTCGCGCATACCCGCCCGTTCGTCATCGGCGTGGATACCCACGCCCGCAACCACGCTGTCTCGATCCTGGCCTGCCCGACGGGCGAGATTGTCGATGAGGCTCAGTTTCCCGCAACGGCAGCAGGCTTGTCACGCGCGGTGTCTTGGGTCGGGCGCCGCACCGGAGGGGACCTCGACACGCTGTGGGTGATCGAGGGCACCGGCACCTACGGCGCACGCCTTGCCCGCACTGCAGCAGACACCGGACACACCGTCGTCGAGGCCCCGCGGATGAACGCTCGGGCGAACCGCGGCATCGGCAAGTCCGACCCGCTGGATGCGCGCCGCATCGCCGCAGCAGCGCTCCCGCTGCAGCAGACGCAACTGCGTCAACCGCGCGCCGACGAAGGTATTCGCGCTGCCATAAAGGTCCTGCTGGCCTCCCGCGACCACATGAGCACCGAGCGCACCGCGACGATCAACGCGCTCACCGCGCTACTGCGCGTGGTCGACCTCGGTATCGATGCCCGCCGCCCGCTCACCGCGACCCAGATCGCCACGACCGCGGCGTGGCGCACCCGCGACGAAGAGCTCGCCACGGCCACCGCCCGTGGTGAAGCGATCCGGCTCGCCAAACGCGTCGCCGCCCTCGACGGCGAGCTCAAGGAGATCACCACGCGGATCACGGACCTGGTCCGGCAGAGCCCCGCCGGTGGCCTGCTCAACCAGCCCGGCATCGGCCCAGTCACCGCCGCCGTCGCTCTGACCGCGTGGTCACACCTGGGCCGCATTCGATCCGAGTCCGCGTTCGCCAGCCTCGCTGGAACCAGCCCCATCCCCGCGTCATCGGGCAACACCGTCCGGCACCGGATCAACCGGGGTGGCGACCGGCGCCTCAACCGAGCACTCCACATGGCCGTCGTCACCCGCATGCGAATGGACCCGCGAACCCGCGCCTACGTCGAGCGCCGTACCGCCGAAGGGCGCACCCTCCGGGAGATCCGTCGCTGCCTCAAGCGCTACCTCGCCCGCGACATCTACCGCCGCCTCAACACCGCCGCTCAGAATGAGCTCACCGGGGCTTGACAGACATAGGAGATTCAACGGGCGACTCGAACACCTCCGCGGCTCCGCCCTCGGCTTCCGCAACCTCACCCACTACATCGCTCGGTCGCTGCTCGAAGCCGGAGGGTTCAGACCCGCGCTACACCCTCATTCGTGAAGAGCCCCTTCCCGCCGCCTACCAGCGCGAACGCCGCCAGCTCGCCCAGAGGCGCAAGGCGGCATTCGCGGAGGAACCCACCGGGGCGAACCAGGTATGGCAGCTGGACTTCTCCGAGTTCGAGACCAACACCGGCGGGACCTGGAGGATCGCAGGATGCCGGGACTACTGGAGCAAGTACGAGTATCCCTGGCACGTCTCTCCCACCGCGAACCAGCACGACGCGATCACCGCGATCGAGACCGCCCTGGAACACTACGAAGCCCTGTTCGGTCATCCGCTGATCGAGACCTGCCAGGCAGACGAGAACGGCGAGGTCATCCCCGCCCTCACGATCGTGACGGACAACGGCGGCCCGTTCCGCTCATTCCGATTCGAGCACTTCATCACCAGCCATCCCGAGCTGCGCCACGTCCGCACCAGAATTCGCACTCCGGGACAGAACGGGTCCCGTGAACGCGGGTTCGGCACGCTAAAGTACGAAAGACTGTTCCTCGAGGAGATCGACGACGTCCTGGCGCTGGTCGAGCACGCCGACGCCTACCGCAGCGAGTACAACCAGATCCGTCCTCACGAGGCCCTGGCCTGGAACCGACCGCTGGACGTCCACCTCGACCACGCCGACCCCTACACCCCTACCTTTCCCACCACCGAAAACGTGCCAACTACTTTACGCGGGACAGTTGTTGTTGTCATGATGGTGGTCTGCCTTCCTGATGGTGGGCACGTCGGTCGGGGGCCGGGCAGACAAGACGTTGATGGGGCTCTCCAGGCTCATATGAGGTCATGCAAGGCCTTCGACCGGCGCTCCTCGTCGGTCACCCCACCGGCGAAGGGGTCGTGGACGGTTCAGATCAAAGACAGACCCCCTGCGGGGCCGCCAGTCAAGTTTCGGGTCACACGCCCCCTTGCCGGGGGACAGTTACATCCTCTACGTCTAGGTTTGGCAGAACCATTCAGATAACCACACGAAGGAGCGGTGCATCATGAACGAGGCCAAGGCGAAGGCTGCCGAGGAGATCCGGGCGACGAAACAGAGGGAGGGACTCTCCTGGGCCGAGATCGCCGAGGCGATCGGCAAGCCGAAGGAGTGGACCGTCTCCGCCCTCCTCGGGCAGCATCCCGTCCCCGAGGATGCGGCGGTGAAGGTGGGCGAACTGCTCGGGCTCAGCGACGAGTCGGTGCAGGCGCTGCAGCGTCAGCCCTACCGGACGGGGCTTGGCGATGCCGCCAACGATCCGACGATCTACCGCTTCATCGAGGCGATCAACGTCTACGGCCCGGCGATCAAGGAGTTGATCCACGAGGAGTTCGGCGACGGGATCATGAGCGCGATCAACTTCAAGCTCGACGTGTCCCGACGGCCCGACCCCTCGGGTGACCGGGTCGTGGTGACCCTCGACGGCAAGTTCCTCGACTACAACTGGTGACCGGGTCGGCGGCACCGGCCTCGGTGCCGCCGTCATCGGTTCATGGGATGAGTCGGCTCACTTCTTGGACTGAAGCGCCCTGGGTTCCGTTCCGAGTCTCAGCAAGGAGAATCGGAGTATGCCCAAGAAGTTCAGTCCGGAGCTGCGTGACCGTGCCGTGCGCATGGTCTACGACCGCCAGGCACTCGAAGGTGGCCCACGATCGGAGTCGATCCGAGCTGTCGCGCCCCAACTCGGCGTTGGCATGGAGACGCTGAGGATCTGGTGCAACCGCTACGGGCCAGCCGAGCCCTCGGCCGGCCCCGCGGAGTCTCTCGAGGAGGAGAACCGCAGACTGCGTCGAGAGCTCGCCGAGTCCCGGCGGGCCAACGAGATCCTCAAGGCCGCCTCCGTGTTTTTCGCCAGGGAACCAGGCCACCCCACGACGAAAAGATTGCCTTCATCGATAGGCATCGCGATCACTTCGGGGTCGAGGCCATCTGCCGCGTCCTGGGCGCGACGGAACGTGGGTTCCTCACCTCTCGCGGCTACCGTGCCGCGAAGCAGCGCCCGGCATCGGCCAGAGCGGTCCGTGACGAGGTGCTCGTCGAAGAGATCCGTCGGATTCATGCCGAGAACTACGGCCTCTACGGGTATCGGAAGATGCATCACGCGATGCGCCGTGCCGGATGGGAAGTCGGCCGCGACCAGACCGCTCGGCTGATGAAAGCTGCTGGTCTGTGCGGGATACGCCGTGGTCGAAAGGTGTTCACGACGAGCCCTGCTGGTGGCCTGGACCGTCGTCCTGATCTGGTCGAGCGGAACTTCACGGCTGCCGGACCGAATCAGCTCTGGGTCGCTGACATCACCTACGTCCGGATCCCGTCCGGGTTCTGCTACACCGCGTTCATCACAGACGTTTTCACGCGAAGGATCGTCGGCTGGGCAGTGGCCACCAGCCTCCGCACTGAGGCACTGCCACTGCAGGCTCTCGAGCAGGCCCTCCAGACCTCCCCGGCAGAAGCGTCTCGGACTGGGCTGACCCATCACAGCGATAGGGGCAACAACTACGTCTCGCTGGCCTACTCCGATGCGCTGATCACCGCCGGAGTCCAGGCCTCGGTCGGATCCGTCGGAGACAGCTACGACTGTCAGTCTCTTTCTACCCGGTCCCGCGAGGATTGGGGAGCCCCGGCCGGCGCGGTCTGACCCTTGCTTACGATTGGCCCGAGTGGTGCCTTTGCGTTGATCTGTCGACCGCCCGGCCGGGCACGCAGTAAGCGCTGCCGCCGGATCGGGCGTGACCTAATAGGAGCCTGGAGCAGCATGTCGAGAGCGTCCCCGTGACAGTCCTGTCCACCCGCCGGCGACAGCGTGAGACCACGTTAACCGTCAAGGGAGACAGGCACCATGAGCACACTCGAAACCGTCCGCTCCGGGCACGTCGTCATCGGCGTCGACACCCATAAGCACATCCATGTCGCCGCCGTGCTCGACACCATCGGCGGCATCCTGGCGACACTCACCGTCCCCACCGACACGGGTGGCTTCGAGCAGCTTCTCACCTGGGCGGACTCGTTCGGCAAGGTCCTTGCGTTCGGCATCGAGGGCACCGGTTCCTATGGTGCGACGTTGACATCGTTCCTGCGCCGCCACGGACACAAGGTCGTCGAAGCAGGACGCCCTGATCGCCGCCAGCGGCGCCTGAACGGGAAATCCGACACCCTCGACGCGGAGAACGCCGCCCGCTCCGTGCTCGCGGGGTTCGCGACGGTCATTCCGAAGACCGCGGACAGCAGCGTCGAGATGATCAGGCAGCTCAAGATCGCGCACGATTCAGCCGTGACCGACCGCTCCGCCGCGATGATCTCGATGAAGGCGATGCTCGTCCACGCCGACGACACGCTGCGCCGGGAGACGAACCGGATGACGCCGATCAAGCTCGCCCGACACCTCGCAGCGCTGCGCCCTCGCAACCTCGAGACGCCCGCAGACTCTCTCCGCCATGCGCTGCGGTCACTGGCCCGCAGATGGCAGCACCTGGACAGCGAAGCCAAGGAACTAAGGGCGTCGATCGAGGCGCTCGTCATTCGCACCGCACCCCAGCTGCTGGAGCAGTTCGGCATCGGCGTCGATACCGCAGCCGAGATCCTGATCGTCGCTGGCGACAACCCCGAGCGGATCCACTCCGAAGCCGCATTCGCGAAGCTCGCCGGTATCAGCCCCGTCCCGACCGGTTCCGGGATGACCAGCGGTCGACATCGCATCAACCACGGCGGCCATCGGCAGCTGAACGCCGCGATCTACCGCACCGTGATCGTCCGGATGAGGTTCCACGAGCCGACCATCGCCTACGTCGCCCGTCGGACCGCCGAAGGCAAGAGCAAGCGCGACATCATCCGCTGCCTGAAGCGCTACGTCATCCGCGAGGTCTACCAACTCATCAAGGTCAACCCCCGCACCGGCGAAATCGCGGGTTGACAACTATAGGAGCGTCAACGCCCTGGCTGAGACCGCCAACGGCCTCTACAAAGCCGAGCTCATCCACCGACGCCGCACCTGGCCCTCAGCGACCGCCGTCGAGATCGCCACTCTGGACTGGGTCACCTGGTGGAACACGAAGCGCCTGCACGAAGCACTCGACTATCGCACCCCGGCCGAAGTCGAAGCGGCCTACACTCACCCCACGACGACCGCGCCCGCGACCGTCTAACCACGGAACGGAACCCAGGGCGCTTCAATCCGGGCTTCTTAGCCGACCTGATCGCGCTGATGCTCAAGCTGTGATCACCAGCAGGCGAGATCTTCACAGGCCGCACGTGCGACGGCTCCCGGGGCCTTTCGACCCCGGGAGCCGTCGAAGCGGGTTGTCAGCGCCCGCGCGGATCGGTGTCCCGATCGACGTCAATCTCTTCCTTGCGCAGGTCCGCGCTGACGGTCTCAGTCTCCTGCACGGTGCGCTTTCCCACGTTCACCTTCTCGGTGGCGACGGTCTCCTTCTGGACGACGGGCCGCTCCTCCTTGAGGGTGACGACCTCCTCCTCGTTGGCGGACTCGTCGATCGACCCGGTCGAGCGCGCATCCGCCGAGTCGGGGTCGATCGCCTCGCGCTCGACGACGAGCTCCTCGCGCCGGACGGGGACCTCGATGTTCTGGGCCTCGGTGCGGACGCGCTTGCGCAGCCGCGCCCGTCCGGCCTCCTGCTGATGCGTGTCGACGCGGAGCCGCTCCTCGTGGGCGACCATCTGGCTGTCGTCCTCGACCCCGTCACCCGCGGCGGTGCGTCCCGCCTGGGCGCGAGAATCGTCGCGGCGTTCGTCCCGACCGGCGGTGTCAGCCGTGGGCGCCGGAGCGGTGCGGTCGGTGGTGCCGCCACCGTTCTGGTAGTAGCGGAACAGTTCCTGCTCCTCCTGGGGCGAGATCTGGCCGTCGGCCTCGACGCTGGGGGCGTCCTTGATGAAGTCCTTCGTGAAGGGCACCACCAGGTCGCCGTCGGCGGGGCGGGCGGCATCGACGGGCACGAAGGTCTCGCGCGTGCCGAAGAGACCCGTGTTGACCGTCACAAACGTCGGTCGCCCGGTTTCGTTATCGACGTAGACCTGTCCGACGGACCCAATCTTCTTGTTCTCGCTGTCGTAGACGGTGGAGTTCTCGAGCGCCTGGAGATCGTTCTTGTCATCGCCCATGTGATATCTCGCTTCCTTGCTCATCACCGCCCTCTGGCCGGACGGTCTGCCTTCCCGAATGCCGGGTCTGGCCACCGTATCGCCGTGAGCTTACAATGTAAACACGGCGCGTGGAACTCGGTCGGGGTGTGCCCCGAGCGCGTCGCCAGGAGCCGTCAATGCCTCGGCTGCTCACCCCCTACGTTGTAAGGTTGTACGTTGTAAGGTTGAACGCATCATCCCCGGTGGGTTAGGTCGTCCGGGGCTCTCGTCCCCCCGATGTGCGGACGGTTCGTCGTTGCCCGGCGTGATCCTCGGGCGTACGTCCCGGCGATCCGGAACTCATCGTGGAACGGGCGTCCTTGGAGCCGCTCGCCTCGTCCGAGAGAAAGAGAGTCCCCATGAGTCATCCGGAATCCTCATCGCAGCCATCGCCGGCCGAACTCATCAGCCGTCTGTCGGAGCAGACTTCGCGCCTCGTGCGCGAGGAGTTCAAGCTCGCACGCGCCGAGATGACCGCTACGGCCAAGCAGGGAGGGGTCGGCGCTGGGCTTCTCGGCGCCGGCGGCGTGCTCGCCGCCTACGGCTTCGCGGCGCTGATCGCGACTGCCATCATCGCCCTTGCCCTTGTGCTCCCGGCATGGGCGGCAGCACTGATCGTCACGGCCGTCCTGTTCATCGCGGCGGCCATCGCGGCCCTCGTCGGCAAGAAGAAGGTCCAGGACCTTTCCCTCGCCCCCGAGCGCACAATCGACAGCCTGCAGGAAGACGTCGCCGAAGTGAAGGGAAACACACACCATGAGCATGCCTGATCCCCAGCATCCCGAGCCCGACGCCGACGCTTCGCCCGAGGAGCTCGAGGCCGATATCGCCCGTACCCGTGAGGAGCTCGGCAAGACCGTTGAGCAGCTGACCTCCGCTCTTGATGTCAAGACGCAGGCCAAGCAGCAGGTCGGCCAGGCCACCGAACGAGCTCGTCGGCAGCTCGACGACGTGAAGGATCGAGCCGCACAACAGTTCTCGGCGGCCCGCGACGCGGTCACCGACGACGACGGTCAGCTCAATCGCAACGGTTGGATCGCCGCCTCCGTGGCCGGTGCCGGGGTCGCCCTCGGGATCTACCTGATCATCCACGCGGCCCGCCGCTGAGGCCACGGGGACCCCGTCGACAACGAAAGGCATCGCATGTCCAAGAATGAGTCCACCAGCACGTCTGCCAAGATCCTCTACCGCCCAATCGGCATGCTCGGCGGCCTCGTGAGCGGAGCGATCGCCGGGGTCATCTTTAAGCAGGCGTGGAAGCTCCTCACCCCACAATCCAGGAGCAACGAAGCCCCCAAAGCGTTGAAGTCAGACTTCAACCTCGGCCAGGTACTTCTCGCAGCCGCGCTGCAGGGTGCGATCTTCGCCTTCGTCAAGGCGCTCGTCGACCGCGGAGGTGCGCGAGGGTTCCAGCGCGTGTTCGGAGAATGGCCCGGAAACTGACGACCTGGACCCCGCCCCGCGAGGGACGCCCCTGAGCCCGGCCGGGCTCAGGGGCGTCCCTCGTCCACCCGCCGTGGTGCGCGGGGGTCACGCGTCCATGTCGCCTTTCTCTTGGCTGCGGCCCGCGGTCTCCCGCAGCCGGCGCGCCCGCTCGACGTCCTCGGCGAACTTCCGCTCGCGCTTGTCGCTGGCCTTGGTGTCGCGGGCCGGCAGCTGGAGTGTCTCCTCGGCTGACATGCCCGCCTGCAGTTCCCGGCCCCGCTCGATCTCGCTGTCGACCTCCGCGCCGAACAGCAGGATCGCGTTGATGATGTAGAGCCAGAGCAGCAGGATGATCACCCCGGCCAGGGCACCGTACGTCTTGTTGTAGTTGCCGAAGTTGGAGACGTAGAAGAAGAACGCGAGGCTCGCGAGCACAGCGACGATGATCGCGATCAGGGCGCCCAGGCTGATCCAGCGCATCTTCGGCTGGCGGACGTTGGGTGTCGCGTAGTAGAGCAGCGCGACCACGATCACGACGATTGCCGCGAGTACCACCCACTTCCCAACGTTCCACACGGTGATCGCCGTCGAGCCCAGCCCGATCGCGCCGCCGACGGCCTCGGCGACCGGGCCGGACAGCACGACGATCATGAGGCCCACCGCGCCGAGTACGAGCACGAGTGCGGTCAGTAGGTACATCTGCACGGTTAGCTTGATCGCACCGCGCCCCTCGGGGACGTCGTGGATCTGGTTCATCGCGCGCCCGAAGGCCTTGATGTAGCTCGAGGCGGACCAGAGGGCCGCGAGGAGGCCGATGACCAGGCCCAGACCGGGGGCGGGAGCGGTCAGGACGGACTCGAGAGCGGGCCGGATCGTCTGCCACGTGTCGGCCGGGATGATGCCCTCAGCCTGATCGAGGATCGAGGTCAACGATCCGCTCTGGCCGAAGAGGCTGAGAATCGAGACGAGCGCCACGAGCGCGGGGAACATCGAGAGCACGGTGCGGTAGGTGAGCCCGGACGCGAGGTCCGTGCACCCATCGGCCGAGAACTCCCGCACGGTCGTGCGCATCACGTATTTCCAGGATGGAGCCGTGATCTCCGCCGGACTGTCGGGCTTACGGTCGTCTTCAGGGTCAGGGGCATCAGCCGGGTTCTCGTGGTCGTGGGTCGCCTGTCGTGACATCGTCCATCCTCTCAATCGCGTTCTTACACCGTAAGGCTAACGATGTACTGCGAGGTCGGGGTGGCATCGAATCAGCGAGGACTGGATACTGGCTCCATGGACAGCACGGCAGAGGGCACGGAATCCCGCAGGAGCGGTCGGCGGCTCGACCGCGACACGGTCATCAAGGAGGCGCTGCGCGTGGTCGATCGAGAAGGTTCTCGCGCGCTCACGATGCGCGGCCTCGGTCAGGAGCTCGGCGTCGAGGCCATGTCGCTGTACCGCTACGTCACGGGTCGTGAGGATCTTCTCGAGGGCATCGTCGTGTGCTTGCTCGAGGGCGTCACGGCCGAGCTCGCGAACGCGCGCCCGGCGAGCTGGCAGCAGTATCTGCAAACCCTCGCGCACATCGTGCGTGATCTAGCTCTCGAGCACCCGCTCGCCTTCCCGCTCGTCGCGACCCGGCATCCTGCCGCCCCGTGGCTGCGGCCGCCGCTGCGCAGCCTCGAGGTGGTCGAGGACTTCCTCACGACGCTCGGCGAGTTCGGCTTCAGCGACGAGCAGAAGGTCGGCGCGTATCGCTCCTTCACGAGCTTCCTGCTGGGCCAGCTGCTTCTCGAGGCGGCCGCGCGCGGCGACGGGGTCGCGCCGCCGGAGGAACCGTTCGACGAGGGGGACGCGGACGTGCCCAACCGGGACGGGCGCATCCAGCTCTCCCCGGGCAGCGAGGTGCTGCGACTGCGCCCGATGCTGAGCGAGAACCACGGCGCCGAGGAGTTCGAGTTGTCGCTCGAGTCACTGCTCGACCGTATCGAGCTCGAGGTCTCCCAGTAGGTGGGTCGTGCGTCGATCCCTCCGAAGCTCCACGAGCCGACCATCGCCTACGTTGCCCGTCGGACCGCCGAGGGCAAGAGCAAGCGCGACATCATCCGCTGCCTGAAGCGCTACGTCATCCGCGAGGTCTACCACCTCATCAAGGTCAACCCCCGCACCGGCGAAATCGCGGGTTGACAACTATAGGAGCGTCAACGCCCTGGCTGAGACCGTCAACGGCCTCTACAAAGCCGAGCTCATCCACCGACGCCGCACCTGGCCCTCAGCGACCGCCGTCGAGATCGCCACTCTGGACTGGGTCACCTGGTGGAACACGAAGCGCCTGCACGAAGCACTCGACTATCGCACCCCGGCCGAAGTCGAAGCGGCCTACACTCACCCCACGACGACCGCGCCCGCCTGGAGGCCGAGGGTGATGCCGTCGCCCTGGATGGCCCGGGAGTTCGGCGTGGTGGTGTCGTCGACGATCTCCGCCCAATAGGTGTTGTACTTCTGCAGCATCTTGGTGTTCGCGCCGAAGCCGCCGGAGGCGAGCACCACGGCGCCGGCCCGCACGATGACGCGCTGGTCGGTGTTCTGCGCCTCGACGCCCACCACGCGGCCGTCCTCGAGGACGAGCTTCTTGACGTCAGGGTGCCGTAGTCGAACTCGACGCCGATGTCCTCGAGCCAGTGCACGGAGTCGAGCACGTTGTCGGTGAGCATCTTGACCAGGTCGCAGTTGCCGTAGACGCTGCGGCCAGTGAGGTCGGTGCGCTTGCCGGCCTTGTAGGTCTGGATCCGGTACCGCAGCGAGGGTCGAGGAGGTGCTGCTCCGTGCGCTCGACAACGGCGAGGTACGCCCGGAGGCGAGGCCCGCACCGCCGGCGCCGACCACGACCACGTCGGTCTCGAGGTGTACCGGGGCGGAGAACGAGGGGTCGTACTCCGGGGTGGCGATGATGACGCCGTCCGAGGCGGAGACCGCGTCGATCAAAGCGCACCTCCGGGGTCTGCGAGTCCTTCGCGCGGAACGCCGGGAGCGGACGGATCTCGAACGGCTCGACCTGCACCCTGTCCGCGAAGTGAGCGGCGATGCACTGCATCAGGGACCGGTTCGTCGAGTCCGTGGAGTTGTTGCGGACGATGCCTACGAATGCCATGTGTGTCTTCTGGTCCCGAAGGGGCGTGTCCGGACGGGACCGACCGCGGGAGGCCGCGCAGGCGGGACGAGCCGCTGCGTGACTATCGGCGCAAATCGGGAGGGGGGACGGCTGATTCAGTCTTAGAGATGGGGGTGACCGGTGGGTATGGCGGGTGGGCGGGGCGCGCGGGTGGGGAGGTCGGCCGACCGGGGCGGGCGGCGCGTTGCCCATGGAGTTCGCTCAACGACGGGGAAGCGCCCCGGTACCGAGCTGATCCGCACCGAGCCCCGGGGGCCATCCCCCGCCCCGGCGGCGCGTCAGCCCCCAGTCGGCTCTCGGAGGCCGCGACTAGGCTGAGGACCTGGCCGCCGTGCCGGCGGCCCGCCCCCACCGGACGACGCCGCGAGCCCCGAGAGGTCTGCACCCCGCTGTGAACACCCAGAACCGACTGCCGAGGAACGGCCGGCCCGTCCAGGGCCGTGCTCCCTCACGGCCCGGGGGGATACCCGGTCTTCCGCAGTCCTGGGCACGGCAGCGGGAGACCTGGTCGCAGCCGCAGCAGAGGTGGGCCCCGCCGCGCAACGAGGTGCACGAGGGCACGATCCTCCCGCCCCGTTCCCGCGCCCTGTCGAAGCATCGTCGCCGCGGGCGCTGGCTCACCGTCGGCGTGCCGACCGTGCTCGGCGGCACCCTCGGCTTCACAACCTTCCTGATCCTCGGCGTCAGCAGCCTCGTCGGCGGTGCCGGTCTGCTCGCCCCCACCCTCGCCGGACTCGGCGTCACCGCCGTGATCGGTGGTGGCAGCGCGTTCCTGCTGCGGAACCGGCGGCCGAAGCGGGTGACGCTCAGCGGCTCATCCGAGGAGCTCACCGCCGGCACCCGCGCCGTCTTCGTGAAGATCCTCCACGCCACGTCCCAGCAGCGCCGCCGACTGTTTCGGGCCCGGCGCCACACCCGCGGTCCACTTCTCACCCCGGCGCTGGACCGCGCCGACACGCTGCTGCAGCGGATCGACGGGCTCCTCGCCTCCGGCACCCTGCAGTCCCGCCGCGCCTCGGACGCGGACGTGCTGGCGCTGGAGGGGATGGCGACCCGCTACGTCCCCGAGCTGCTGGACGCGCTCGAGGAGACCGCGGGGATCCTCACCACCGTGGAGGGCGATGCGCAGCGGAAGGCGATGACGAACCTCCAGCGCATCGAGCAGCAGCTGACCACGCTGGACGGCCGGGTCGCGAGGATCGAGGACGACGTCGTCTCCGGCGTCACCCGCACCCTCGACGTGCACCAGGAGTTCCTGCGCACCCGTTTCGCCGACGATGAGGACGGCCCGGCGACCGGCCGCTGAGCTCTCCCCCTCACCTCGCCAGCGCGTTCGGGAACCCGAGGTGCCTGGCGATGATCGCGAGCTGCACTTCGTTGGTGCCCTCGCCGACCTGGAGCACGCGCGAGTCGCGGTAGTGGCGGGCGACGACGTTCTCGTTGAGGAAGCCCTGGCCGCCCCAGATGTGGCAGGCGTCGCGGGCGTTGTCGGCCGCGGCCTCGCTGCCCACGAGCTTGGCGATCGAGGCCTCCTTCGAGAAGGGCATCCCGGCGTCGAGGCGGCGCGCGGCCTCGTGCATGAGGGCGCGCGCCCCGGCCACGCGGGCCTGCATGCGAGCGAGGGTGAAGGCGACGTGCTGGTGCTCGCCGAGGGGGCGGTCGAACACGATGCGGCTCTTCGAGCGCTCGACCGCCTGCTCGAGGCAGCCCTGGGCGGCGCCGACGCACAGCGCCGCGATCGCGACGCGGCCCTGGTCGAGGCTGGCGAGGAAGTTCGCGAAGCCGCGGCCCCGCTCCCCCAGCAGGTTCTCCTCGGGCACGCGCACGTCCTCGAGCAGCAGCGGGTGGGTGTCCGAGGTGTGCCAGCCGACCTTGTCGTAGCTCGGCAGGACGGTGAGCCCGGGGGTGTTCGCGGGGACGATGATCGTGGACAGCTCGGGGACCTGCTTCCCGTCCCGTCCCTCCTTCTGCCCGGTCACGGCGGTGACGGTGATCAGCGAGGTGATGGGGGTGCCGGAGTTGGTGATGAACTGCTTGGACCCGTCGATCACCCAGGTCCCGTCCTCGAGGCGGGCGGTGGTGCGGGTGGCACCGGCGTCGGAGCCGGCGTCCGCCTCGGTGAGTCCGAAGGCGGCGAGCTGCTCCCCACGGGCGAGCGACGGCAGGTAGCGCTCCTGCTGGGCGCGGGTGCCGTAGCTGAGGATCGGCATGGTGCCGAGACCGAGCCCCGCCTCGAGGGTGACGGCGATCGACTGGTCCACGCGAGCGAGCTGCTCGACGGCGACGCAGAGGGAGAGGTAATCGCGGCCCTGACCGTCGAACTCGCGCGGCACCGGCAGGCCGAACAGGCCCATCCTCCCCATCTCGGCGATGATCTCCATCGGCAGGCGGCGCTCGGTGTCGTAGGTGTAGCTGGCGGGGGCGACGACCTCGTCGGCGAAGTCGCGCACCTGCGCGGCGAGGCGCTGGTGGTCCTCGGGGAGCATCTCGGTGCCGGGCGGGGGCGAGGGGGCGACGGTGGTGGTCATGGGGTTCTCCTTCGAGCGGCGCTGCTGGTCAGGTGGGGAACGGGACGGGATCGACGGCTTCTGGCACCTCAGGATCGGGGGCGTGCTCCGCGCGGGCGACGAGGGTGCGGGCGTGACGCAGGAGCGGCTCGTCGACCATCGCGCCCTCGTGGGCGAACACCCCACCGTGATGCTCCGCGGCGGCGGCGAGCAGGTCCCGGGCGCGGGCGAGCTGGGCGGGATCCGGGGCGTGGGCGGCACGGACCACGGCCACCTGGTCCGGGTGCAGGCAGGCGGTGGCGGTGAAGCCAGAGGCCGCGGCGTCCTCCGCCTCCTCACGCAGACCCTCGAGATCGGCGAGGTGGAGGTGGACAGCGTCGATCGCGGCGCGCTGGTGGGCCCGGGCGGCGAGCAGCACGGCCGAGCGGGCGTGGAGGACCACGTCGCGGTAGCTCCCGTCGGACCGGCGGGAGGAGGTGCCGCCGAGCGAGGCGATGAGGTCCTCCCCGCCCCACATGAGCGCGGCGACGTCGGGATGCGCGGCGATCTCCCCGGCGGCGAGCACGCCGCGCGCCGTCTCGCACAGGGCGATGACGCGCGTCCCGGGAAGGCGGGCGACGAGGCGGCCGACGTCCGCGGCGCTCTCGGTCTTGGCGAGCATCACCCACGTGGGGCGGCGGGCGGCGAGAGCGGCGGTGTCGGCCTCGAACTCGGCGGTGCGTGCGGGGTTCACGCGCACGATGGTGCGTGCGGGGTCGAGCTGGTGGGCGGCGACCGCGGCGCGCGCGACGGGCTTGTCCGGGAGGGCGACCGCGTCCTCGAGGTCGAGGATGACGGCATCGGCGCGGGCGGCGGCCTTCGCGAAGCGGTCCGGGCGGTCTCCGGGGCAGAACAGCAGGGCAGGGCCGAGGGCGGCGAGCTCCTCCGCGCCCAACGGCACCTCCCCGGCCCGGCGCTGGACATGCTCGCCGGGGGCCGGCTCGCGCGTCATGACGGGCTCCCAGGAGCGGGCTCGTCCGTCGGCGCGCAGTGCATGAGCGTGGTGCGCACGGCGCGGACCACGACCTCACCGTGCTGGTTGCGGCCGGTGTGGACGAGGGAGACCACCGCCTTACCGGGGCGGGAGCGGGAGGGCCGCACCGCGGTCACCTCGGTCTCGGAGTACAGGGTGTCGCCGAGCAGCAGCGGTGCGGGGAAGGTGACCTCGCCGAACCCGAGGTTCGCGACCAGCGTGCCCTGGGTGAGCTGGGCGACCGAGGCACCGACCACGGTGGCGAGGGTGAACATCGAGTTCACCAGGCGCTGCCCGAACTCGGTGCCCGCCGCCCACGCCGCATCGAGGTGCAGGGCCTGCGGGTTCATGGTCATGGTCGTGAACAGGACGTTGTCCGCCTCGGTGACGGTGCGGCCGGGCCGGTGCTCGTAGATCGCGCCGATCTGCAGCTCGTCGGCGTAGAGGCCGCGCTGCACGATCCGCGGCGGGGCGGGGCGCTCGTTCATGGGTGCACCTCCTGGAGCGATGGGGCGGCCAGCGGGGTCTCTTCCGTGACGACCTGGGCGAGCTCCTGGCCGCGCACCACGCGGTCTCCGCGGCGGACGTGCAGGCGCACGGTGCCGTCGCTCGGGGCGGTGAGGGTGTGCTCCATCTTCATCGCCTCGACCACGAGCACGGGGTCCCCGGCGGTGACCGCGCTGCCGCCCTCGGCGAGGACGGCGGTGACGATGCCCGGCATCGGGGAGGCGAGGGTGGGGGCCGCGGCACCGGGACCCGTGCGACGAGCAGGGACGTGGAAGGCCAGCTCGTGGTCTCCGCCCGGCAATCCGAGCCATACGGCCTGCGCGGTGGTCGCCCAGGTCATCGGCACGCGGTGGCCGTCGACGGTGACCGCCCCGGGGTGCAGCTCGACCACGTGCTCGGCCGTCGCGGACAGGGCCGCCGTCGAGCCGCTGCGCACCTCCGCCACCGCACGCTCGGGCGTGCCGGTCAGCGCGACCTCGACCGCCTCCCCGTCGGCCGCGAAGCGGACCACGAGCGGAGCCTGCGCGCCGAGGCGCCAGCCCGTCGGCGCCTGCCAGATCCCCGACCGGCGCGCCGCCGCGATCTCCTGCCAGCGCACCGCCGCGGCGACCGCCCACACCGCCGCGCCCGGGGACGCCGGCGCGAGCCGGTCCAGGGAGCGCTCGATGAGGCCGGTGTCGACCCTCCCGGCGCGGGTCTCGGGCAGGGCGAGCAGTGCGCGCAGGAACGACGCGTTGGTGCGGACGCCGAGGATGTGGGTCTGCTCGAGGGCGCGGTCGAGCGCGGTGAGGGCGGCCTCGCGGGTTCCGGCGTGGGTGATGACCTTGGCGAGCATGGGGTCATAGCTGCTGGTCACGTCCATGCCGGTGGCGAGCGCGTGGTCCACCCGGGCGCTCTGCGGCAGGGCGAGGGAGAGGACGGTACCGCCGGTGGGGAGGAACCCGGCGGCGGGGTCCTCGGCGTAGACGCGGGCCTCGAGCGCATGGCCGCGCACCTGGACGTCCTCCTGCCGGGCGGCGAGCCGCTGGCCGTCCGCGATGCGGAGCTGGGCGGCGACGAGGTCCGTGCCGGTGACCTCCTCGGTGACGGCGTGCTCGACCTGGAGGCGGGTGTTCATCTCGAGGAAGTACGGCTCGTCCGGGGAGGCAGCGTCGAGCAGGAACTCGACGGTGCCGGCGCCCACGTAGTCCACGGAGCGGGCGACCTCGAGCGCGAGCGCGCCAAGGCGTTCGCGCTGGTCAGCGGTGAGGTCGGGGCTCGGCGCCTCCTCGATGACCTTCTGGTGGCGACGCTGGAGGGAGCACTCCCGCTCACCGAGGTGGAGGGCGCGGCCGTGGGCGTCGGCGAGGATCTGCACCTCGAGGTGGCGGGGCGCGGCGACGTACCGCTCGAGGAAGAGGGTGTCGTCGCCGAAGGCCCCCACGGCCTCACGCCGCGCGGCGGCGAGCGCGGCGGGCAGCGCGTCCGCGGACTCGACGACGTGCATGCCCTTGCCTCCCCCACCCGCCGCTGGCTTGACCAGCAGCGGGAACCCGACCTCCGCCGCGCCGGCTACGAGCACCGCGTCGTCGAGGCCCGGCGCGGACAGCCCCGGCACGACCGGGACACCGCGTGCGGTGACCGCGGCGCGGGCGGCGATCTTGTCGCCCATGGTCTCGATCGCGCGGGCCGAGGGGCCGACGAAGGCGATGCCCGCCTCCTCGCAGGCGCGGGCGAGGGCCGGGCGCTCGGAGAGGAAGCCGTAGCCGGGGTGGAGCGCGTCGGCCCCTGCGGCCCGGGCCGCGGCGATCAGGCCGTCGACGTCGAGATAGGAGTCGAGGCGCACGGCGCGGTCGGCAGCGGCGACGTGCGGCGCGTCCACGTCCTCGTCAGTGTGGACGGCGATCGCGGTGAGGCCGAGGGCATGGACGGTGCGCAGGATGCGCAGCGCGATCTCGCCGCGGTTGGCGATGAGGACCGTGGTGAGGGACAGGGGTGCCGGGGTGAAGAGGCTGGTCATCGCGGCCTCACATCCGGTAGATCGGTCGCGCGGGCGGGGGCAGCGGGGTGCGGGTGACGACGTCGAGGGCGAGGGAGAGGACGGTGCGGGTCTCGGCGGGGTCGATGATCCCGTCGTCCCACAGCCGGGCGCTGGAGTAGTAGGGGCTGCCCTGGGACTCGTAGCGCTCCCGGATCGGGCGGCGGAACTCCTCCTCCTCGGCCTCGCTCCAGGTGCCGCCGCGGGCTTCGATGCCGTCGCGGCGCACGGTCGCGAGCACGGACGCGGCCTGCGCCCCGCCCATCACGGAGACGCGCGCGTTCGGCCACAGCCACAGGAAGCGCGGCGAGTAGGCGCGCCCGCACATGGAATAGGTGCCCGCGCCGAAGGAGCCGCCGATGACGACGGTCAGCTTGGGCACGCGGGCGCAGGCGACGGCGGCGACCATCTTCGCGCCGTCCTTGGCGATGCCGCCGCGCTCGTACTCGGCGCCGACCATGAACCCGGCGATGTTCTGCAGGAACAAGAGCGGGATGCCGCGCTGGTCGCACAGCTCGAGGAAGTGGGCGCCCTTGAGCGCGGACTCGCTGAACAGCACCCCGTTGTTCGCGACGATGCCCACGTGGTGCCCGTCGATCCGGGCGAAGGCGGTGACGAGGGTGGTGCCGTAGAGCGGCTTGAACTCGCTGACGGAACCGGCGTCGACGAGGCGGTCGATCACCTCGTGCACGTCGTAGGGGGTGGAGAGGTCCACGGGGACCACGTCCGCGAGGGTCGCGGGATCCTTCGCGGGCGGCGCAGGCTCGCTCCGAGCGCCGGTCGCGGGCTCGGCCGACGGCGGGAGGGTGTCGACGATGTCGCGGAGGATCTCGAGGGCGTGCGCGTCGTCCTCGGCGAGGTGGTCGGCGACGCCGGAGACCTCGGTGTGCAGCACTCCCCCGCCGAGCTCCTCGGCGCTGACCTCCTCGCCGGTCGCGGCCTTCACCAGCGGCGGCCCGCCGAGGAAGATCGTGCCCTGGCCGCGGACGATGACGGTCTGGTCGCTCATGGCGGGCACGTACGCGCCGCCGGCGGTGGAGGAGCCGAGCACGGCGGCGAGCTGCGGGATCCCGTCGGCGCTCATCCTCGCCTGGTGGTAGAAGATCCGCCCGAAGTGGTCGCGGTCGGGGAACACCTCGTCCTGCAGCGGGAGGTAGGCGCCGCCGGAGTCGACGAGGTACACGCAGGGCAGGCGGTTCTCCTGCGCGATCTCCTGGGCGCGCAGGTGCTTCTTCACGGTGAGCGGGAAGTAGGTGCCGCCCTTCACGGTCGCGTCGTTGGCGAGGACCAGGCAGTGGCGGCCGTGGATCATGCCGATCCCTGCGACGACCCCGGCCGACGGGGCCTCGTCCTCGTACATCCCCCACGCGGCCAGCGGCGCGATCTCGAGGAAGGGGCTGCCAGGGTCGAGGAGCCGGTCGATCCGCTCCCGGGCGAGCAGCTTCCCGCGGGCGCGGTGCTTCGCGCGGGCGCTCACCGGTCCGCCCTCGGCGACGGCGGCGAGGCGGGTGCGCAGCTCGGTGACCAGCGCGTCCATGGTCAGCTGGGTGCTGGTCACGGGGTCTGTGCGGGTGCTGGGCTCGCTGCGGGTGCTGGTCATGGTCACCTCGTCAGCAGCAGGCCAGGGTCGGCGAGCACGTCGGCGACGTCGCGAAGGAACGCGGAGGCCTCGGCCCCGTCCAGGACGCGGTGGTCGAAGGAGACGGTGAGGGTGACGACCTCGCGCAGCCGGATCCGTCCCCTGTGCTCCCAGGGCTGGGTGCGCACGGCGCCGATCGCGAGGATGACTCTCTGGCCGGGGTTCAGCAGAGGCACGCCGCCCTCGACGCCGAACACGCCGACGTTGGTGAGGGTGAGGGTGGAGCCGGTGAGCTCGGCCGGGGTCGCCGAGCCCTCGCGGGCGCGGGCGGCGGCGCGGGCGATGCGGGCGGTGAGGGCGGGTCCGCCCGCGAGATGGCCGGTGTGTGCCGGGGCGTCCTCGTCCGTCCCGGTGGGTACGCGCACGACGACGAGGCCGCGGTCGGTGGCGACGGCGATCCCGAGCGCGACGTCGTCGAACTGCTCGATCTCGCCGGTGCCGGCGTCGAAGCGGGCGTTCGCGAGGGGCGTCCGGTCGACGGCGGGGAGGACCGCCCGACACACCGCCGCGAGGAAGGAGGTGCGCCGTCCCTCCTGCTCCGCTCGCCGCAGGCGCTTCAGGGTGGGCGTGACGTCGACGGTGTGGAACACCGCGGCCTGCGGCGCTGTGGTCGAGGCGGTCATCGCCGCCGCGGTCGCGCGGCGCAGCCCCATCACCGGGATCCGGTGGGAGGCGGGGGCGGCCGACGGGGGCTGGGCGGTGGTCGCCTCGGCGGGGCTCGCCGCCTTCGCAGCAGAATCGGCCAGCGCGGTGTCTGGGCGCACCGTGTCGGAGCATGCGCTGGGGGAGCGCGTGGTGCCTGGAGCCGGGCAGGTCGCTGTGCCGCCCTTCGCGCACGCGTCGACGTCCTCGCGGAGGATGCGCCCGCCCGGTCCGCTGCCGTGCACGGTCTCGAGGTCGACGCCCAGGTCACGGGCGTGTCGGCGCACCGGCGGCATCGCGGCCGGCCGTTCGCGGGCGGCGGCCTCGGCGCTTCGCCCCACAAAGGCGACGGTCTCGAAGACGCGGGGCCGACGACGAGGTCGGCCGGTGGTGGGGAGCTTCGGGCCGTAGCCGACGAGCACCTGCTGGCGGCGCGGACCACGCGTGCCCTCGGGCGCGGGCGCGTCGGCCGACCTCGCCACGTCGGCCGCACTCTCCCCGTCGGCCGCGCCGATCCCGTCGGCCGCGCCGATCCCGTCGGCCGGCCCCGCCGGGGCGTCCCCGTCGGCCGCGATCTCCGCGAACTCGACGAGCGGCGCGCCCACGTCGAGGGTCTCCCCCTCCTCGGCGCGCAGGGCGGTGATGCGTCCCGCCCGAGGGCTCGGCAGCTCGACGGTGGCCTTGGCGGTCTCGACCTCGGCGAGGACCTGGTTCAGCGCGACCTCGTCGCCGACGGCGACGTGCCAGGTCACGACGGTCGCCTCGGTGAGGCCCTCGCCGAGGTCGGGGACGCGGAAGATGCTCATGCGCGCACCTCCCGGGAGTGGCGCCTGCCGAGGGTGCGGTCGACGGCGTCGAGGATCCGGTCGATGCCGGGCAGGTGGTGCTCCTCGAACGCGGAGGGCGGGTAGGGGATGTCGTAGCCGGTCACGCGCTCGGGCGCGGCCTCGAGATGGTCGAAGCAGTCCTCGATGGCGGAGGTGATCACCTCGGCGGCGAGGGACACGGTCCCGGGGGCCTCGTGGGTGACGACGAGGCGGCCGGTGCGGCGCACGCTCGCGGCGACGGTCGCCCGGTCCAGCGGTGCGAGGGAGCGCAGGTCGATGACCTCAAGGTCGATGCCGTCGTCCTCGGCGGCGACGGCGGCCTCGAGCGCGGTGAGGACGAGCGGGCCGTAGGCGACGAGCGTCGCGTCCCGGCCGGGCCGCAGCACCCGCGCACTGTCGAGGTCGGCGCGGAGAGTGCGGTCCACCTCGCCCTTGCCCCAGTAGCGGCGCTTGGGCTCGAGGAAGATCACCGGGTCCTCGCTGCGGATCGCGGCGCGGAGGGTCGAGTAGGCGTCCTGCGGATCGGCGACGGTGACCACGCGCAGCCCCGGGGTGTGGGCGAAGTACGCCTCGGGCGACTCGGAGTGGTGCTCGACCGCGCCGATGCCACCGCCGAAGGGGATCCGGATGGTCAGCGGCATCGCCACGAACCCGCCGGTGCGATAGCGCAGGCGGGAGGCCTGGGAGACGATCTGGTCGAACGCCGGGTACACGAAGCCGTCGAACTGGATCTCGCAGACGGGACGCTGACCGGCGTAGGCCATGCCGATCGCGGTGCCGACGATCCCCGATTCGGCCAGCGGCGCGTCAATCACCCGCTCGCCGCCGAAGCGGGTCTTCAGCCCGTCGGTGATGCGGAAGACCCCGCCGAGGGTGCCGATGTCCTCACCGATGAGAACCACGCGGTCGTCCCCGGCGAGCTCGTCGGCGAGCGCCGCGTTCAGGGCCTGCGCCATGGTCATGGTCTCCGTGGTGGGCGCGCCCTCCGGCGCGGGGTCGCGTCGGCCGACGGGGGCCGGAGTGGTGGGGGCGCTCATGAGTCCTCCCCGAGCGCGGGGCCGAGGGAGGCCTCGAGGGCGGCGAGCTGATCGCGCTGGCGCACGAGGCCGGGGTGCTCGGTCTCCAGGACGTGGCGGAACATGCTCTCCACGTCCGGCGGGGTGAGCTCGGCGAGCGCGGCGCGCAGGGCGGTGGCAGCCTCGGCCGCACGCTCGGCGGCCCGGGCCCGGACCTGCTCCACGGGCGCGCCGAGCTGCTCGAGGTGGCGCTCGAGGCGCAGGATCGGGTCGCGCCGGCGCCAGCGGTCGAGCTCGGCCTCATCGCGGTAGCGGGTGGGGTCGTCGCTGGTGGTGTGGGGGCCGAGGCGGTAGGTGACGGCCTCGAGGAACATCGGGCCGCCGCCGGCGCGGATACGCTGGGCGGCGAGCCGGCTCGCGGCGCGGACGGCGAGGACGTCGTTGCCGTCCACGCGCAGCACGGGGATGCCGACGCCGACGGGCCGGTGGGACAGCGGCACGATGGACTGCACCCCGATCGGCTCGGAGATCGCGTACTGGTTGTTCTGGCAGAAGAACAGCACCGGGACCTGGAACGACGCGGCGAACACGAGTGCCTCGGCGAAGTCGCCCTGGCTCGTGGCGCCGTCGCCGAAGCAGGCGACGGTGATCCCGTCCTCCCCGCGGGTGCGGGTGGCCATGGCGTGGCCGACGGCGTGGAGGGTCTGGGCGGCGATGACCACCTGCGGGGTGGCCATGCGGCGCGCGAAGGGGTCCCAGCCGGACAGGGCGGTGCCGCGCCAGACGGCGAGCATCTCCGCCGGGGTGACCCCGCGCAGCCAGGCCAGGCCGTTCTCGCGGTAGGAGGTGAACAGGAAGTCGTCCGGGTCCAGGGCGCGGCTGAGCCCGATCTGCGCGGCCTCCTGCCCCTTCAGCGGCGGCCACAGCCCGAGCTCGCCCTGGCGCTGCAGGGCGACGGCCTCGTCGTCGATCGCGCGCAGCACGGTCATGTCGGCGAGCAGGTCGGCGAGGGCGTCCTGGTCGAGGT
Organism: Brachybacterium aquaticum; assembly: GCF_014204755.1. NCBI lineage: Bacteria > Bacillati > Actinomycetota > Actinomycetes > Micrococcales > Dermabacteraceae > Brachybacterium > Brachybacterium aquaticum. The sequence goes on from NZ_JACHLZ010000001.1 coordinate 3,082,251, forward strand.
CGGTGAGCAGGGGGTCGAGCGTAGGGCTGCGATGGCGGGTGCCGTCCTCGGCGAGCACCTGCAGCGGCTGGTCCGGGCCGCCGACCAGATCGTGGTCGGTCTCCGGGATGGTCGTCGACATACGGACCTCCAGGTTCCGCGGCGCCTTGTGGGCGCCGTGACGTCGTCGTCCCGTTCCACGCTACGCGCCCGGTGCAGTCCGAGCAATCATGCCGTCCCAGATTGTGCATAACGCTCTTCCTGGGAGCCTACGGTCCCGTAGGATCACGCACTATGCACACCGTGGATGACACCGATCGTCGGATCCTGCTGGCGATGACCGAGAACCCCCGCTCGACGATCGTGGCGCTCGCGGAGAAGCTGGGCCTGTCCCGCAACACCGTCCAGGCACGGCTCGCGGCGCTCGAGGCGGGCCCGGCGCTGCAGGGCTATGACCGGCGCCTGCACGCCGCCTCGCTCGGCTACCCGCTGACGGTCTTCATGACCACGCAGGTGGACCAGCCGCACCTCGAGCACGTGGTGGAGCAGCTGCGGGAGATCCCCGAGGTGGTGCAGGTCCACGGCCTCTCGGGCCTGAACGACATCCTGGTGCGCTGCGTGTGCCGGGACACCGAGGACCTCTACCGGGTCAACAAGCTCGTGCTCGGCTGCGAGGGCGTGATCCGCACGGACACGTCGCTCGCCATGGGCGAGCTGATCCCGTTCCGCCTCGCGCCGGTGCTGGAGCGGGATCTGGAGGGGTGAGGGCGCTGCGGAATTGGGGGCGCCGTCGACGTGAGGGCGCTGTCGACCAGAGGGCGCAGGTCAGCGCGCCAGCGCGACCGGCTGCCCGGTGCGCACCGACTCCTGCGCTGCGGCGACCACGCGGAGAGTCCGCAGCCCCACCTCGCCGTCCGGCGCCGCGGCCTCCCCACGCCGCACGGCGGTGAGGAAGGAGTCCAGCAGCAGGGCGTCGAGATCGGTGCCGTAGGGCAGCCAGCGTCCGGGCCCGCCCACGTGCTGGGCGAAGGCGTCGATCTGCAGCTGTCCGCCGGTGCCGACGGCCTGGAGGGTCAGGCCGCCCCAGGTGGGGGCGTCGGCCGGCTGGGACCAGGAGCAGTCGATCGTCGCGACGACGCCGGAGTCGTAGGTCAGGGTCACCAGTCCCCCGGTCTCGGCGCCCTCCCCCGCCCGGTCGGCGGCGAGGATGCGGTTCGTGACGGCGTGGACGCTCGCGGGCTCGCCGAGCACGGAGTCGAGGATCTCGGCGACGTGCACGGTGTGGTCCACGAGCGATCCGCCGCCGGCGAGCGCGACGTCGGTGAACCAATCCCGCGCGGTGGGAAGCACGCCGTTGTTCGTACCGGTCAGGCCCACGACCTCGCCGAGCGTGCCGTCCGCGATCGCGGCGCGCAGCGCCTGCACGGCCGGGGAGAAATGGACGGGGAAGGCGGTCATGAGCACCACGCCGGCCTCGTCGCATGCGGCACGCATGGCCTCGGCGTCGGCGACGGTGGTGGCCAGCGGCTTCTCGCACAGCACGTGGACACCGCGCCGTGCGGCCTCGAGCACGAGGTCGCAGTGGTGGGCGTTGGCGCTGGTGACGATGACGGCGTCGGGCCCGCCCGGCCAGGCCTCCCACGCCTCCTCGTAGCCGGCGACGACCCGCACGCCCTGCACGTCCCCGTACCCGTCGGGGTCGGCGACGACGAGTTCCACGTCGTCGCGCGCCTCGAGGAGGGCCGCGTAGGTGGCGGCGTGGGTGTGGGCGCAGCTCAGCAGCGCGATGCGCAGGGGCCGACGCGCGGCCTGGGACTGGGGCTGGGGCGAGGTGGAGGGCGAGGTCAGCATGCGATGCTCCGTCCGGTGCGGAGGGACTCGAGGGCCGCACGGGCGACCTCGACGGCGCGAGCCCCGTCCGCCGCCTCGACCCGGGCGGGAGCACCCGTGGCGCGGGCGCGCACGAAGTCGGCGAGCTCGGCCGCGTAGGGATCGCGCATCGTAGAGACGTCCGGGAGGAAGCCGTCGCCGGCGGCCTGGCGCGCGGAGGCGACGGGGTCGAAAGCAATGCCGACGTCGGCCGCGCTGTCGTACTGGAGGCGCCCGGCGTCCCCGGCGAGGTCGAAGGTGTAGCGGAACTGCGTGCCCTCCGGCCCCCAGAAGCCGCGGCAGTGGCTGAGCGCGCCGGAGCGGTGGGTGAGGACCACGTGGGCGGTGCGCACGGCGCCGTCGGAGGCGGCGATGCTCTGCTGGGCGTAGACGCGCTCGGCATCGCCCGCGAGCCAGAGCGCCTGGTCGAGGTCGTGGATCATCTGGTCCATCACGATCCCGCCGGAGAGCTCCTCGTCCGCGTACCAGGGGCGGTCCGGGAGCGCGCCGGTGCGCTCGAAGCGCAGTACGGCGAGGGTCCCGATGTCGCCGCGGCGCACCGCCTCGCGCGCCGCGACGTACTGCGGGAAGTAGCGCACCACGTGCGCGGGGAACAGCATGCGACCTGCACGCTCGGCATGGGCGACGAGGTCGAGCGCCTCCTCCCCCGTCAGCGCCAGCGGCTTCTCGCAGACCACGTCGCGGCCCGCGTCGAGGGCGGCGCGCACGATCGCGGGGTGGTCCGGGGTGGGGGTGCACACGTCCACCACGTCGACCGCGGCGAGCAGCGCCTCGAGGGAGCCGTGGGCGGTCGCACCGGCCTCGCGGGCGAACTCGTCCGCGCCCTGGAGGCCGACGCAGTGCAGCTCCGCACCGAGGTCCTGCCAGCCGGGCAGGTGCGCACGGGCGATCTCGCCGGTGCCGACGATGCCGACCCGCAGCGGGGCGGCGAGGTCGTGCATGGCCGGAGGGTCCTGCTGGGGCATGGGGTGGGTCTCCGTCGCTGGAGGGGCGTGGGCCGGTGTCGATCCTAGCGAGGGTCGGTGCACGTCGGGCACGGTGCCTGGTGCGTCGCTACGGCGCCGTAGCACCGACGCACCAGGCGCCGTGGCCTCGGAATTCCGACGTGTCAGGCACCTTGACCGCACCGCACCGACACCACAGGGCCCGCACCTGCTGACCGATGTCAGTGAGGTGCGGGCCCTGTGGCGCGTGACGAGCTGACGGGATCAGGACTGCACGGCCGCCGGCTCCGGCGCCTCCTTCTCCTTGAACAGGGTCGCGAAGAAGAGCGTCACGAGCACCGCGAGCCCGGCGGGGATCAGCCAGATGGCGCGCCATTCATGGGTGCCGTCGGCGGCGATGAAGGCGTCGACGATCGGGCCGGAGATGAGCGAGCCGATCAGCAGGCCCACACCGTAGGTGGCCAGCGAGATGAGGCCCTGCGCGGCCGAGCGCACCTTCGCGGGGGCGAAGCGGTCGGTGTAGATCTGCCCGGCGACGAAGAAGCAGTCGTAGCAGATGCCGTGCAGGAGCAGGCCGATGACCACGATCCACAGCAGGGAGCCGGCGTCGCCGAAGGCGAACAGGGTGTACCGCAGGGCCCAGGCGATCATGCCGAGGAGCAGGGTCTTCTTGATGCCGAGGCGCTTGAGCATCAGCGGCATGATCAGCAGGAACAGTGCCTCGGAGACCTGGCCGAGGGACTGCAGCGCCGCGGCGCGCTGCACGCCGATCTCGTTGAGGTAGAGGTTGGTGAAGTTGTAGTAGAAGGCGAGCGGGATGCAGATGAGGATCGAGGCGATGAAGAAGACCAGGTAGGAGCGGGTCTTCAGCAGCGCGAGCGCATCGAGGCCCAGGATGTCGCGCACGGTGGTGGGGCCGTCGGTCTGCTCCGGCGGGGTGTGCGGGAGGGTGAACGCGTACACGCCGAGCAGCGCGGAGCCGATCGCGGCCATGACGAAGGTGTTGGCGAGCAGTCCGCCGGTCTCCCAGCCGAGCCAGCCGATGAGGAGGCCCGCGACGATCCAGCCGATGGTGCCGAACACGCGCACGGAGGGGAACTGCCGCTCGGGGCTCTGCATGCGGCGGAAGGAGATCGAGTTCGCCAGCGCCAGCGTCGGCATGAACGAGATCATCGCCAGCAGCGAGAACACGAAGAACGCCCCGAAGTCGTCCTGCCGCCCGGCGAGGAAGAGCATCACGGCGCTGAACAGGTGCAGCACGCCGAGGATGCGCTGGGCGGCGAAGAAGCGGTCGGCGATGAGGCCCACGATGAAGGGCGCGAGGATCGCCCCGAGGGACTGGGTGAGGAAGGCCAGCGCGATCTGGCTGCCGGAGGCGCCGAGGTCGGAGGCGAGATAGGTGCCGAGGGTGACGAACCAGGCTCCCCAGACGAAGAACTCCAGGAACATCATCGTCGACAGACGGAGGCGGATGACGGGGTCAAGGGTCATGTCCCGGGAAGCTGCCCCTCGGGCGGTTGACGGGACAGGGGTCCGGGGCAACCCTTTTCCATCGTTGCCGAATCCTCGCCTGGCACGTGCCAGGCATCATGCGCGAAGGCCTTGCCGAAGGTTCCCCGAAGCACCTCTCCCTAGAACGCGAGGATGCCTGGTGCGTCGGTATTCGCGCGAATACCGACGCCCCAGGCATCCTGGTCCAGCGATGCCGACGCCTCAGGCATCGTGCACCGCGATCGAGGGGATCAGGCCCCCATGGTCACCACGGTCTTGCCGCGGGAGGAGGCGTCGGCCGCGAAGGCCTCGACGCCCTGGGAGAGCGGGAAGGTGCCCGCGATGCGCGGGGCCTCGGCGGAACTCTGCGGAGGTCTGCGGATCTGCGCGGTGCTCTGCGGCCCCGTGCCGCGGAGCTGCGCCGATCCAGCGCGCTCCCAGAAGTACTCTTCTCCTCATGACGGCCGACGACGAACCCCGCTGGCTCACCGCGGAGGAGCAGGAGACCTGGCGCGCCCTGGGCAGCCTGATCGTGCGCCTGCCGGCGGCGCTGGACGCGCAGCTGCGCCGGGACGCAGGGATCACCCACTTCGACTACCAGGTGATGTCGCACCTCTCCGAGCAGGAGGGACGCACCCTGCGGATGAGCGAGCTCGCCGAGCGCACGGACTCGAGCCTGCAGCGCCTCTCGCAGGTGGTCTCACGCCTGGAGAAGAAGGGCTGGATCTCGCGCAGGCTCGATCCGGCCGACGGCCGCTTCACCCTGGCGACCCTCACCGAGCAGGGCTGGGACAAGGTGGTCGCCACCGCGCCCGGCCACGCCAACGAGGTGCGCGACCTGGCGATCGATCCGCTCTCCACCGTCCAGAAGCGGCAGCTCCTGGCCATCAGCCGGCGCATCGTGGGAACGATCGAGGCAAAGGACTGAGGTCCAGGGCGCACCCGCCGGCCGAGCACTCACCGCGTCGGCCGGACCCGGCCCTCCAGGACCTCGGCCCTCACCCCGCGAGCGGCGTCAGCCCTTGAGCAGTCAGCCCTTCAGCAGCGGCGCGATCTCGCGCCCCCAGGCGGCGACCGCGTCGAGGTCGCGGAAGTCGCCGACGGGGGTGCGCATCGACTTCAGCATCACGCGCTCGTGCAGGGGGATGCGATCCATGAGCACCCAGCCGGGGAAGTTCGCGACCGCCACCGGGGTGAGCGAGAGGTCCTTCAGCAGGCCGTCGGTGGCCTTGCTGTGCTCGCGCTTGGCGGGGTTCGCGGCACCGCCGGAGCAGGAGAAGAAGGCGAAGGGCTTCGCGGCCAGGGTCGACTCGTACTTCTTCGCCCAGGAGGAGGCACTCTTCTCGACGGACTCGATGCGCACGCCGGAGCCGAGCACCACGGCGTCGTAGCCGGCGGGGTCCGGGGCCTCGGCGAGGTCCACGAGCGCGCAGTCCACCCCCTGCTCCGTCAGGGCGCCGACGAGCGTCTCGGCGAGGGTGCGGGTGGCTCCGGAATGAGTGGCGTAGGCGACGAGCGCAGTCATGCCGCTCATCGTGCCAGGCGCGTCGGCCGCCCCTTCGGGACCTCTGGCCGCCCGGCCGGCCATCCTGCGCGCCGAAGGGCCCGCAGAACCCCGAGAAATGGGCGAAGAGTGCACGAAAAGCATTTCCGAGCCCTTTTCCGCGGGCCGTGTCCGCACCTCCTCCACACCGCCTCCACAGCTCCTCCACTACCGGACGGGAGTGAGCGAAAGCCCAGTTCAGCCAATTATTACGGTTTGACAGTCATGACTTCCCGGTCACTGGATTCCGGGCGCGGGAAAGGCGCACCATACCTTATCGGCCGTGGTCGCCCGACCCGGTCGTCCTATGAAGGAGGCTGGGATGAGAAAGCGTATCCTCGCCGCGCTCGCGAGCGCGGCGTTCGTCCTCGGTCTGGGAATGACCGTCGCACCCGCAGCGGAGGCCGCACCGTACTGCGGCATCACCTGGGGGTCCCTCCAGAAGTCCAAGGCCGGGATGTCCACGGCCAAGATCACCGATTTCCGCGCCGGCAAGCATGACTGCTTCGACCGGCTCGTCGTCGACCTGAACTACAAGGTCAAGGGCTACTCCGTGCGCTACGTCGACGTGGTGCGCTCGCCCGGCTCCGGATTCGCTGTGCCGCTGTCGGGCGCCGCGGATCTCCAGATCACCGTTCTCGCTCCGGCCTATGACGACAACGGCCGGATCACCTACAACCCCCGCTCAAACCCGCGTCAGCTCGTGAACGTCAGCGGTTACACGACGTTCCGCCAGGTCGCGATGGCGGGCAGCTTCGAGGGCGAGACCACGCTGGGTCTGGGCGTCCGCGCCCGGCTCCCCATGAGGGTGCTCGTGCTGGACGGTCCCGGCAACGGGTCCCGCCTCGTCATCGACGTCGCCCACAAGTGGTGACCTCGCACCCCGCTCCACCGACGCACCGGTGATCCCGCCCTCGGGATCACCGGTCCGTCATGTCAGGGCTGCTCAGCGGATCAGCCGCCGCTCCCGCGCCACCCGCAGCGCCGCGGTGCGGCTGGTGACGCCGAGCTTCTCGTAGAGGTGGACGAGGTGGGTCTTCACCGTGGACTCGGAGATGAACAGCCGTCTGGCGACCTCGCGGTTCGTGGCGCCGGAGGCGAGGGCCTCGAGGATCTCCGCCTCGCGCGGGGACAGGGCGCCGGCGGGGTCGGTCATCCGCCGCACCAGGCGCTGCTGGACCTCCGGGGAGAGGACGCTGCGGCCGCTCGCCGCCTCGTGCACGGCGGCGGAGAGCGCCTCGGTCGGGGAATCCTTGAGGACGTAGCCGGTGGCGCCGGCCTCGAGGGCGCCGACGATGTCCGCCTCGGCGTCGAAGGTGGTCACGGCGAGGACCTGCACGCCGGGATGGGCGGCGCGCAGTCGACGGGTGGTCTCGATGCCGTCGATCCCGGCGCCGAGGTTCAGGTCCATGAGCACCAGGTCCGGTGCGCCCTCCGGGGCGGCGGCCAGCTCGTCGATCCGCGCGAGCGCCGCCTCGCCGGTGTCGACCTCGGCGACGACCTCGACGTTCCCGCCGGCCTCGAGCAGGGCGCGCAGCCCGGCACGGACCACGGGGTGGTCGTCCACCATCATCACGCGGATGCTCATCGCGTCTCCCTCTGCAGGTCAGCCTGTGGCCCCGGCGCCGCGAACGGCAGGGCGAGGCCGACGGTCGTGCCCTCCCCCGGGGTCGAGTCGATGCTCACGGTGCCGCCCGCGGCGGCGATGCGGGAGCGCAGCAGGCGCAGCCCGTCCCCGCCCTCCCCCGTCGGCCGGGCCGGGGCCGAGGGGTCGAAGCCGATCCCGTCGTCGACGACGTCGAGGGTGAGCCGGTCCTCGAACCAGCCGAGCGTGAGCACGCACCGCTCGGCGCGCGCGTGGCGAAGCACGTTTGCGAGCAGCGACTGGGCGGCGCGCTGGACGGTCCCGACCGTGGCCGCGGGCAGCTCGCGGGCCTGCCCGTCCACGCGCAGCTCGAGTCGGGTGGCGGGGGCGAGCGGGGCGGTGCGGTCGACGACGGCGCGCAGTGCCTGCTCGAGGTCGTCGGCCGACGTGCGCTCGGCGAGGTCGCGCACGAGCAGGCGCGCGTCGGCGAGATTCGCGCGGGCCGTCTCCTCGATGCGGGTGAAGTCGCCGGCGGCCTGGGGGTGGGCGGCGCCGGCGCTGCGGGAGAGCAGCACGATGGAGTTCAGGCCCTGGGCGAGGGTGTCGTGGATGTCCTGGGCGAGGCGCTGGCGCTCCTCGGCAACGCCCTTGCGCCGCTCGGAGTCGGCGAGGTCGGCCTGGGCCTCGCGCAGCTGGGCGAGCAGGCGAAGGGTCCGCGCGGACTCCTCCAGCAGGGAGCGCCACACGGTGTGGGCGACGAGGGTGAACACCGCTCCGACCACGGGGCCCACGATCTCGCCGACGCCGAGGGAGTCCTGGGCGCCGACGGCGAGCGGGGCGAGTACGGCCCAGGCGGTGACGGCGGCGAGCGCGAGCGGCCCGGCGGGGCGGCCGAGCGTGAACAGGACCAGGAAGAACAGCGGGAACGCGACCCACACGAACGCGGCGGAGACGAGCGTCGCGGCGACCCAGGCGGCGAGCAGGCCCAGCATCCAGGCCGGGGAGGGCAGCAGCAGGTCGGTCGCGGCGACGTCGGCGGGGCCTCGGCCGCGGCGGGCGAGGGCGGAGCCGGCGGCGTAGATCCCGGCGACCAGGAGTGCTGCGGCGATAGCGAGGGCGGGGTGGACGTGGTCGGCGGTGATCGCGCGCAGCGCCCCGAGCGCCGGCAGCGCCGCGAAGGCCAGGTGCATCGCGCCGCGCAGAACGGTCGCGAGGGTGCGCGGCGCGGCGGGCTCGGCGGCGCTGGGCAGGGCGGGGTCGGGGGCGGGCAGGGCGGTCACCCGGCCACTCTAGGTCCGCGCGCTCCGCGCGGCATCGTCCGAAAGGACCGGTCCGGAACGGTCCGTCCGTCGGCCGACGGGGCCCTCGCGGGCCGATGTGCCCGGGCGCCGGCGGCGATGGGATGGGGGCATGTTCGTCGCACTGAGAGACATCGTCCACGCCAAGGGGAGGTTCACGCTGATGATCGGCGTGATCGCCCTGCTCACCCTCCTGCTGGTGCTGCTCACGGGCCTCACCCGGGGCCTCGCCCACCAGAACATCTCCGCCATCGAGGAGCTCCCGGCCGATGCCGTGGTCCTCACCCCCACCCTCGGGGACTCCGTCTCCTGGGCCGACTCGCAGATCACGACCGACCAGGCCGCGACCTGGGAGGACACCCCCGGGCTCGGGACCGAGCCGCTGTCGGTCGGGCAGATGAGGATCGCGGCCGACGACGCCGTGACCTCACTGGCCCTGTTCGGCATCGCCCCGGACGGCGAGGTCGCCGCCGCTCTGCCCGCTGCGCCCGCCGACGGCGAGGTGCTGCTGCCGGCCGACATCGCGGACGCACTCGACGTCGCCACCGGCGACCCCGTCAGCGTCAACGGCCAGGACCTCACCGTCGCCGGCACCGTGGGGACGACCTGGTACTCCCACTCCGAGGTCGGGTACGTGGACGCGGCGACCTTCCGATCGCTCGCCCACCAGGGTGAGGACACGGCGGGCAGCGCGCTGCTGGTGCGCGACGGGGGCGAGGGTGCGGAGGCTCCTGCCGCCGTGAGCGCCGCGGACGCCACCGGCACCCGCGTGATGAGCGTGGGCGCCTCGCTGCAGGCGCTGCCGAGCTACTCCTCGGAGAACGGCTCCCTCACCCTCATCCAGGCCTTCCTCTACGGCATCTCCGCCCTGGTCACGATCGCGTTCCTGTCCGTGTGGACGATCCAGCGCACCCGCGACATTGCGGTGCTGCGCGCCCTCGGCGCGACCGGCGGCTACGTGCTGCGGGACACCGTGGGCCAGGCCGCGATCCTGCTCGTCGTCGGCGCGGCCGTGGGAGGTCTCGTCGGCGGCGCCGGCGGGGCGGCCCTCGCGACCGTCGCCCCCTTCGAGTCCTCCGCGCTCACCGTCGCCCTGCCGGTCGGCGGGGTGCTCGTCATCGGGCTGCTCGGCTCGATCCTCGCCACCCGGCGCGTCACCCGCGTCGATCCGCTGCTCGCCCTGGGAGGGAACTGATCCCCATGCACACCACCGAACCCACTGCCACCACTGACAGCACTGTCATCACCGCCCCCGCCCTCGAGATCTCCGGGGTGAGCGTGCGCTATCCCGACGGTCGCGAGGCCGACGGCACTCCCCGCACCGTCACCGCGCTCGACGACGCGCACCTGAGCGTCGGCCGCGGCGAGTTCGCGGTCATCCTCGGCCCCTCGGGCTCGGGGAAGTCCACCCTCCTCTCGGTCGCCGCCGGGCTCGTCGTCCCCGATGCTGGGCACGTGCTCGTGGGCGGCACGGACCTCGCCGGCCTCTCCGAGAAGCGCCGCACCGCAGTGCGCCGCGACCGGATCGGCGTGGTCTTCCAGCAGCCGAACCTGCTGCCCGCCCTCACCGTGCGCAAGCAGCTCACCATCACCGGGCACATCGCAGGGCTCCGCGGGCGCGCGCTGCAGGCGCTCGGCGAGCGGGCCGACGCGATGCTCGAGCGGGTGGGCATGGGCGAGTACGCCCGGCGCCGCCCCCATGAGCTCTCCGGCGGCCAGCGTCAGCGGGTGAACATCGCCCGCGCGCTGGTGACGGATCCGGCGGTGCTGCTGGTGGACGAGCCGACCAGCGCCCTGGACCACGAGCGCTCCCGCGCCGTGGTGGACCTGCTGGTGGGGATCACCCGCGAGCTGCAGGTGGGCACCGTGATGGTCACCCACGACGAGGAGTTCGCCGAGGACGCGGACCGCGTCATCTCCCTGCGCGACGGGCACGTGCATGCGCTGGAGACCGCGGAGGCGTGAGCCTGCTGACCGCCGGAACGGTCGGACGCCCTGTGCTCTCCTCCACCCCGGGTCAGCGGCACGCCGCGGCGAGATCTGCGGCCAGGGCGTCCAGCTCGGCGTCGTCGAGGTCGTGGACGGTGATCCTCAGGTGATCCTCCGCTGCGGCGCCGGGCTCGTCCGGGACCAGGCGGAACTCGTCCCCGGTGCGCACCAGCCAGCCGCTCCGCGCGAGGTCGGCCGCGACCTGCGCGGCGGGACGGGGCACCGGCACCCACAGGCTCATCCCGTCCCCGGGGGTCACCGGCACGCCCTGGGCGGTGAAGCGGCGGGCGGCCTCGGCGCTGCGCTCGGCATAGTGGTCGCCGGCGCGCTCGATGATCTCCCGCGTCCCCTCCGCGCGCAGCATGCCGTGGGCGAGGCGCTGCAGCAGGTGGCTCACCCAGGTGGTGCCGGGGCTGAGGCGCAGGGCCAGGCGCCGCGCGGTCTCCGGATCGGTGGCGGTGACGGCGAGGCACAGGTCCGGGCCGAGGAACTTCGAGACCGAGCGGATCAGCGCCCACCGCCGGTGCTCCGCGGGGACCACCGAGCGGAAGGGGCTGCGGGAGAGCATCGAGTAGTAGTCGTCCTGGATGACCAGCACGTACGGGTGCTCCGCGAGCACCTGTCGCAGCTCCTCCGCGCGCTGCTCGGTGAGCGAGGCGCCCGTCGGGTTCTGGGCGCGCGGGGTGAGCACCACGGCCCGGGCCCCGGCCTCGAGCGCGGCGCGCAGACCGTCCGGGGTCATGCCTTCGTCGTCGACCGGCACCGGGTGCGCGCGGTAGCCGGCGTGGCGGACGGTCTGGATGCTCGCGAGGAAGCAGGGGTCCTCGAGCGCGACCGCGTCGTCGCGGGTCAGGGCCTGGGTGAGCAGGCGCTCGATCGCGTCGACGGCGCCGCTGGTCAGCGTCAGGGCGATCTCCGCGCCGCCGTCGCCGCCCGCGTCGGCGCTGCCCGGCCCGTCGGCCGCACGGGTCCCGCCCGGCACGTCGGGCGCCATCCACCCCCGCGCCCAGGCCTCGAAGCCGGGGTCGATGACCGGTTCGCCGTAGAGCACGGGGCGGCCGACGACGCCGGGCAGCACGGGCGCGGGATCGGGGATGAGGGCGGGGGCGGGGTTGCCGGTGCCGAGGTCGCGCAGCGTTCCCGCGGGAACGTCTGCGGAGAGCCCTGCGAGCGTGGAGGCGGCGGCGAAGCCCTCCTGGGGGACATCGGGGGTGCCGGCCACGCGGGTGCCGGCGCGACCCTGTCCGACGACGACCCCGTCGCGGGCGAGGCGGCGATAGGCGGCAACGGCGGTGTTGCGGTTGACGCCGAGGCGCTCGGCGAGGGCGCGCACCGGCGGGAGCAGGTCAGCGGCCCCGAGCTCGCCGCGCTCGACGAGGGACCGCACACTGCCCGCGATCTCCGCCGCGGTGGTGCCGCTGATCTGCGCGCTCGCGGGGGCCTCCACGTGCTCGAGTGTAGGGCGGCCGTCGGCCCCGTGGCCCGCCCGTGCTACCTTTTGGCCTAGATCAAAGTGGTGCAGGGAGGGTCGCGGCGTCAGGAGCCGTCGGCCCGCGCCGCGCGAGCTGCGAAGGAGCTCCGATGAGCGCCCCTGCCCCCACCGCACCCACCTCTGCTGTGCCCAGCACCGGCACCCGCACCGTCAAGCGCGGCCTCGCCGAGATGCTCAAGGGCGGCGTCATCATGGACGTCGTCACCCCCGAGCAGGCCCGCATCGCCGAGGACGCGGGCGCCGTGGCCGTCATGGCGCTCGAACGGGTCCCGGCCGACATCCGCGCCGAGGGCGGGGTCTCCCGCATGAGCGACCCCGACATGATCGACGGCATCATCGAGGCCGTCTCGATCCCGGTCATGGCCAAGGCCCGCATCGGCCACTTCGTGGAGGCGCAGGTGCTGCAGGAGCTGGGCGTGGACTACATCGACGAATCCGAGGTCCTCTCCCCGGCGGACTACACGCACCACATCGACAAGCACCGCTTCACCGTCCCGTTCGTCTGCGGCGCGACGAACCTCGGCGAGGCCCTGCGCCGCATCAGCGAGGGCGCGGCGATGATCCGCTCCAAGGGCGAGGCCGGCACCGGCGACGTCTCCGAGGCCACCAAGCACATCCGCCGCATCCGTGCGGAGATCGCGGGCCTGCGCCACCTGAGCCCGGATGAGCTATACGTCGCGGCGAAGGAGCTCCAGGCCCCCTACGACCTGGTCGCGGAGGTCGCCGAGACCGGTGAGCTGCCGGTGGTGCTGTTCACCGCGGGCGGGGTCGCGACCCCGGCGGACGCCGCGATGATGATGCAGCTCGGGGCCGACGGGGTGTTCGTCGGCTCCGGGATCTTCAAGTCCGGCGAGCCCGCGAAGCGCGCCGCCGCGGTCGTGAAGGCGACGGCCTTCCACGACGATCCCGCGGTGATCGCCGAGGTGTCCCGCGGTCTCGGCGAGGCGATGGTCGGCATCAACGTCGCCGACCTGCCCGCCCCGCACCGCCTGGCCGAGCGCGGCTGGTGAGCGCCCCGATCGCGCTCCGGGTCGGGATCCTCGCCCTGCAGGGGGACGTGCGCGAGCACGCCCGCACCCTGCAGCGGCTGGGGGCCGAGGCGGCGGAGGTGCGCCGTCCCGCCGAGCTGGAGGGCCTCGACGCGCTCGTGCTTCCGGGCGGGGAGTCCAGCGTGATCGACAAGCTCTCGCGGCAGTTCGGGCTGCGGGAGCCGCTGCGCGCCGCGATCGTGGACGGACTGCCTGTGTACGGGACGTGCGCGGGGATGATCCTGCTGGCGGACCGGGTCGAGGACGCGATCGCGGGGCAGCAGACCCTCGGCGGGCTCGACGTCACGGTGCGCCGCAACGCCTTCGGCCGGCAGACGGAGTCCTTCGAGACCACGCTCGCGGTGCCGGCGCTCGGCCCCGCGCCGGTGACGGCGACCTTCATCCGGGCCCCCGAGGTGACGGAGGTCGGCCCGGGCGCCACCGTCCTGGCGCAGCTCGAGGACGGGCGGATCGTGGCCGTCGAGCAGGGGTCGCTGCTGGCGACGGCCTTCCATCCGGAGGTCGCCGGGGAGGACCGCTTCCACCGCCGGCTGCTCGAGCGCGCGGCGGCACGGCGGGGTTGAGGGCGGCACGGCTGAGGGCGGCCGACGGGGTCAGTCCGGACCCGGACATGACAGCGGCCGGCCCCTCCTCGTGGAGGGACCGGCCGCTGTCTTGTCACTCCCCCGCGATGACGGGAAGGGAGCGAGCGGAGTGGGGCTCAGGCGCCGGGGACGACGATCCCGGACGCGTTCGAGCGGGCGTTCTCGAACCGTGCCTGGACATCCGCCCAGTTCACGATGTCCCAGATCGCCTTGACGTAATCGGCCTTCACGTTCTGGTAGTCCAGGTAGAAGGCGTGCTCCCACATGTCCAGCTGGAACAGCGGGATCGTCGCGACCGGCACACCGTTCTGCTGATCGTAGAACTGCTCGATCACCAGGTTCCCACCGGCCGGCTCGTAGGCGAGCACGGCCCAGCCGGAGCCCTGGATGCCCAGCGCCGCCGCGGTGAAGTGCGCACGGAACGCGTCGAACGAGCCGAAGTACTCATCGATCGCGGCCGCCAGCTCGCCGGTCGGCTTGTCGCCGCCCTCCGGGGAGAGGTTCTTCCAGAAGATCGAGTGGTTGGTGTGACCGCCCAGGTTGAACGCGAGGTCCTTCGAGAGCTGGTTGATCGACCCGAAGTCGTTCGCCTCCCGCGCCGCCGCGAGCTTCTCCAGCGCCGTGTTCGCGCCCTTGACGTAGGTCGCGTGGTGCTTGGAGTGGTGCAGCTCCATGATCCGGCCCGAGATCGAGGGATCCAGCGCCCCGTAGTCGTAGTCGAGATCCGGAAGCGTGTAGTCCGCCATGATCAGTCCTTTCGTCGAGGTGATGCCTCAACCCTAGATCCTCCCGCCCGGCAGTGGGCAGCCAGGGCGTCATCGTTCGTCACCAGCGCAATCGGTCACCTCCGCCCATGCGCCTGCCCCCGTCGATTCTCATGAACTCCTCGGACTCGTCGCGCGGAATCATCACCCGCCCTCCTCGTCATGTCGTGACGTCCCGCGCGAGGTGGCGCGGGCGCTCGGCCTCGGTGGCGGGCCTACCCGGCAGGTCCCGGAACCACTCCTGGTTGAAGGGCCCGCCGCCGTCAGCTTCAGGACGCCACCAGACGCCTGCCTCGTCGACCTCTGCCCCCTCGAACCCTGCCCCTTCCCACCGCAGCAGGGCCACGGTGCGCTTACCGACCACGCGGCAGACGAGACCGCGGTCCAGATACGTCGCGGCCATGGCGACCGCGACATCCCCCTCACCGTTGTCGTATCCGTCGGGGCTGTTCACCGTCCAAGGGCCGATGTCCACCTCGAGCTCCTCCCCGATCTCGTCATCCTGCTCGGAGAGCTCCTCGACCCGCCGGACGACCACCCGCCGCTGGGCCGCCCCCTGTGCGGTGAGCGTGATGTCCCCGTCCTCACCGACCCGACGGCTCACGGGGCTCGAGCACTGCGACAGGATGGCTGTCGCAACGATCTCGCGGCTCGTCTCCTCCTCCGGCCCCCCGATGAGGACGACACCCGTCTCGGGAAGCCGCACTCGCGGCTCCCTCCTCACCATGGCCAGGACCTCTTCCACGGCCCCGAAGACCGCGGCTATGGGAAGGAGGACGACCATCACTGCGAGCCACAGCGGCGCGAGCACGATCCACCCCAGGACGGTGCCCGCAGCGGTGAACAGCGTCCTCATGAACCGTCCCTCCCTTCCGTGTCCGGAAGGTCCGTCCCTTCCGTGTCCGCCGACCAGTCCCGCAGCACTGAGCGGTCCCCCATGCAGCGGAGGCGGCGAAGCAAGGCTCGTCCCTCCGTGAGTGGGGTGGTCATTCCGGCTCCCGGGCGTCGTCGGATCAGAGCGGGCGCGGCATGTCATGGTCCGTCTGCTCGCGTCCGCGAATCGTACTGCGACCTGCGGCCCCCTGGAGGTTGACGGTCCTCGAGCAGGCACCGGCACCGGTGATCGATCCCGTGCTCGCTCGTGCAGGTCGCGTGCCATCGGCCGCGTGGAGCCGCGCCGCGCGCCCGCCGACCTCCCCACCGCTCTACGATGCGGGCATGGACTCCGCCCGTCCGCCCCGACGCGGGCGGCGCTCCCCCGGCGATCTCTCCCTCGGCTTCGGGATCATCGCCCTGCTCTGCGCCTTCGTCCCCGTGGTCGGGGACGTGCTCGCGGTGCCGCCGGGCCTCGCCGCACTGGTGCTCGGCTACCTCGGGGTAAGCCGGCACGACCGCGGGCTCGAGCACCGGGTGCTGCCGGCTGCGTTCGGTGCCGGCCTCGGGGTGATCGCGCTGTTCATCGTGGTGGTCTCGGTGATCGCCGCGCACGACACCGCCTGACCCACCCGCCGTCAGAGGACCGTCGGCTCTCCGGCGAGCACGAGGTCGATATGCGGGTGCTCGCCGAAGATCTCGAGCACAGTGTCGAAGTAGATGGGCCCGCCGTCGGCCTCGAGCCGGTCGAGCTTCCGCTGCGCGGCGTCCCGGTCGAAGCGCGGGTCCTCGAGCTTCGCGAGGAGCTGCGCCCTGGTGGTCTCGAGTCCCAGCGCCTCGGCCGCGATCGCGTGGTCCTGCCAGATCACCTTTGCCTCGCCCGCGCCGTGGAGGGCGCCGTAGCCGCCGCGGAGCATGTCGTCCAGCGCGTCGAGGCTCGGCCCGAGCGTCCAGTCCTCCCCGGCCATGAACACGCGGTTGATCTCGTCGTAGAACGTGGGGATGTCGCGCATGCGGGCGCCGTCGAGGCGGAGGGTCAGCATGCGCACCAGTGTCCCCCAGCCCCGTCCGCGCCGCCCCCCACGACCCCAGGGATCACATCAATGTCATTTCCGACGACACGCCGCTGACCTGCACGAATCCTGCGATCCGCACGAGTACGGTGCTTCCATGACCGCTCTTGACACCCGTGTGAACGATGCTGACACCCGTGTGAACCCCGCGACCGGGCCCGCCGGGGAGTCGTCCCTGTTCGGGATCGGCGAGCTGTCGGTGCGCACCGGGGTCAGCCCCCGCTCGCTGCGGTACTACGAGGAGCAGGGACTGCTCGCGCCGCGCCGCACCCCGGCCGGTCACCGCCGCTTCGACGCCGAGGCGGTGGACCGGGTGCTGCTGATCCAGCGCCTGTTCGCGGCCGGCCTCTCCAGCGCCGAGATCTCGCCGCTGCTGCCGAGCCTGCTGGGCCGGGAGGACGGCGCGGCCGAAGGGATCGGTGCGCTGCGGGAGCACCGTCGTCGGATCGATGCCCGGATCGCGCGCCTGCGCGACACCGCCGAGATCCTCGACGAGGTGCTCGAGGAGCACGCCCCGCGGGGCTGAGCCCCGTCGGCCGAATCCCCGAGCCCGCCCGGCCCGTCGGCCGCCCGGAGTGACTCCGCCGCGGCTCTCAGCCGCGGCGCGCCAGCCCGTACTCGCGGCTGTATCCGCTGGTCAGGTCCGTGATCCGCACGCGCACCACGCCGGAGGCGTCCACGGAGTAGATCTCCTCGATCTGCGGCCCGCCCTCGCGGCGCTCGACCGGCACCTCGGCGAGCGCGGCCTCGTCC